>DEIP01000177.1 GCA_002352605.1 Desulfobacteraceae bacterium UBA2771 | reverse complement strand
TAAGCGTCATTGAAACATGTAGGCTGCGCAATCAAGATCCCTGGCAATATATCGCTGAAACGCTATCCCTCGGTAGAAAAGGCATCGCGCCTTCCCCAATCCCAGTATAGAAATGTTTGGGGGGGGGTGAACGGTTACTGGATGCCTGCACTTTCAAGGTCGATAAAATTATCGTGAAAGAGGGCATCGCTGCAGACGAGATTCTTCAACAGGCCGAACTCAACGATGCGGATGCCATCATCATGGGTATCCGTGGGTTCGGCATGTTCAAGGAAGCGCTCATTGGCGGGACGGCCCGACGCGTAGTGAGAAGGAGCGCCATCCCGGTGAAGGTGATCCGGCTGCCGGAATAAAAGTATTGATTCCAGCAATAATTATGAAAATCATGTGGGAGACCATCTCATCTCACCCCGGAATCTATCCATTTATCCAATCCCACGTTGTTCACCGGATACTGTTAAAAAGCAGCAACGCGGGCTACCCCCGGCGGCCAGGACTGCGGCCCGAACATTTATCCGTTAATCGACGTTCATCCCGCTACTTGATATCCGAATAGAGATCGAACAGACAGGGGGCCAGGCTGGACTCAGGACGGTGTTCCAGCAGAAGCGTCTTGAACACGAAAAAAAATCCGGCGTCATCTCTGTGTATTTAATTCTTGCCAAGGCCCTAAGAAGGTCTGGATGCAGGCGGGTGAAATTTATCTTCCATTGCCGGGGGATTGCCGTCAGCAGGTTCGCTTCGTTCAACTGAGGGTGCAAAGGGCCTGACGTAACGTGTCTCCGTGTTCCTTTAGATTCACTTGTTCCCATACTTCTTGAATGATTTCCATTGGATCGATGAGAATGGTTGTTTTCCCAATCGATTATTCCCGGGGTAGATGGCAGGATTTCGGGTCGGTTCGGCAGGTTGTTTCATGATTTTTTTCCGCCAGGCGCACCTGGCGCCGGTCCTGGGCCTGTCGGTTGCGGCGCCGGTTTTCATCGGTTTCCATCACCAGAGAGGGTACAGGGCGGGGGCGGAAATTTTCATCCAGGGCCACGAAGCTCAGGTAGGCCGATGCCGGATTTCTCCGGTTCTCAGGTCCTCGGTCTCAACCCGTACGCCTATTTCCATAGAGGTACTACCCACCAGGTTCAAGCTCGCCTTGAGGGTGAGCAGATTGCCGATAAAGGCCGGGTTGTGAAAGTCCAGGCGGTCGATGGAGGCGGTGACCACGTTGCAGCGGGTATGCCGCAAAGCCAACACACCGGCGGCGTCATCGATGTGTTTCATGACGACGCCGCCGTGGACGATTCCTGCCGGGTTGGCGTCCTGGGGCAGAATCATGTGGGACATGGTCACCCGGCTGTAACCTGCAGTTTTGGGCGGGTGAGATGCTCCAAATTCCGAACACCCGGTCATTATTTTTTCCAGTACGGATTGATGATGTCTTCGAAAATGGCCAGGGCCGCTTCGGATCCGTAGCCCGCGGCGGTGACGATCTGCTTGAAGCCGCCGGCCACATCCCCGGCCACGTAGATACCCGGGATATTGGTGCGAAACTCCTTGTGCTTGATGTAGCCTTCCTCGGAGAGTTCCAGTCCCACTTTGGTGGCCAGGTCCACGGCCGGATCGTAACCGATGGCCATGAAGACGCCGTCGGCCGGTTTGGCGGATGTCTCACCGCTGGCCTTGTTCAGCAGCACCACTTCGGTGACCCGATTTTCACCCCGAATCTCTTTGACCTCGGTGTTGAAGAGAATGGGGATATTGCTGTCGATCAGCTTTTTAACCAGCACTTCCTGGGCTTTGAGGTGGTCCCGGCGGTGGACCAGGGTAACGGCCACACCCATATTGTGCAGGTGCAGGGCTTCGGTTGCGGCGCTGTTACCGCCGCCTACCATGAAGACCTGTTTGCTTTTGAAAAGAGGGCCGTCACAGGTGGCGCAGTAGCTGACCCCGCGGCCGGAGAATCGATTTTCTCCCGGAACTCCCAGATGCCGGTGGGAGGCACCGGTGGCAATGAGCACGGCCCGGGTCTTGAACTTTCTCCGAGAGGTCTGGACGACGTGGGGTTCTCCCGGGATGATGTTCACGACCTCTTCGCCGGGGAATATCTGCACGTACTCCAAGGCGTGGGTCACCATGATGTCCACCAGGGTCTTGCCGCCCACCTCCTTCATACCGGGATAGTTTTCTACCACCGGGGTAAGGGCGACTTGACCGCCCAGCACACCCTTTTCCACCACTACGGATTTGAGTCCGCTACGCGCCGCGTAGATACCGGCGGTGAGGCCGGCGGGGCCGCCGCCGATAATTACCAACTGGCATTCCACCTCTGCCGCGTCGTTTTCGGGGATAAAGATGGTCTGCTGCTCCATTTTGTCCATGGAGGACATGAAGAGCTCTTCGGTCTGGGCGCCCAGGGCGGTGAGAATATCGTTGGTAAACGTCTGGGGCACTGAATGGGCAGCGTACTTCTCCGCCAGATCGGCGTTTGCCTGGATATCGATGATCTCGAGGGAGATCATCTCGGGTCGTGCCACGGCCGCCTTGAGGGCATTTAAGGCCTGCTGGGGACAATAGGGGCAGGAAGCACTGACGAAAACCTTCACATGGCGTGGTTGGTCGATTTTTTTCAGAACCCCAATGGCCGCTTCACTCAGGTCGCTCTTGCCGGTGCCGATGCGTAGCAGGACTTCCAGAAAAATGCGGCCTTCCTCTCCAAGGGGGGCGCCCAGCCAACGAACATTGTGGCGGTCCGGATCGAAGACAAGGGTGGGAGAACGGTCGATGCCCATCTGCTGTGCCTTCTCATGGCTCAGGTCGTATTCCCGCAGGACGATCTTGTCAGTCAATTGCCGGAAAAAACGCAGGGCTTGTCGAGCCGCATCATTAAAAACCTCGTTTTCACCACCCCGTGTGAAAAGAAGGATAGGGACCTCATGCGTAAGGCCGCTGAGAATTCTTGTCAGCTCCATCTGGGCTTGCTGCATTTGTGCTTCGTCGATATCATGTGCCTGATTCATTGTATTATACTCCTTCGTAATCGTATAATCCGGCGTTTTGTCAATCTCTGAAAACCAGCTTGCCGCCATACCATCCGGCGGTACTCGCCGCTCCCAGCATAATAAGGTTGATCATGAAAAAGGCAACCCGGGAAGGCTGGGGGTTGGTGACAATGGATGGATTGACCAGCAGCCAGATAAACAGGAACCAGGCGGTGACGGTGACGATAATGCCGCAGGCAATTTTGACGATGAACACATTGGTGATGGCACCGTTGAAGCGGTTCTGCCAGTCCACCCACCCGGAAAACAAAACCAGCGGCATGGACAGGGCCACCACGCCCAGGTTGAAAGTGGCTGCACTGGCCAGGCCCTTGATGCTGAACAGGGCGGACAGAAAGATAAACAGGATGGAGACGGGCAGCAGGCCGTTGGGAATATGAACCGTAATGGGATGCCCGTGGTACTTGGTCATTATGTTAAACAGCCTCCGGTAACGCGAATTTTTGAATGGGAAAACCGGTTCGGGTTCAACAGTTGCTGCTGCTGCGGATTCCGGTATCTCCGGTAAATCCGTTTCCGGTTCTTTTGCGGTTTCAGGCGTGGTGGCTAGCTTAGATTCCATCTTTGGTGCCGGTGCTTCGGGCACTGTGACGTCTATGAACCGGCTTTTGGGTGCACCGCAGACCGGGCATTTTTCTGGGGGTTCATCTCCGGTGTGAATGTAGCCGCAGACTGTGCATTTCCATTTTTTCATCTTCTGTGTTGAACCTCATTTTGGGTTGCGTCAGTGAGTCGCAGTTATCGCTCGTCCATGGGAACGAATGAACATTCATCGGGACCGCAGTAGTCGCCGACATAGTCGGACTCGGGCCGGTACAAGGTGGGTTTGGCTGCAGCCCCTCCGTACAGCTCTTCGATGACATGTGCCGACCATCCGGCGATGCGGGAGATGGCGAAGATGGGCGAAAACAGATCCACGGCAATGCCCATATAGTAATACAGGGAAGCGCTGTAAAAATCGACATTGACGAAAATATCCTTGCCTTTTTTCTTTTTGAAGGCTGCCTTTCCCTTTACCTCCAGCGCTTTGGAAAGATCGTACCAGCGGGTGTCACCGGCACGCTTTCCCAGGGTCTGTGACATGGGCGCGATGATGTGCGCGCGGGGGTCGTCGACCTTTTCCAAATCGCCGATCGCCAGCAGCATCTGCATCACCCGCGTGTTGGCGCCGCCGTGAAGCGGACCGGACAGGGAACCGACACCGGCAGCCACCGCCGCGTACATGTGGGCCTTGGTGGAGGCGACCTCCCGGGCGGCAAAGGTGGAGGCATTGAAGGAGTGTTCGGCGTGAAGCACCAGGCAAGCGTCAAAAAAACTGGCCAGTTCGTCATCGGGTGCTTCGCCATTGAGCATATAAAGAAAGTTGGCTGCCTGGCTCAGGTTGGGGTCCGGGGCGATGGGGGCCTTGCCGTTGCGGATCCGATCCCATGCCGCCACGATGGTGGCGAACCTGGCTGTCAGGCGAACGGCCATACGGGTGGCGCTGTCAATATCGGCCTGGCGGATGTCGGGATCATAGTTGGCCATCATGGGGACGGTGGCTTGGAGTACGTCCATGGGCAGCGCATCTTTGGGCATGGCTTCCATGGCGCTGAGAATTTCCCCCGGCACCATGCGCTGGTCGTCAATCTGCTGTTTAAAGTCCGATAGTTCCTTGCTGTTGGGAAGCCGCTCGAACAGCAGCAGATAGACCACTTCCTCGAACGAGGTATTGCCGGCCAGGTCTTTGGCCCGGTATCCCCGGTAGACCAATTTGCCCTCGGCACCCTTGACATCGCTTATTTTCGTACTGGCGATGGTTACGCCCCTTAATCCTGTGTTGAGAACTGGTTTGCACGCTTCCATGGGCCACCTCATTTTATGGTCTGGGGTGAAAGAGCAATTGTTTCGGAGTGTCGGGCCGGATATCCTTAAGATAAGAGACTCAAATTGCATGCCAGGGGGTGATGCCAGTTTTTGTGTGCAGGCCTTGCCCGTTTGTGTCCTTTTCCTGCGAGGCTGACGGGTGTTGAGAACATTTCCATTGCCGCCCCACGCCGGCACCAGATATTAATGTTGTCTCATGTTTCATTCGATACAGGACTGTATCATAACACAAGCAGCTGGAATAAATAGAATATTACGTGCTTCGAATCTGGACTATCTTGCCGTTTGCCGCTGATTTCGTTGCCTGGAGCATTGGGGGCACAATCCGGTGAATTCCAGATTATGGCCGATGATTTCAAAGACCGTGGTGCCATAGAGATCATCTTCCAGTTTATTGAGCGGTGCGATGGGTGCATCGTCAACGCGGTCACAGCAGACGCAGCGGATATGATAATGTTTTTTGGGATTGCCGTCGTAGCGTTTCATGGCCCCGGAGAGTTCCAGTCGCTGGATTTCACCCAGTTCGCATAGTACATCGAGATTTCGGTAAACGGTACCCAGGCTGATCCGGGGCAACTGTTTCCGAACTCGCTCGTAAATTTCATCCGCGGCGGGATGCTTGTTGGTTCTGCGGATTTCTTCCAGAATCACCTGTCGCTGTCGGGTCATTCTCGTTTTTTTATCGAATTCCACGTCCTGATCTCCAGAAAAAAGTCTATCGTTTCCTAAGATGAAATCGAGCATAAGTCAAGGGGGAGGGCTGTCCACATATGGCTGCATTTGGATTGTATTGCATGGATTGGGCATATTTAACACCGATTTTCACAGTAGGTACAAGCGTCAAAATAACCACCTAATCAAGCGGTCCAGACTATCTCCACGGTCTTATCGGAAAGCCATGGAACTTTAAACGGTTTTTGTAATTTTTTGGTAGCGTTGT
>DEIP01000038.1 GCA_002352605.1 Desulfobacteraceae bacterium UBA2771 | reverse complement strand
TTTATTTCGTCCCCAATCCTTACCGGCAGTATGGATGCGTTTGCTTCCCTGGATGTAGAGCCGATAGAAGGCCGGCGGCAGCGGTTTTGCGAACGGATGCGAGAGCTTGGGGCCTCGGCCTATGTTCTCAACCCGTCTGCGGTGCCGACGGCAGCGAACGGTCGTGAGTGATACATCAGGATCGCAAGCTCGAAACAATTACAGTGTTTCACCCCAAGTCCGGCCCGACGCTTTCAATTTGGGTCCGATATCGTCTTCTTGGAGTCCTTCGTGGAAAGTCCGGCCTGATGGCAAGATCTCTAAGCCTCCTTTTCGAGTTCATCCAGTCTCTCAGGCTCCGAAACAGCAATGTCCACAAGGCACTTTGGGATGGAACTCTGCTCGCACATGACTCTGATTTCCTTCTCCTTATCGCTGAATTCCATGATATCACGAATGGATTCGATGTAATCGATCATCTCATCCGGCGGTATATCTTCCAACCCAGGCCCTGCAGCCGCTTCCTTTTTCCGTGCGGCCGCCTCTTCTGCCAGCCTTTGTTTTTCCTTTAACTCATCTTCCATGGCCTGTTTGACGGCATCGATCACGCCCTTTTCAACTTTCGCCATTTCGATTATCAATTCTTCTGAGACCTCATTCTCAAAAAGGTGTTTAACCTTTTCTTCTTCAGACTTGCCTTCTACCGCCTCAAGCAGTGTCGCTACTCTTTCCCTTTCTGCGCGCTCCTTCTTTATTTCAGCGATCACCTGTTCCAGCTTCTCTCCGGTAATCTCCATCCCGTTGGTGATCGATTCGGAAGCCACTTGTTCCTCAATGAGGAGTCGGATACCTTCATCGTCGGGCAAGCCTTTTGCCTTAGCAATCAGTAGATCGAGCTTCGTCTTCTCAACAATCCGAATCACATCCGGTCTGCACTCGGGGCTTCTTAGTTCCGGCCATGTCTTTCCGATATCGTCGAGGAGCTTATTCGTCGCAAAGTAAGGGTCCGTCACATCCTCTATAGTAAGTGCCGCGATCGCCGTATTGAGATCCTTCATAAGGGGCTTTCCGATTTTGCGCGTTTTACCCACAGCCCATCTCAATTTAAGTAAATTACCCCCGTGACTCGAAACATTGTATCCCGCGTTGTCAAGTTGACCTGCAATTCTTTGAATCGATGCTTCCAGTTTTTCCCCTGAGAGATCCTGTGAATCGAGCTCAAGGATATTCTTCTCGATTAATAACCAGAGAGGATCTCTTTCTGTTGCGTCGGTTGCCGTCATTTTCCAATCTCCTTTTTAATGATTTAAATCGATAATAAATGCGCCTATCGAACCCTTCTGAAAAACAGAACATTTCATTATTTCATATGATTTGAAATTTTGGTCATCGGTTTTGGTTGTCATTTGGTCTTTGATTCTTGTGATTTAATTAAAGGGTCGAGGGGACGTTGGCAACACCTTTTTTCATCGCTGGAAAGAACATTACTACATGCAACCCTCCCCCAGCATGCCTTCCGTTTTGATAAAAGGCCACGATATCATCGATTCCGTGGCCGGTTTTCATGTTGGTCAAAATAAAGGGTTTGGCTTTACGCGGAATTTTATCGCCGCTCTTCACAAAAATGTAATCCAATTTCGGAAACCGGTGAATCAGATCGGCAACAGCCGCCATATTCATGGAGGCATCCTCACGGATCGCGGTATGCGGACACCCGCCGGTTTCCACCCCCATGATTCGATCCGGTTCCAGCAGTGTTACCATCGCCCGGCCGCGATTTTTCTATTCCATCCGCAATTCCTGAGATTCCCGCATAGCCAGAAGCATGTCGCACCACCGAGCAAGTTCGGATTCCGCCCCGGCCCCACAGGCCGACATCATCCGGACCAACAAGGGGATATCCACATAGGCCATGGAATGTCGAACAAGATCGATCAGCCATGACCGAAGGCCGGGACCGTCTTGAACCCATCTTGCCTCGATGGCCCATTCCAGGCCCTGGGAGTAGGCAAAGGCACCGGTGGGCAGCGACGGACTCACCAGGAGCATCAGTCTAAGCAAATGCGGGTCATGGCAGGTGACGGAAGAACAGGTTTCATTGGCTGCGAAAACCCAGACATCAAGAAAGGCCATCGTCAGGTAGCTCTTGGCGTAATTGAAGATCATGGCCCCAATCACTGCGCCGTACAAGGTGGCCATGCCGCCGACGGCGACCCATATAACGATTTCAATGGAGGCCAGAGGAGCAAATTCCGTAGGATTGATGATGCCCGCCTGGGGAATATATAATGCCCCGGCAATACCGGACAGCATTACCGAGAAGGTTAACACCCACAGTTTGGCATCTTCCACACGATAGCCTCGTCTATGTAATTTACAGCTGTAAATTAACCCTTGCCAACCCGTTGGCAACTCGCGTATGAATCCCCTGTCTTTGCATAAAAACCAACCCGCGCCCACAAAGGAATAACACCCATGAAACCCAGACGATCAATCCTGTCAGTACCCGGCCACATGGAAAAAATGCACCGCAAAGCCCTGCCAGGCGTGGCAGACGTGGTTATGCTGGATCTTGAAGACAGCGTACCCCTGGATGCCAAGGAAGCGGCCCGGGACCAGGTAATCCGCACCCTACTGGCCCAGACGCCCGGAAAACGCACCATTGCCGTTCGCATAAACGGGATTGACTCGGCCATGGGGTACCGAGATCTACTGGAAGTGGTCACCGCCGCCGGGGAACGGATCGAAACGGTGGTGGTGCCCAAGATCAACCACCCCGGGGACATCCATTTCGTGGACCGACTGCTTACCGGTATAGAACTGCACAAAAAAAGGGCCACTCCCATCGGCATCGAGGCTTCCATCGAAACCGCCGAAGGCATGGAGCAGGTGAGCGCAATCGCCCGGGCCAGCCGACGGATTCGCACCCTGATCTTCGGCATCGCCGACTATAGCGCTTCGGTGGGCGCTCGGATCGTTTCCATTTCCGGACACGGAGAAAATGAAGAAACCATCTATCCCGGGCACCGCTGGAATTATGCGTTGAGCCGGATGGTCATGGCGGCCAAAGCCAATGGGGCCATGGCTATCGATGCGCCCTACGGCAATTTTAAAGATGTTGATGGCCTCAAACGCTCGGCCGGTATGGCCTGCGCTTTGGGTTGCGACGGCAAATGGGCCATCCACCCGGATCAAATCGATACGATCAACCAGGTTTTCTCACCGACTGAGGAGGAAATCCAGCGGGCCAAAATGATCCTGGATGCCGACGCCGATGCCCGTTCCCGGGGAATGGGGGCCGTTGCCGTAGACGGACGGATGGTGGACCAGGCCACGGTTAACCTGGCCCGACAGCTTTGGGAACAGGCGAAACAATTGAATCCGGGGGCTTGGTTTTAACATTGGTCATATTTAACTACGGCTTCAAACACCTCAGTTTGGCCAACTCCTCGGCATAACCATACAGGTGGAGGCCCTTGCTTTCGACGATCATCCGGCCATCTTTGACGCCAATCTCAGCGGCCATATATTCTTTCAGATTCTGGATACCCGCCAGGTTTGCCGGCATCCCCCCCCACAGGTCCCAGGAACGAAAATAGACTATAAAATGTAGAGTATCATTTTGAATGCGCGTGTCGATCGATCTCAAGCAGGGCGGATCGAGCAGCGTTAGATCGGACGGGTGCGCCACCTGAAGCACCATCTGGTTGTTTCGAGATCCGAACCGTTTATAGGTATCAATAATCCATTCAATCTGGTTCAGAAAAAGGGTATCGTTCTCTTCAAAAATTATTTTTCCATCTACATCCCGCCTATCGATTATGTCCCGGTTACCTCTATTCCACCATCTTAATTTATCCCCGGTGATGGGAACCCGTGTCAGCCGTTCGCCGTAGGTATAGGATTCGCCCGGTTCTTTGTGATCCGTCATCAGATACTCGACATACGATCGGTTATACCCCTCTCCGCCAAAAATATAGGCATCCTCGACCGGGTTGGGAATACCGCAGGATGCGGGAATATCAGGAATCAGCGGTATGGTTGCCGGATATTTAACATACCCGCAAAAATAATCGTATTCGAGGCGTGTCTGACCGACATAAGAACCGCGATCAATTTTGAACCGATTTCCCTCGTCTAAAATATCGTGGACCGCTTGAAACCAAAGATCCGGAAGATCCCTGGCATTTATTCGATGAATTTTCATTTTCATCACCTAACCATCGTTAAAAACTCAGGGATTTTTTTGTGTCGGATTACATTGTCACCAATTGTTTAAGGGCTCGCGCAAAAACAACT
>DEIP01000059.1:11754-13000 GCA_002352605.1 Desulfobacteraceae bacterium UBA2771 | reverse complement strand
AAAGCAAATTTGCAACAAACAAGAAGTTTAGCAGGAGAAGTATATCCAAAATCTGCAATTTACTTAGTTTTTGAAGCTGAAAGGCAGTAGCTTACAGATTTAACCTATTTTTCAAAGAACATTGATCAAGTTTAAAAAATTTAATATACAATATTGTAACTTTTTCCTCAGCAATTTCAAGTTTATGCGTAGGCTCAATAGTTAAAACCTTCCCAAGGCACAGCTCTGATGAATCCGGCAATAAAGAGAAAAAATAAGAAAAAGACTATTCCAATAAGCGCCAGCATGACTCATGATCCAAAAGTATACCCCTCCTTTTTGGTCGATGATCTTGTTGAAGAATACGGTAAAAAGAACTCCATTTACGTGTTTCCCTGTGTCTGTCGACACGGGAAAAGCTTAATAGACACTGGATGTAGCTTTGATATGCCTAAAGAATCGTGCATGGCTTTCGGAAATATTGCAAAAGCATGGGAAAGTTGGGGTTACGGTCGACGTGTTTCTAAGGAGGAAGCGATAGAAATTCTCAAGGAAGTTCGAGATAGAGGGGCGGTTCATTCGGTTATTCATGAAAAAGACGATTGCCACCTTCCGGTGGCTGCAATCTGCAATTGTTGCTGGGATTGCTGTAGTATATTAAAACCATACAACATGGGTGCTGTCGCTTTAATGTATAATGCTTCCTATTCAGCCCGAATCAAGGATGATGCAGACTGCAAATCTTGTGGTAATTGTGAAAAATTCTGCCCTACAACTGCGATGAAATTAATTGATAAAGCGGTGTCTTTCGATAAGGATAAATGTATTGGTTGTGGACAATGTGCTTATCAGTGCAGGCAAAACAATATCGAGATGTACCTAAATGAGCGGGTGGTGTATCTTCCTATTTTGAAAAAATCAGAGGCAAGAATTACAGCCTAATCGAAACCTATAGCATTTTCGGGATGTCCTTAAAGGAAACGGTCATTTCAAGTTTCCGGGCCACTTCGGTCAGGGACAGGCCCAACTCGCTTGAACACCAGTATCAAAACAGGCCACGGGCATCGGCACGCGTTTTCTGGCGACCCTTTTGATAGATTTCATTTGGATCGATTCCATATATCCCCGCAACTTTATCGGCGACGCGATTCATGTCGTATCCAAGTCGCTTGCATTCATAGCCGCTTTCAAACCGCTCGTTTGCATGGGACAACACGGAGAGCACAAATTCCGCATCACCCAGTATCCGTTCATCCCCTTTTATCCG
>DEIP01000059.1:0-11728 GCA_002352605.1 Desulfobacteraceae bacterium UBA2771 | reverse complement strand
CCTTTTATCCGGTCCATCCCCTTTAACCGCATCTTCGCCCTGAGCGGATTCAAATGGATATAGCGTACCAGTTCCTTGAGATAGGCATCTTCCAGGAAGACAATCGATTTATACCGATCCTGGAGGACGCTATTTAACACATCTTGGCTGCATTTCGCTCCAAGACTCTATCTCCTCTCTTCTGTCCTCGCCGCTTCGACATTGGGAATCGATTCGTCTTTCGATGCCTGTGTATCTGGGTGGATCGATTCTTCGACGATCGACTCCGGAGCGCCTGCCTGGGTTGTGTCGTTTGTCTTGTTGCTGTTCCATCACTTAGGCCTCAACACGAATAACATGGGTGGCTGTGTTCAAGGGTAACCTATCTATCTCTATAGTAAAATAATTATAGCATCTGTCAAACATAAACGTTACCATCTTCGATGGCTAAGGCAATGGGCTCAATGAATGGTCGGTTTGTCGTCACCATTTTTGTTTTTGCCGTTGATGACGGTGAATTTGGAGCGACGTTTCTTTTGGCTATACTCGACATGTTTCCAGCGCCACCAGTTGGCGTCGAACCACCGGGTCGGCGCGCGTAAGTAGAGCCAGGCCAGACCGATACCGCCCAGGTGGTAGGCGCCGTGGAGATTGGTCTGGGCCAGGAAGGTCAACGCGGTGACGATGGTGGTGCCGTAGCTGATATACTTGGCTTTGATGGGCAGCACGAACATCAGCATGATGGTGGCTTCGGGCTGCAGCAACCCGAAAACAACGATCAGTGCCAGCAGGCTTGGCATCATGCCGGCACAGGGTACGCTAAAGGATGTCAGCCCGCTGAAAATAAGGCCGGCGGCTGCGCCGCCCAAGGCGGCGATGATATATAACCTCAGAAATGCCCGGGTCCCCAATGCCGATTCGATGGTACCGGCGAAGAAGTAGAAGACCAGGCAATTGATTAGGAACCCGATTGGCGCCCCGGGGTCATGGATTATCGGGTGGGTGACCGGTTGCCAGATGTGAAAATACCCGCTTTTCAGTGGGCTGAGCGCCAGCCATTGATAAATTGGTATTCCCAGCCATTGTTCGCCGATCAATTCCAGAACATAAACCGTCGCATAGACGATCAGCATGATTTTGCCGGCTGGTGTCAGTGAACTGCCGAATCCGATTGTTTTTCGATGACCCTGGGGAAACATGATCGTGTTTGCCTGTCTCTTAGATTGATTCGTTTAAGCTGTTAAGCATCCAGTAGCACACGACAAAGCATTTGTTCAGATTTCCCCGTCATTTTTTTGGAAATCTCTCTGAATTCAGTTTGAGCTTACTTCTCTCAATCTACAAGAATGACCCCAAAACCAGAAAATGGTTAAGGCGCGTAAGCCTAGATAGCTATGTACGCGCCTTAACGATGATGAAATTGGCGTCCCCAAGGGGATTCGAACCCCTGTCGCCGGCGTGAAAGGCCGGTGTCCTGGGCCAGGCTAGACGATGGGGACGCAAGGTGTTTCACTTCTGGTGGGCCGTGTTGGGCTCGAACCAACGACTCTCTGCTTAAAAGGCAGATACTCTACCGACTGAGTTAACGGCCCGATGAAAAAAAATACTTTTACACGCCCATCCCCCTTTTGTCAATATCATAATCAATGAAATTTCTGATTGTTTTTTCGTGAAAAAAAGGTCACTTCCGCCAGAATTCAGGCACAACCAAAATGATGAGTGTATAGATTTCAAGGCGTCCCAGCAGCATGCACCAGGCAAGCAACCACTTCCCCCAGTAGGGAACCTGAGCGAAATTTTCTACCGGTCCCACCATACCGAATCCCGGCCCGATATTTCCGATGGTGGAAGCCACGGCGCCAAGGGCGGTGACAAAATCAACCCCGGTGCCGGCCAGCAGCACGGTGAACAGGGCAAACAGGGCCATGTATAGCGCCAGGAAACCGAGCACACTTCTCACGACATCCTCCGGCACGGTTTTACCGCCAATCTTGATGTGGGTGACTGCCCGCGGGTGAATCATGGAAAAGAGCTCTTTGTAGCAATATTTGAAGACGAGCATGATGCGAAGGCACTTCATCCCCCCCCCGGTGGAACCTGCTGACGCGCCAACAAACATACAAAGGAAGATGATGATCTGTGACATGGCCGGCCACATTTCATAATCGGCAGTCACGTAGCCGGTGGTGGTCACGATGGAAACCATCTGAAAGGCGGCATACCGCAGGGCCTGGCCGACATCCGGATATACCGTACGGTAAATATCGAATCCGACCACGAGGGTTAGGAACAGACACATGGCCAGGTAAAAACGGCACTCCGGATCTTTCCAGAAGGCCAGTGGGCGGCCCTTTAAAAGCTGGTAGTGAAGGGAAAAATTGATGCCGGCCAGCAGCATGAAAAAAGTAATGACGACATCGATGTAGACACTGTCGAAATGGGCCACCGAGGCGTTCTTGGTTGAGAAGCCGCCGGTGGGCATGGTGGTGAAGGCATGGTTCAGGGCATCGAAAAAAAACATGCCGCCGACCATCAACAGTACCACCTCCGCCACGGTAAACAGGGCGTACACTTTCCACAAAATGACGGCCGTATCGCGGATTCGGGGCCTGAGTTTGTCCGGTACGGGACTGGGCACTTCGGCCTTGTACAGCTGCATGCCGCCAACCCCCAGAAAAGGCAGGATGGCGATAGACAGAACGATGATGCCCATCCCCCCCAGCCACTGGATAAAGCTGCGCCAGATTAACAACCCCTGGCTTAATCCTTCTATATTGCACAGAATCGATGAACCGGTGGTGGTAAACCCGGAAACGGACTCGAAGAAGGCATCCACAAAGAAAAAGGATGCGCTGGAAAAATAAAAGGGCAGGGCCCCGAACAGGCTGATGGCCGTCCATCCCAAGGCCACAATAGCCATGCCCTCCCGCTGACTGATGGTTTCGGTCTTTTTGTGCCTGAATACCGCCATCATCACGGCCCCGCAAACCACCGTGACCCCCATGGCCTTGATCAAGGGCATCAGGCTGCGATCCATGGCAAAAAGGTCGAAGGCCAGGGGAACAATCATCGTCCCGCCGAAAAACAGGATTAATACCCCGATGGTGTTCAGGATATAACGCCAACGCAATTAGATGTACTCCAGTTTTACGGCCAGAATCTTCTCGACACCGGGAATGGCCTCACGGGTGGCAAAAATGATGATCCGGTCATCCGGTTCGATAATGCTTTCGCCGGTGGGGATGATGATCGTCTCCATGCGGATGATGCCGGCCACCATGGATCCTTTTGGAAAGGATATTTTTTTCAAGGGCTTGGACACGATGTCGGACGTTGGCAGGGCCAAAGCTTCCATCACCTCCCCCGCTTCTCCCTTGATGGAGATCGCCGACAGCACCTTGCCCCGGCGAATGTGCTGCAGGATGGTGTTGATGGCCGACAACCGGGAACTGACTACCTGTTCGATACCGATGGTGGACATGAGTGAAAAGTAGCTGAATTTATTGATCCGGGAAATGGTTTTTTTAGCGCCCAGCCGTTTGGTCAGCAGGGATGCCAAAATATTGGTTTCTTCGTCACCGGTCAGGGTCACCACCAGATCGGTGTCATGAATATTCTCTTCCACCAGCAGACTCTGGTCAGACCCGTCCCCATGGAGCACAACGGTTCGATTCAATCGTTCGGCCAGAAAATCGCACTGGGTGGCGAGCTTTTCGATGATCTTGCAGGAAAGCGACTTGTCTTCAAGCCGTTTGGCCAACCGATAGCCGATCCGTCCGCCGCCGATAATAAGTACCCGCTTGACCGGCGTGGCGTGCTTGTCGAAGATGGAAAGGTGCTTAAACAGATTCTTTTCTTCACTGATAAAATAGACCAGGTCAGCGGCGCGCAGGTGGTTGTTCCCCTTGGGAACAATCAGTTGGTCGTCACGAACGACGGCGGCAATCAAGGGCCGGTCCTCTTTAAGCAGGATCGGTAAATCGGACAGACGCACACCCGCCAGGCGTGAACCGGGTTCCAGATAAACACCGACAAATTTTATTCGACCGTCGGCAAATTCGCCTACATCCACGGCACCCGGAACGCTCATGAGCCGTTCGATGGTCCGGACCACCTCGATGTCGGGGTTGATTATCGTATCGATATGCGGCGCATTCGCTTTGAACGCATCATGGTAGCGGTCAAAATCGGCCGCCCGTAGCCGGACCAACTTCTTGGTGCTGGGAGACAGGGTGTCGGCCACCAGGCAGGCCACCAGGTTCACCTCATCGGAGTCGGTAACGGCCAACATGATTTCGGCATCGCGAATACCGGCCGCCTCCAGGATGACAGGACTGCTCCCCGAGCCGCTGATCGTCTGGACGTCGATATTTTCCGAAATCCGTTTCAACGCCTCCGGATGAGAGTCGATAACGACCACATCCTTGTGTTCCAACGCCAGACGGCTGGCAATATGAAACCCGACTTCACCGGCCCCCACAATAACGATTTTCACCGCAAGGCTCCTTTATACTCAGCCCAGACAATTGATTAGCGACTTGGATTTTGGCAGCTATGCCTTACACCACCGCCTATGCCGTGTCAAACGAGGTGGGGGTAATCCAGCAAATAGGGAAGTGATTCGTATTGGATAACCGGTCAAGGAAAAAGTACGGTCAACGATATGAGAATCCCGGCCCCTATGGCCAAGCCATCGTGTCGGGAAAAAGAGAGATCAGGTAAGGTTCGGTGCTCGCTGTAGCACCGGGCCTGCATAGCCGCAACCAGTTCGTCGGCACTTAAAAACACACGACGAAACAAGGGAAGGCTGAAAATCATGAGCCGGCTCAGCGGGTTTTTGCGTCTTTCGATTCCCCGGGCGCGCTGAGCATCAGAAATTTCAGCGGCCTGAAAAAGAATGACCGGCAGAAACCGTACCACCAGGCCCACCATGGTGGCAGCCATTTTTTCGTCCACAACGGGTATCGGTTTCAAATACCAGACCAGTGCAGCCCGGATATCGGCGGCCCGGGTGGTTGCCATCAACAACGCCCCCATGGAAACCACCATTAACAGACGCCAGCAAACCATCAGGGCCTCTCCGGCCAGCTCGACGGAGATGTTGGGAATCCAGCCACCGGAAAACGTGACCGTTCGCACAACGAAAACAAAGAGGAGAAATAAGAGAAAATAGCGGATATCACCGATCAACCGGCTGAGGCGAATACCGGCAGCGCGAAAAGAAAGCAAAATCACGACGGAGAGTGACACCAGAAAGGTCAGTCGCCCCCAGGGGCTGATTGCGCTGAGTCCCATGAGCAGCGCCTGCTTGGTTCTAGGGTCCAGCTGGTGCAGCGGTGATTGGCCTGGCGCGAAGCCGATGGTACTCAACTCATCCATGGCCGGATGCCTTTGCCCAGTTGCACGGAACATGGCGGCCGGATGCCGTATCTCGCGACGCCGTCAATCACCTCGGTCGGGAGACCATCTTCGACCACCCGTCCGTCGGCCATGACCACCAGCCGCTGTGCATGGGCAACCACCTTCTCCAGGTCGTGGGTGGTGATAATGATGGTGTGGCCGTTACTATGGAGGTTAAGAATCTGGTCCAATACCAGGCAGGTGGCCGGATAGTCAAGATTGGAAAAAGGCTCATCCATTAGCAGCACGCGGGGGGCCATGGCCAGCACCCCGGCAATGGCCAGACGACGTTTTTCACCACCGGAAAGATGGTGGGGCCGTTTGTTTTCAAACCCGCAAAGATCAACGGCCTCCAGGGCCCGGGTGACCCGCCGGTTGATCTGAAGCCGACCAAGCGCCAAGTTTTCCGGACCAAAGGCCGCGTCATCGTATACGGTCTCACCGACAATCTGGCTGTCCGCATCCTGAAAGACCATCCCCACTTGCTGTCGAGCAGCCATGGGATCTTCTTCCACCGACTTACCGCAAACGGTCACCGCCCCGGATTCGGGAAGGAGCAAACCGTTCAGGTGGCGCAACAGCGTGGTTTTGCCCGAGCCATTGGCACCGGCGATGACCGTGAATTCCCCTTCGTTAAAGGCCAGGGAAACGTCGCAAAGGCCCTGTGTATCATCGGCAAATCGATGATATAGATGGGTGGTCTGGATGATCGACACGGTGTTATCCTGCGGCCCGCGCCACGCCAAAACTGCCATCGATAATGGGTCTCAGGGCCCTGGCGATGGGAATTGCGGCGGCGATTTTCAAGGCATCACCGATCAAAAAGGGAAACATGCCCACGGCAAAAGCCTTGGAAAAGCTCATTCCGGTGACCACCTTGAGCCACGAGACCCCGAAAGCATATATGATCAGCGTACCGGCCACCATGGCCAGCACGTCAATGGCCACACGCCTGTGCCCGCTTTCGGAAATGACACCAACCAGGTAAGCGGCAGCCGCAAATCCCAGCAGGTATCCACCGGTAGGCCCCACGAATTTTCCAACACCGCCGGTACCACCGGCAAAAACCGGCAGCCCCACGGCACCGGCCAACAGGTAAACCCCCACACTGATCAGTCCCCAACGACCACCCAAAAGCAACCCGGCCAGCATGATGAACAAGTTTTGCAGGACAATCGGCACCGGGCCGATGGGAATGGCAATGTAGGCACCGGCAGCCGTCAGGGCGGCCATGAGGGCTGCGTAAACCATCCGTTTCAATTGTTTCGCCGATACATCCATAATGGTGTTTCTCCTTTATTGGTGAAAGCAATCACCATGCATCACAGTCTGCCGGGTACCATCGGCCAGCCGAAGGATCAGGCCGCCCTGAACATCCACATCAACGGCGGTTCCTTCGACCATCTCCTTGATCGTGATGACACGGACCTTTTGGCCAAGGGTTATATTGCCTGACCGCCATTCCTCGATCACGCCATGGGGATCAAAGGTCAAGATCCGCTTTTCAAAGGCTTCCAGGAAGGCGACCAGAATCTCCCGGCGTGCCACGGGTCGACCCAGCAGCACCTTAAGGGAGATGGCGATGGGGTCTTCGGTCTCCGGGGTGTTATTGACATTGAGGCCGATGCCGATGTTCATATGGGCCACCTGGTCGCCTTCAGCCTCCATCTGGGACAACAGACCGCAGATCTTATGGTTGTCCACCAGGATGTCGTTGGGCCACTTCAAATGCGCATCGACCTGGAGCAGCGACCGCAGGAGATTGGCCATGTCGATGGCTGCCGCCAGATTCACCAGGCCGGCCAGCATCACGGGAATATCCGGCCGAACGACGACGGTAAAATAGAGGCCGCCATCGGCCGACAACCAAATCCGTTGCATGCGCCCCCGGCCGCGGGTTTGGCGTTGGGCCACCGCCACGGTAAAATCCGGACAGCCTTTTCGTGCCAGCGCCATGGCTTCATCCATGGTGGATGCGGTTTCCGGAAAATAATGGATGCGGTCCCGGCGTGTCTCGAATGCCCAAGGCAACAGACTGTCCGGATCATGTGTCAAGCGATAACCTTTGGGAGAAGAGACAATCGGAATGCCGGACTGGACCAGTCCCTTGATATGTTTCCAAATGGAGACCCTGCTGACACCCAATTCGAGACTGAGCACTTCGCCGGACACCACGCCGTCGGCTTGACTCAACATATGTAAAATGATCTGCTTGGGCTTCATTTGGTTAACCTATGAGAAAGGGATGGTTAACCAAATGCGAGGCAGGATGTCAACACCATACTGACACAACGACGGAAAAAAAATCACGGTCCTTAGTTGGAAAAGCGCTTGGAAAGCCGCTGCATCACCGTCTCGGCATCATTGACCGGTTCATCGGCGAAAAGGATCTGTTGGAACAGCTGAGAGCTACCAACGCATCAAAATGGCGCCATAAGTCAGACCGGCCCCAAAAGCATCCAACAGGACCAACTGTCCCTTTTGAATCCTGCCATCCCTCACAGCCTCATCCAGTGCCGTGGGAATGGTGGCCGCCGAAGTATTGCCATAACGGTCCACATTCACGACTACTCTTTCCATGGGACAGCGCAGGCGTTTGGCAACGGCTTCGATGATCCGGAAGTTGGCCTGATGGGGGATAAACCAGTCGAGGTCATCTATGGTAAAGCCATTGCTTTCAAGGGACCGGGTGGCAAATTCGGCAAGGGTGCGAACAGCCACCTTGAAGATCTCTTTGCCGTGCATATGTATTTTGTGAAGGTTCTTGGAAAAATGGTCGGGGGTGACTTCCATACTGGAACCGCCGGCGGGGATGTGTAGCATCTCCCACAAGTTGCCGTCAGACAGCAGATGGCTGGAAAGGATGCGTGCCGGTGAATCATGCTCGGTCCGTTCCACGACGGCAGCGCCGGCACCGTCACCAAAAATGATGCAAGACCCCCGATCGCGCCAGTTGATGAACGGGTTGAGCACCTCGGCCCCCACCACCAGTGCCGTCAGGGTCTGTCCGGATTGGATGAATTTTTCCGCCGTTGCCAATCCATAAATGAACCCGGAGCAAGCAGCGTTGATATCCATGGCCCAGGCCTGGGTGGCACCGATTTTATGTTGAAGCCAGCAAGCTGTGGAGGGGAGCAGTGTATCCGGCGAACAAGTGGCGTAGATGATTTGATCGATCTCCCCGGGTGTGCGGCCGGCCATGTCAAGCGCCCTTCTGGCCGCAGCCACGCCAAGGGATGAATTGTGTTCGTCGGGGTTCTTCAGGCTGGAAAAGCGTCGTTCACGAATGCCCGTACGATCGCGGATCCACTGGTCGTCGGTGGTAATACAACCCTTTTCCAACCGATCGACGATGTCGTCGTTGGTCACCCGTTTTTCAGGAAATGTACGGCCGGTTCCGGTAATCGTGGCAGCATATCTCATGGATCGTTAGAACCCCCATGCGGAAAAAGAAAATCAATGTAAATTGTCTACCAGAACATAATGAACAATGACTGGAAATCGTTTTATCTATTTGTTTTTAATAATTTTTAATTTTTTTTAAGCAACAAGCAAGTAATTTATACCAGTTGTATTGTCAAGGGTTTTATCTGGACGCCACCCATTTGCACAACCGGTTTCGAACTACAACGCCCGAAGCAATCGTTCGTGGATATTGTCGAACCCACCGTTGGACATAATCAGGATCACATCGCCACGGATAGAAGATTGGGTCAAATGGTCAATGATGGATTTCGTGTCATCAAAGTGGATGGCGTCCTTACCTCTTTTTTTCAAATCGACAACCAGCTGTCGGCTGGATAATCGTTCATCTTCGGGAACCTTTTGCAGCAAAGACGGCTTGCGGATACAGATTCGATCCGCCGGATCGAACACGGTCGTATACGCCTGCTGAAACACCATACGCATGCTCGAATGGGTTCGTGGTTCGAAAACAGCAATGATTCGGCTTTTTGAAAAATGGGATTTGACCGCCAAGAGGGTCTCCTTTACGGCGGTGGGATGGTGGGCAAAATCGTCCATGACGATAACACCCCGCTTTTCACCACGGATCTCCTGTCGCCGCTTCACACCGGAAAAACAGTCCAGCGCCTCGGCGATTTTATCGGGCGCAAGCCCCAAGTAATCTGCCACCGCAATCGCAGCCAGGGCGTTTTTCAGATTGTACGTACCGATCATCCGTGTTCGGAACGACCCATAATCGGCACCGTTCTTGAAAACCTGGAAACGGGTGACCGGTGGTTCGATGACAATTTCGCCAAGACGCCAGGCAGAAGGTGCTTGCATGCCGTAAGACAACCGTTTGCACGATGCCCGTTTAACCAGATCGGTCACATTGGGATCATCGTCCACACTGACCAGCAACGACGCCGGGTTGATGGTTGCGAGAAACCGCCCAAAAGCATCTCGGACATGCGCGATATCACGATAAATATCGGCATGATCGAATTCCACACTGGTCAAAATGGCGGCATCCGGTGTATAGTGAAGAAATTTGGGACCTTTGTCAAAAAAGGCGGTATCGTATTCATCTGCCTCAATGATAATACAGTCTCCTGTTCCGGTGCGGTAGTTGCTCGTAAAATTGGGCAGGATGCCGCCGATGATAAAAGAAGGATCCCGACCCGCAGCAAAAAGCATCCAGGCGAGGATGGCCGACGTGGTAGTTTTCCCGTGGGTTCCTGCCACCAGCACCTGACGCTTGCCGGCGGCGACAAACCGATTGACCGCCTGGGGCATGGAGCAGTAGCAAAGTGCCATCTCACCGGTGGCAACCACTTCTTCATTGTCCCGCGAAACGGCATTGCCGACCACAACCAGATCCGGCCGGTGTGACAGGTGCGTCTCGTCGAACCCGGCCATGATAGAAACGCCTTTTTCTTCAAGGAAGTAACTCATTGGCGGGTAGATATTGTCATCTGAACCGGTGACCCGGTAGCCCATCTCTTTGAGCATACAGGCCAAAGCACCCATGGCCGTTCCGCAAACGGCAATCAGGTGAACGCTTGTCACCTTTTCAGGGATTCGATTGTTTTCCGGCAGGATCATGGCGCCAGATTCCTTTGGATTGGTTCACTTTTGTTTTCACCAGCATATACATGGAATCTGCTTGTAGACGATTTGTCATCAAATCACAAGCAGTTCATCACCCCGGAACAACACTTGATGATTGAATGGCAAAGATCTCTTTTATCGCCTGGCTATGAATTCTAAGGGGCAAGGATTCAAGACGAATGACAATGCAGCCGACAATCCTTTTGCAAGCCCGGCCATTAAGGCGGGCCAAGGCATTTTTGTCCAACGCACCAGCATCGTTGCTCTGGTCGCACTTGCCCATGCAGTTGCTTCAGCCCGATCCAATCATTAATGATATCCATCATTTGATTTGACACCAGCAGGAGACATGGGCTAATATGAAGTCGAGTCTACGCCGCTTAATTCCGGGCAACAACTATCTTTTCCCTATCACCGGCCTGATCGCCGAAAAAAACCGTTAGATTATGAAAACAGCAACCTGCGATGCCAACGCCCCCATTGAACAGTTGAAGGCCATTTCAACCTGGGTATCTTCCGTACAGGATTTGGATCAACTCCTCCAACTGATCATCGAATCGGCCACCAACGTCGTCAGTGCCGAAGCCGCCTCACTGCTTCTGCTGGACCCCAAAACCGAGACACTCTATTTTAAAGTGGCCACCGGTGCCAAAGGCGATAAGGTCAAAGAATTCAGGGTGAAAATCGGCCAGGGAATCGCCGGCCACGTGGCCGAAACGGGTCGCCCCCTGCTCATTGCCGATGCCCAACAAGACAACCGGTGGATGCGTAAAATTAGCGACAGCATCGGTTTCCAAACCCGTTCCATGGCCTGTGTGCCCTTAAAAATCAATAGCGGTACCATCGGTGTGATCCAAGTTATCAATAAAAAAGACGACACCCAGTTCACCCAGGCGGATATGGTGGTGCTCGAAGAGTTTTCCAGCCTGGCCGCCCTGGCCATCGGCAGTGCACGAAACCTTGAGCAGGTCCGCCGGGAAAACCTTGATTTAAAGAAAGAACTGGGCGAAAAGCACCAGATCATCGGGAAAAGCTTGACCTTGATGAAGGTGCTCGAAGATGCTCAGAAACTCTCGCGCACCAAAACCACCGCCCTGATTCAAGGCGAAAGCGGCACGGGCAAAGAACTTCTGGCACGATTGATCCACCATGAAAGCCCCCGCAGAGACAAACCGCTGGTGGTACTGAACTGTGCCGCCTTACCCGAAACCCTTTTGGAATCGGAACTGTTCGGTTATGAAAAAGGCGCTTTTACCGGAGCGGTAGGCCGCAAACTCGGTAAATTCGAAGCCGC
>DEIP01000130.1 GCA_002352605.1 Desulfobacteraceae bacterium UBA2771 | reverse complement strand
TTACCGCATCGACGGCGTCGGATGGGCTGCGCATAGCCGACTATAGGACATCCCCATCTTCCTTGCAGCTATGGCAAGCTCGACAATCGCTCAACTTGGGTGGAAGATCATGAGAATAATTCAAGACCTCGAAACCATTGAAGCACCCTTCAAATCCGCCGTAATTACCATCGGCAATTTCGACGGCGTACACATCGGCCACCAGGCCCTTTTTCACGAGGTGATCGAACGGGCCGATACCCTGGACGGCACGGCCATTGCCATGACCTTCGATCCCCACCCCATCCGGGTCATCAGCAAAAACGGGCACCCGCCCCTGATCACGTTGGTCGAACAGAAAACTGAACTGATCGAAAAAGTCGGTATCGACGTGCTGATCTGCGTCCCCTTTACCATGGACTTTGCCGCCTTGTCGGCGCGACACTTCGTCGAGGATATCCTGGTGAAACGGATCGGAATGAAGGTCATCATCGTCGGCCAGGACTACACCTTCGGCAACCGGCGGGAAGGCAATGTGGATCTGTTGATGCAATACGCCGACGAACTGGGCTTCGAGGTGATCGTTGCAGACTGGATACAGTCCTCCAGATTCGGTAACAACCGCATCAGCAGTACGGCCATCCGGAAACTGGTCATGAACGGCCAGATGAGGAGAGCCGGCAAGATGCTGGGCCGTAACTACCAGATCCGCGGCACCGTAGCCCGCGGCCGGGACCGGGGCGGCAAACTGCTGGGCGTTCCCACGGCCAACATCAGCCTTTACGACGAGCTGTGCCCCAGGGTCGGCGTCTATGCCGTGATCGTAAACTATGAAGGCAAACGCTATCCGGGGGTGGCCAACATCGGCTACAGCCCCACCTTCGACGACCATGTATTTACGGTAGAGGCCCACATCCTGAACTTTAAAAAGGATATTTACGGCGAAAAGATCATGGTCGACTTTGTCCAACGCTTACGGGACGAGAAGAAATTTTCCAGCATTGACGAACTGGCGGAACAGATCAGCCAGGATATTGCCGACGGTCGGGAGATTTTGGCACCCCATTTCAAATAATAAAAAAATCCCAAAATATGCTATGGGTTAACTGCCGGTTGGCAACAACACGCATAAAAGAGGATTAACACAGTGACGGTGTTAGACATACTTACCTATCCGGACAAGTTTCTGAAAAAGCAGACCACACCGGTCGAAAATATCGACGGCGCTCTGCAGACCGTTTTCGACGACATGGCCGCGACCATGTACGTGGCCCCGGGTGTTGGCCTGGCCGCCCCCCAGGTGGGCATCGGTCGGAGCTTTATCATCTACGACATCGCACCCCAAGACGATAGGCACAACCTTCATGTTCTGATCAACCCCAGGATCGTCACCAGCGAAGGCGAAATCATTTCTGAAAACGAAGGCTGCCTGAGCGTGCCCGATTTCCGGGCGGACGTCAAACGGGCCGAGCGTGTTCTCGTGGAGGGCGTGGACCGGGAGGGCAACCCGTTGCGCTTCGAGGCTGAGGGAATGCTGGCCATCGTCATCCAGCACGAGCTCGATCACCTCGACGGCACCCTTTTTATCGATCAGATCAGCGCCTTGAAGCGTCAGATATACAAGCGTCGGGTGAAAAAGGAGATGAGGGAGACGTGAATCGTCCATTGAAAATTGTCTTCATGGGCACGCCGGATTTTGCCGTGCCGCCGCTTCAGGCCCTGCATGACAGCCCGCACGAAGTGGTGGCCGTGGTCTCCCAACCCGACCGCCCCAAAGGCCGGGGCCGCAAGCTCGCCCCGTCACCGGTCAAACAAGCCGCCATGGCGTACGGTTACCCGGTTCTCCAGCCCGATAAGGTGCAAACCGAAAAATTCCACCAACAACTGACCGACCTGGCACCGGACCTTTACGTCGTTGTGGCCTTCGGCCAGATCCTACCTCAGACCCTGCTGGACGTTCCCGCACGCGGGGCCATCAACGTGCATGCATCGCTGCTTCCCCGGTACCGCGGTGCCGCCCCCATCCAGTGGGCTATCATAAACGGGGACCGGGAAACCGGTGTAACCACCATGATGATGGACAAAGGCATAGACACCGGCGATATTCTGCTGATGGACAAAACGGCCATCGGACCCGTTGAAACCGCCGCCGACCTGCACGACCGCCTGAGCAACATGGGCGCCCACACGTTGGTCCGCACACTTGAAAGGCTGCAGGACGGCAGCCTGACGCGCACTGTCCAGGACTACGAAAAGGCGACTTACGCCCCCATGCTTAAGAAAAAGGACGGGCGGATCGACTGGTCCCTGCCCGCCGAACGATTAGCATGCCTGATCCGGGGAATGACCCCCTGGCCGGGCGCCTACACCTTCGGCGATGGTCGGCGTCTGAAAATCTTCAAAGCCAGCGTGCTGGAACGTGAGATCAACGTCCCGCCGGGCACGATCCTCGAATGCTGTCCCGGCGAACTTCGGGTGGCCACCGGTCGGTCGGCACTGGCGGTCCAGGAGATTCAAGGGGCATCGGGAAAACGCCTGCCCATCGACGATTTTCTCTGCGGCTGCCGTCTTCCGGACGGCACCTGTCTGGGCTGATCCCAACCTTGCAGATGACCACGGCGACATCTAACCGATCCATCACCGACGCCAGGGCCGCTGCGCTTGAGATACTCGATCGCCTGGACGGCAACCAGACGACCTTAGACGCCCTTCTCGATGATGCCACACCCACGATGACAGGACTTTCCCGACGGGACCGGGCCCTTTTTAACCAACTGGTCTACGGGGTGCTGCGCTGGCGGCTGCGGCTGGATGCCGTGGTCGGCACCTACGCCGACCGGCCCCTGAAAAAAATCAACCGGTCGATTCTTAACATTCTGCGCATCGGCCTGTTTCAGATCCTGTTTATGGACCGGATCCCCGCATCGGCAGCCGTGAACACGGCGGTTAATCTGACGAGAACCCGCAAGGCCGCAAAAGCATCCGGATTCGTCAATGCCCTGCTGAGAAATGCGCTGCGGGATCCCGACCGATTTTGCCTTCCCGATGCCGTTGACGCACCGGTCGATCATATTTCCATCGCCAAATCCTTTCCCCATTGGCTGACCGCGCGCTGGATTGACCGCATGGGTATTGGGGAAACCGAACGGTTGTGTGATGCCGTCAACACCATCCCGCCCATCACCTTACGCTGCAACGGGCTGAAAAACAGCCTGCCGGAACTGATTGATGCATTGACAACCCAGGCGAAAGTCATCGAGACGATGGACAGCGTGGCCGGCGCGGTTAACCTGATCCATCCCCGCAGCCCCATCTTCGAGATGAAGGCCTTCGTCGATGGTCGGTTTGCCGTTCAGGACGGTGCCGCACAATTGGTTTCCTTGCTGCTGGCACCCCAGCCGGGAGAAATCGTGCTGGATGCCTGCGCCGGCTTGGGCGGTAAATCCACCCATCTGGCCCAGATCATGCGAAACCGGGGCACCATTGTTGCCATGGACGCTGTTTCTGCCAAGCTGGCCCGTCTGGAGAAAGAAGCCCACCGGCTGGGGGTGTCCGTTGTTCAAACCCGGCGAACGGACCTGAACCGGCCCCCCGATCCTGCGACACTGCCCCGCTTCGACCGGATTTTACTGGACGCCCCCTGCTCTGGTTTAGGGGTGCTGCGCCGCAATCCCGACGCCAAGTGGTCATCCTCAAAAAAAGATATCACCCGATATACCCGGCGGCAGGCGCGCTTTCTCGACCATCTCGCTCCATTGGTCAAAAGGGATGGGGTGTTGGTTTTTGCCGTCTGCAGCATGGAACCGGAGGAGAATGCCGGGGTAATAGAGACCTTTTTGAAAAACCATGCAAACTTTGCTATAATTAAACGTCGATCCATGGAAGATGAAGCCGTCCACCCTTTTTTAGATGAAGACGGCTTTCTAAAAGTTGCGCCTCACATTCATCACATGGACGGCTTTTTCGCCGCCCGACTCAAGCGCACGACCTGACAGGATAAAACAGCATGCCCGTTTACGATTACCAGGCCCTTGACGCCAAGGGGAAAACCGTCTCCGGAGTCATCGATGCCGACGGCGTTCAGGCTGCTCGGCAGAAAATTCGTTCCATTGGCAGTTTTCCCGTCAACGTCAAGGAGGTCATGGAAGGTGGAAGCGCAAAGGATCCCCGCAGCGTCAGCGTCCAGAGCTTGTTCAACCGTGTCACGCCCGCCCAGGTCAGCTTGTGGACCCGCCAGCTGGCAACGTTGACCGGCGCCGGGTTCCCGCTGGTTAACGCCCTGACCACCCTGATTTCCCAGACCAAAACCCAGGGATTCACCAAAATCGTCGCCCGCATCAAGGACTCTATTGTCGAAGGCAACAGCTTTGCTTCGGCCCTGACGCTCTACCCGTCCGTTTTCACCCCGATTTACATCAACATGGTTCGCGCCGGAGAGACCTCGGGAACCTTGGAAATTGTGCTTCAACGCTTGGCGGATATAATGGAAAAGCAGCAGGAACTTAAATCCCGCATCCAGACCGCCATGGCCTATCCCATCCTGATGACCGCCATCGGCACCCTGGTACTGTTTTTCCTGATGACTTTCGTCGTACCCAACATCACCACCATCTTCGAGGACATGAACCAGGCACTGCCCACCCCAACCCGTTTTCTCATCACCGCCAGCGATTTGTTTAAAGGTTACTGGTGGCTGATGGTGCTCCTTTTCGTGGCCGCCCTGGTGGCCTTGAAGTCCTTCAGGAAGACGGAACGCGGACTTGCCGCCACCGATCGGTTCATCCTTTCTATGCCCATCGTGGGCCCGCTGGTCAAAAAGATCGCCGTGGCCCGTTTTACCCGGACCCTCGCATCACTGCTTGAAAACGGCGTAACCATGTTGCCGGCCATGGAAATCGTCAGAAATATCACCGGCAATGTGGTCATCACCGGACTCATCGAAAACGCATCCATCGAAGTGGAAAGAGGCCAGGGACTGGGTTTGTCGCTGGCAGCCGACGCCGTATTCCCCGACTTGGCCGTGCAGATGATTCAGGTGGGTGAACAGACCGGCGAGCTGGAATCGATGCTGTATAAAATCGCCGACGTGTATGAAAACGAGGTCCAGTCATCGATCATGAGCATGATGGCCATGCTGGAGCCGGTGATGATCCTGGTCATGGCCGTGGTGGTGCTGTTTATCGTACTTTCCATCTGCCTGCCCATTTTCGAAATGAACCAGCTGGTGGGATAAAAGACAAGGGTTTCTGGTTTATCGGTCGTTGGGTTCGATGGACGGGTTCCCTTATGAATCCTGAGTCTTAGGCGCTGATTGATTGTTTTCGCGAGTTTGGGTTCATCCATAACCATCCAAATAGGATTCCCTCAAAGATTCCACCTTAGTACGCTTGATTGTTAGAACGCATTGGGTTAGTATTCGGTCGGATTGAAAAAAGTGACTGACGGCGTTTGACATGCGCCCATTATGGATACACGGAGGAATCATGAAACACGCGTTACCGCATGCCGTAGGCAACCGCCGCGGTTTTACTTTGATCGAATTGATGGTGGTCATTGTTATCCTCGGCATCCTGGCTGGCCTGATCATCCCGCGCATCATGGGCCGCCCGGAGCAGGCCAAGCAACTCAAAGCCAAAATGCAGATCGAAAGCATTTCCACGGCTCTCAAGCTCTATAAACTGGATAACGGCATGTACCCCACTACCGAACAGGGACTGCAAGCCCTGGTGGAGCTCCCCTCCTCCGGAAACACGCCGAAAAATTGGCGCAAGGGCGGATATCTGGAAAAGGGCAAGGTACCCAAGGATCCCTGGGGTAATGAATTTATCTACCTGAGCCCGGGCATTCATGATGATTTCGATATCATCGCCTACGGCGCCGACGGGGCCGCCGGCGGTGAAGAAAAAGACGCGGATATCAACAGCTGGGATTCCGAATAAACCGGGTCCGGCCACCGGCTGACGGTCCCATCGCCGCCTCCCATGCCATGACATCGAGCCGGCCCGCTCCCTCAGTCCGTTTTGCACCTGCGGGCACCTGCGAGAAACAAGATGATCATGCGCTTTTCGAGCAATCGGGCGTTCACGCTGATTGAAATGATTGTCGTAACCGCATTGATCAGCATCATGCTGGTGGTGGCCATTCCACGATTGGATGGCGGCCTCTTTTCCGGCGGCGCAGACGAAACCGCTCGCTGGATCATCGCCAATGTCCGCCAACTCAAGGAGAAAGCGGTCATCGAACAAAAAACCTATCTACTCAACGTGTCACCCGACATCCAGCGGCTCTGGATCACCGAAGCCGGCATGACGGATGTTGAAGCGGATGCCGCCCGAAAGAGCGGCCACGCCTTGCCCCGGGGCGTAAACATCGACCATGTGGCCTTTTCACAGACCGAACGTTTTTCCGGCGGAACCATCGCCATCGGTTTTTATCCCAAAGGCTATTCGGATAAAGCCGTCATCCGCATCCGAACCAATGACGGCGATCGCCTGGCCTTCTTCATCGAACCGTTTTTGTCCGGCGCCAATCTGGTCAAGGGCGATCGAGGATGGTAGCCGTGGCATCAAAGGGCCAAAGAGATCGCCGTTGCGTTCTCCCCCTCGAAAAATGCCCTGAAAACGGTTTCACCCTCATGGAAGTCATGGTGGCCCTGTCGGTGGTGGCTATTGCGCTGACGGCCGTCTATCGCATGCATACCCAGACCCTTTTCATGGATGCCGGGAGCCGGTTCGACACGGTCGCGGCGATGCTGGCCCGCCAGAAAATAACCGACATCGACACCATCGACATTGAGGCGTTTACCGACGACAGCGGCGACTTCGACAATCACCACCCCGGTTATGCCTGGCGGATCCAGACCGAAGAGGTCTCCTCCGACCTGATCAAAGCGGACGGACCCACGCTCAAGCGGATTATCGTCACCATCGGCTACAACGGGGAGGAGTCCCTGTTCAACCTGACCACCTACAGGCACCTGTATGAATAGCCGACACCGGCAGGTAACGACGGCACCGGATTTAACCGGCGGGTTTACCCTGATGGAAATCCTGGTGGCCATTTTTATTTTTGCCCTGCTGATCACCACGATATTCGGCTCCTTTCGGGCTGTTTTTTCCAGCACCGATGCCGTTGGCGGTGACGTGGACAGCTTTGCGTCGGCCCGGACCTGCCTGGGACGCATGGCCACGGATCTGGAGGCGCTGTACATCTCCGACTACCCCCGTTACGCCAAGCCGGCCTTCAATGACCCCCAGGATCCCTATCGCCTGGTGGGAGATGCAACGGACCTGGTCGGCGTCAGTTTCGGCCGCCTGCAATTTACATCCCTTGCGCACCTTCCCATCAACCGTGATTCACGGCAGGGGGTATGCCGTATCGTCTATTACGTGCACCGGCGATCCGACGAATCACTGGTGCTGCGTCGCGCCGACCACCTTTACCCGTTTCCCGAATTCGAGGAGAGCGAGGATGATCCCATCCTGTGCGACAACCTACTGGCATTAGAATTCGGATACATCGATGCCGAGGGCGAGCCCAACGATCGCTGGGATTCGGAAACAACCGATACTGACTACGCTACGCCACGATCCGTCGAGATCCGGTTGACTGTGGGCCGGCCGTCCAGGCCCCTGAAATTTTCCACACGGATACCCCTTCATGTTTACCGCAAAGCAGCCCAATAGCCTCACCGGGAATACCGTTTGGGGCAACCGCCGGGGAGTGGCCATCCTGGTGGCCATTGCCGTAGTAGCCGTGCTGCTCACCGCCGGCCTGGCGTTGAATCGCCGGATCCGTAGTTCGGCAACAAGCGCCATCCATGCCAGAAATCAGCTGGTGCTTTCCGAAATGGCCGTATCAGGAATCCACACCGCCATGGTCATGCTGATCAATGACCGCCAGGAAAACGCCACCGATACCCTCCAGGAGGACTGGGCTAATCCGGAAAAAGTGGCCGAGATGGTCGGATTGATCCCTTTTGAAGAGGGCCGCCTTGATGTCAGCATCATCGATGAGCGAGGCAAAATCCAAGTGAATGCGCTGGTTAAGTTTCCTGAGGGACAGCAGTTTTCCGCCTCCCAGCGCTTTCTTTGGGAGCGATTGTTGGATCATGTTTTTTCCCTGTTTGAAGAGATGCCGGACACTGACCCCAACATGATCATAAATTCGCTGAAAGACTGGATGGATGACGGCGATGACGAGGCCATTACCGGTCTGAGCGGCGCTGAATCCGACTATTACGAAGATCTGGAACCGCCTTACGGCTGTAAAAACAGGCCCTTCGATCACCTGGGAGAGGTCGCCCTGGTGCAAGGGATTACGCCGGAGCTATTTTCCGGTGCGGGCGGTGCCGCCGGCCTCTCATCCCTGTTAACCGTTCACGGCGTATCGGCGGCCGGCGACGACGATTTCACCTTCGACGGCAAGATCAACATCGCCACGGCCGACATTGCCGTGCTCGCCGCCCTGCTGCCGCCCGAAAACGCCGATCTTGCAGAAGCCCTGGCCGACTTCCGGATTGCCAAGGCCGATGAGACCTTCACCAATAAAATCGATACCGCCCAGTGGTATAAAAATGTGCCGGGCGCCGGGGATGTCACCATCGATGCCGAACTGATCAGCGTGTCCAGCGACCTGTTCCGGATCATCTCAACCGCCACGCGTAACCAAATCACCACGACCGTGGATGTGGTGGTCCGGCGGGAAAAAGAGAAAGATACCGGGAGGTGGATCTGTAAAACCTTGATTTGGCAAGTAGAATAAGATATATGCACAAAATTGAATGCTTGTAACGCAAAGAAGAATGGGCATATTCCGATGACGATGGGGATCGGCCATCCCCGGCATGAACATGCCGAATCGCAATGCCCAATTGCCAAATTACGCATCGCGGTGTTTTCGATAACCATCGCGAAACCGCAAGTAGATAAACGAACATGAGCCGCAAGGTCCTGGGTCTTGAAATTCGAGAGGAATCCGTTGCCGCCGTGCTGCTGAACATCGGCTTCAAGGGCAGCGAGCTGGAGATGCATGGCTATTTTCCCATCGCGGCGGAAAAAGCGGGGGATGAAGGGATAAAAGAATCCCTCAAAGCCATGGTGGAAACACTGAAAACCACCGACGCCGCCTGTGTGCTGGGAATCCCCGCAACTTCTATCTCATTCAGAAATATCTCCGTTCCCTTCCATGACATCAAAAAAATCAAGCAGATTCTGCCCTTTGAATTGGAACCGACACTTCCGATTCCGGTGGATGATCTGATTTTCGATTTCGAGGCCTTGAAACGCGATGGGCAGCAGGATCTTCTGGCCTTCGCCGTCCCAAAAGACCAGATTCAGCGGTATATTGATCTCCTCGATTCGGTGAGTCTCAGACCTGTGGTTATCATGCCCGCCGGGTACGGCACGGCCCGATTCATCTCCACGATAACGACCGACAGCGATGATTTTCTCTTTGTCGACACCGGCGCTACCCATCACACGGTCTACCTGGTCCGTTCAGGTAACGTCTGCATGGTTCGCACCCTGCCGGTGGCCGGAAACGGCAATCCGGTTCTTCGAACTCTGGAAGCCGCCATACAGCGGACCTTAACGGCATTGAAGGAAAGCCTAGGAATAGCGTTCAACCCCAACTCGGTTTTTTCTTCGGGCCCCCAATCCCGGTTACTGACCGAAGGAAACAAGGCGGCCGCATTGCTGGGCAGTCCGGTCAAATCCATTGAAGCGATACGGTCAGTCCCCCGACCGACTGAATCTTTGGATACAACGGACTGGCAATCCGGCCGGTTGGACATCGCCCTGGCCTTGGCCCTGACGGAAACCGAGGCCATCGGCGGCATCAACTTCTCTACCGAGCGGTCTACGATCCAGCACTACTGGAGCGAATATCGGGGGAAAATCATCACGACGGCAGTATTGGTCCTATTGACCCTGGCAACAGCACTGGCCGGCCAGATCCTATCGGCGAATGGCAAAAAACATCAACTGGCCGAACTGGACCGGCAGATTGAAATGGTCTTTAAAAACACCTTTCCCGAAGTGACCCGTGTCGTCAATCCCCTGCAGCAGATGCAGGTCAAGATCAAAGCGGCCGGCGACGGCAGCATCGGCCCTGAATTGCCCGGTGTCCGCGTGCGGGTCATCGACATCCTGGATGCCCTGAGCCGGCAGATCCCCCCGACGGTGGACGTTAAGGTTAACCGCATGGTGGTTGGCGCCGACAATGTCGTGCTGACCGGCAATACGGATACCTTCAACACCGTGGACGACATCAAAGGCCGGCTGGAAGCTGCCGACATCATCAACAGCGTGACCATCAGTTCGGCCGATCTCGAGAAATCGGGAAAACGGGTACGATTCAAACTTAAATTGGATTTTTAACCAGCCATGGCCATCAATCTCAACAAGCGGGAGAAAATCAGCGTTGCTGCGGCAGTGGCTGCCGTCGTTATCTTTTTGGTGATGCAGTTTCTGGTGTTTCCCCTGTTCGATCAAAACGCCCGCTTGTCCCGAACGATTTCCATCCGACAACAAGAGCTGGAAGAGATCTGGTCGCTGCAGGCGGCGTACCGAAAAACGGCCAAAAAGACCGAACAGGCACGGCATCATCTAAAAACGCGCAAACGGGGATTCACCCTTTTCTCGTTTCTGGATGCCCTGGCGGGACAGACGGGTGTCAAAAGCCATATTGCCTACATGAAGCCGTCCACCGCGTCCCAGAAAGACAGCCTCTACCGGCGCTCCATGGTGGAGATGAAGCTGCAGGCCATTACCATCTCCCAGCTTCTGGCCTATCTGCACGGCATCGAAACATCCAGGGACATGATCTCGATCAAGCGACTCTCCATTTCCAAGGGTGAGCAGCAGTCGGATTTGATTAATTCGGTATTTCAGGTTGAAACATTGGAGATGTAGCAAATCTCATGGGTTCGGTTAAAGCCATTTTCGCCTATCTGTTATTCGCCTTGCTGGCGGCCGCCTTTTTTTTGGTCCTGCTGTTTCCCGAGCAGGCGGTGAAAGCCTATATCGATGGGCGACTGACAGCCATTGACCCCTCGCTGACCATGACGGCCGAAACAATACGCCCGGCCACCCTTCCGCCGGGCCTGAAAATGACCGGCATCGATTTTATCCGCGACGGCATTCGACTGGTTCATTTCAACGATGCCCGGGTGTCACCCGATCTGATGACCCTGTTGGGGGATAGCAAACAGGCCCGGTTTCAGGCACGTCTGGCCGACGGAACGATCAACGGCCGGGCGGTTATACAGGGCACCGGTCCATCCGAACGCGTACGGGTGGAAGCCGACCTGTCGCAAATTCGCATAGAACAGCTCGATAGGGTCAAAACGAATGACCGATTCACCCTTTCCGGCACTCTCGGGGGGCACATGAAACTCGACGGGAACCGTTCCCCGAAGGGCGGTTCCAGCGGTTCATTGACGGCGTCGGAGTTGCGAATCACCCTGAAGGCGCCTTTTTTCGGCATCGCCGAACTGGTGATGGGGCAGGCGGATGCAACCTTCTCGGTTAACAGGCAGAACCTGCGGCTGCAATCCCTCACCTTCGATGGTCCCATGGCTGAAGGTAAAATAAGCGGGACAATTATGCTGAAACGCCCCTTGGGCCAGAGCCGCCTGAACCTAACCGGAAACGTCAAGCCCCGGCCGGAACTGTTCGCTCGGCTTCAAGAGACCATCCCAAAGGGGTTCTTAAACCCCCGGGCACTGGGAACCCGGGGACTGAACTTTCGGGTCCGCGGTTCTATCGACGACCCCGATGTGTCCATGAGATAGGCGATGATACCAAGAGCCATATTCATCTTGATCAACCTGATCTGCATCACCGTTTCCGCATATGTTGCCGTGGACGGATTTTACGGAACCATGGCTGACCGACTGAAAGACACGCCCCTGCTGGCCAAACAGGATGTCTATCTTGTAGGCAATGCCGACAGCGCCCGAAAGCCCTTGTCCGCCTACCAGGCGGTGCTGGACCGGAACCTATTCGAGACCCGTTCGGCCACCGCGTCCAATAACAAAAAAGTGGATGTCGAAGCGCTGGAAGAAACCAAACTGAACCTCAAACTGTGGGGAACGGTTTCCGGATCCGACGACGGGGACTATGCCGTCATCGAAGATGTCAAGGCACGCCGGCAGAACCTTTACCGTACCGGCGATGCCATCCAGACGGCCACGGTCAAGGAGATATTCAGGGGGAAGGTCGTCCTCACCGTGGACGGGAAGAATGAGGTCCTGCAAATGCAGGAACTGAAGTCCGGCAAAGGGATCACCCGACCGGGCAGGCGCTTCGCTTCTACAACGGCCTCGACCACCGGTAAGGTCCGCGCCCAGCGAATCTCCCTGAGGCGATCTTTCATCGAGAAATCCATGACGGACATGGCATCGCTGATGACCCAGGTACAGATCCGGCCGCACATGGAAGAGGGTGTTGCCGCGGGTCTGGCACTGTCCAGCATCAAGCCCAATTCCATCTTTCGGAGAATGGGTCTGAGAAACGGGGATATCATTACCGGTGTGGACGGCAATGACATCTCGTCGGTGGATGACGCCTTGGGCCTGGTCGACAGCCTTCAGTCTGCATCCAACCTCTCCATTCAGATGAAACGCAGGGGACGGGAAAAAAACATCGAATATAGTATCAGATAGCCGGTCGGACACCCTTTGGGCCCATTTCCGGTGGAAACAGGAATAAGATATGGCAATTGCGCACATAGCGAATGATAGGATGGATCGCATGGTCTGCATGCTGGTTGCCGTGGTGACAATCGTCCTCATGGCTGCCGGCGCCTCCGCCCAGGATCAGGTGACCGACGGCACGGTCGTTGCCAACGGGTCACAGCGATTTGTCTCCATCGATTTCAACAATGTGGATATCAGCGTGTTCATCAAGTTCATCAGCGAACTGACCGGTAAAAACTTCGTCATCGATCAGCGGGTCAAGGGCAAGGTAACCATTATCTCCCCGTCTAAAATATCCGTTGGTGAGGCCTACAAGGTTTTCGAATCGGTCCTCGATGTCCACGGTTTCGCCACCGTTGAGACGGGCAAGCTGATAAAAATCATCCCCGCTCCGGACGCACGCACCAAAAACATCGAGACCCGCACCAGGGCCAAAGGCGATTCGGACGATGACCAGGTGGTCACCCAGCTGATGCCCCTGCGTTATGCCGACCCGGACACAGTCAAACGGCTCTTCACCCCCATGGTCTCCAAAAGCAGCGTGATCCTCTCATATGTGCCCACCAACACCCTGATCATCACCGACAATTACTCCAATATCGCCCGGTTGATGGAGATATTGAAAACCATCGACATCCCCGGGGTGGGCCGTGAGATCACCATATTTCCAATCCACAACGCCGATGCGGCCAAGCTGGTGTCTCTGCTCGAAACGGTATTCAAAACGTCCAGGACCCAGACCAAGAAAGGGGCGGCCCCATTGGATCGTGGCGCCGCCTTCGTGGCCGATGAACGCACCAACAGCATCATCATGGTGGCCAGCGAAGATCACACCAACCGGATCCGGAACCTGATCGAAAACCTGGATCAGCAGACCCCCAAGGGCAAGGAAAAGATCCACGTTTACTACCTGGAATATGCGGCAGCGGAAGAGATCGTGGCCGTGCTCAAAGACCTCCCCAAAGAGGACAAAGCCAAAACCGGCGGCGCAAAAGAAGCGCCGGTGGTTTCCGACAAAGTGACGATTACGGCGGACAAGGCCACCAACAGCCTGATCATCACCGCCGACCGCGACGACTACGCCACCTTGCTGGAAATCATCCACCAAATCGATATTCCCCGTGCCATGGTCTACATTGAAGCCCTGATCATGGAAGTCAATGCCGAAAAAAGCTTCGATCTGGGCACCGAATGGCAGGTGGGCGACACCGTTTCCCTGAACAACGACCGGCATGGCGTTGCCGGCGGTGGATTCAGGACAGATGATTCGAACATCGCCTTTACGGCCGACCCCAGCGGCAACTTGATCCCGGCCATGCCGGCCGGCTTCGCCATGGGTGTATTCGGTGAGGCGGTCAATATCGCCGGCATCTCCTTTCCCAGTATCGCGGCCGTCATCCAGGCATATAAGAAAGACCGCGATGTCAACATCCTGTCGACCCCCCAACTGCTGACCACCGACAACCAGGAAGCCACCATCACGGTGGGCAAAAACATCCCCTTCCAGACCACCACATCGACCACCAACAACGACACCTATAACTCCTTCGAATACCGGGACGTGGGCAAAACCCTCAAGATCACGCCCCAGATCAACAAGGACCGTATGGTCCGGCTGAATCTTTCGCTGGAAGTCTCCGCCCTGGAGAGCACCACTGATTTCAGGCCAACGACGCTCAAGCGTACCGTGGAAACCACCGTGATGGTCAGGGACAACAGCACGGTGGTCATCGGCGGGCTCATCGACGACAACTTCTCCCAAACCGAATACAAAGTCCCCTGCCTGGGGGATATTCCCGGACTGGGCTGGCTCTTTAAATCCCGGGCCAAGGGCAACGAAAAATCAAACTTGTTCATCTTCATTACCCCCAGGGTGATCCAGAACCCCGAGGAAGCAAAAACCATCCTTGGTTCCAAAAAAAACAAGATGGATCAGATGCGCGAAATGCAGATCAAGTTGTACCGAGGCGGCACAGACACCTCAGTCATGCCACCGGTTCAATCGGATGCAACCGATACCGCCCCGGGAGCCCCGATGAAAGACAAGGGAGAAAACGGGACCGGTCGCGATGACGACGTCATGCAGATCACACCGACCGCCGCTGAATCGTTTGGCAGCCATTCGGCCGGCGGCTATCTCCTTCAAGTACGGTCCTTTACCGACAAAAAAACGGCCAATCAATCGGTGGCGCGTCTGAAACAGATGGGTCATCAGGCCCATATTGCCGAAACGGATATAGACGGCAAGATCTGGTATCGGGTGCAAATTGGCGGATATCCGGACCGCACCGCGGCACGAGTGGCCCGTGACACCTTGACCGAACAGGGCATTTCGGACACTCTCATCATAAAAATGGGCCAATGAACAAATCTCTGGAAGACATTTTAAAGCATAAATACGGCGTTTCCGATGAGGATTATGCCGACGCATTCAGACGCCACGGTAGAAAGGGGGGCCGCGTGTCGGATGTGCTGCTGCATCGAAAAGTCATCTCCGAGAACCAATTGCTGGAGGCCTTCAGCGAGCAGTATGACATCCCCTTCTGGCCCGAACTCCCCCTGGAAAGCTTCGGGGAGGATCGCACCCGCATCGCACCCATCGGTTTCCTCAAACGGCATGCCATGGTTCCTCTGGTGCTGAAAAACATACCGACGGCTGGTGACAGCAGCCTGCCGGAAGAGTTGGTCAACATCATCGCCGTCAATGACCCTGCCGCTTTTCAACCCTTGGACGACCTGGCCCGAATGATCGGATTTTCGGCCTACAACCTGGTACTCTCCACCAAGAACGCCATTTTTTCCGCCATCAACCTGCTCTTTGACATGAGCCAAGGCACCGCCGAACAGTTGGTTCAGAATATGGAAGAAGATGGCAGCACCATCATCAGTGAAATCGAGGACACGGCAGATCTGCTCGAGGACACCAGTGACGCCCCCATCATCAAACTGGTGAATCATATTATCTCCCAGTCCATCAAAGCCCGTGCCAGCGACATTCACATCGAGCCCTACCAGGACAGCTTCAAAGTGCGTTACCGGGTGGACGGGATCCTCTACGATCTGCTCACCCCGCCAAAATGGATCCAGGCATCACTGATCTCCAGAATCAAGGTCATGTCCAAGCTCAATATCGCCGAAAAACGACTGCCCCAGGATGGCCGCCTGGAAGTCAAAATCGGCAGCCAGAATGTGGATGTGCGCGTGTCCACCCTGCCCACCACTTTCGGCGAGCGGGTGGTCATGCGACTGTTGAACAAATCGGAAGAGGTGCTGAACCTCAAGGAGCTGGGACTATCGCCCGAAGACCATCGACTGTTCAACCAGCTGGTAACCCAGCCCAACGGCATCATTCTGGTGACCGGTCCCACGGGAAGCGGCAAGACCACCACCCTCTATTCCGTGCTGGCCAGCATCATCAAGCCGGATATCAACATCATCACCATCGAAGATCCGGTAGAATATCAGCTCAAGGGCATCAGCCAGATCCAGGTGAACCCGAAAATCGACCTCACCTTTGCCCGTGGCTTACGTGCGATCGTCCGACAGGATCCGGACGTGATCCTCATCGGCGAGATCCGTGACAAGGAGACCGCCACCATTGCCGTCCAGTCGGCCCTGACTGGCCACCTGGTGTTCTCCACGTTGCACACCAACGATTCGGCCGGTGCCATTACGCGATTGGTGGACATCGGTGTCGAACCGTTCCTCATCTCCTCCTCCGTGGTCGCGGTGATCGCCCAGCGACTGGTACGGGTGCTATGTGACCACTGCAAGGAAGCCTACACCCCCGGTGTGATCATAGAGAGCATCGGCATTTCCCGGGAACAGTTGAAAAACCATACGCTATACCAGGCCAAAGGCTGCGAGAAGTGCTTTAACACCGGTTACCGGGGCCGCTTCGGCATATTTGAGATCATGCACTTGGACGAAGGTTTAAAGACCCTGATTCTGAAAACCTTCGATGCCTCACAGATCAAACAATACGCCCAGCGGTCGAATATGAAAACGTTGCGACAGAGCGGCATCGAAAAGGTGCTGACCGGCACGACCACCATCGAGGAAGTCCTGCGGGTGACCCAACAATGAAACCCCTTTATCCGGCTTTCATTTTCTTCCTGCTTGTCGGCCTGGCCATTGCCGGACCGCCGGAATCGGATCCGGCGAGGAAAGCTGAATCCATTTCGGTGATAACGGCGCCCATCCATTTTTTCCAGAAATATCTGTCCGGGGCGGACGGCCACCGCTGCCCCATGACCCCGTCGTGCGCCTGCTATGCTCAGCAAGCCATACGGCGTCACGGTGCAATCCAGGGATGGATCATGGCCTGCGACCGACTGATGCGCTGTGGCCGTGATGAACTGAAGAACGGTCCGGCCACGATGACCCGGCACGGCCTCCGTTGCCAGGATCCGGTTCAAAACAACGATTTCTGGTTGCACTGACGTCCAATGGGATCCCCCATTATGGTATTTCAACCGGCCTTCCGTTTTCTGATTATCGCCATCGGCGGACCCCTGATGCTGTTTTCATTGACCGGCTACGCTGCCGCCTTGTTGACCATCGATGCGGATCACCAATACGATTATGCACAAACCCGCCTCGATGAAGGCGCCTTCGATGTAGCGATTGTTGCGTTTAATCGATTCATCTATTTCTTCCCGGCTGACCCTAGAATCCCCCTGGCCCGGAAAGGGACAGGCATGGCCCAGTTCGGCGCCGGTCGATATCAGGCGGCAGCGGCTGTCTTCAATGCGCTAACCGCTGATTACCAGGGTTCGTCGCTGCAAATCGATGCCTTTTTCATGCTCAGCCGCAGCCACTTCCGCCTGGGCATGACCGAACAGGCCATGGTGGATCTGCACAACCTCATGGCGCTTTCCCCGGAGGCGCATGTGATCGACCGGGCCTGCTACGAACTGGGCTGGCTCCACGTGGAGCAGGGCCGATGGAACGACGCCGCTCAGACCTTCGGTCAAATTTCCCCCGACAATCAGGACCGCCTCCGGGTGGCCGACCTGACACGCACCCTTGCCCGAAGCGACACCATCCCGGTAAAAAATCCGACCACCGCCGGCCTGCTTTCCATCGTGCCCGGTGGCGGCCAGCTCTACACGGGGAGAACCCAGGACGCCCTTACCGCTTTTCTGATCAACGCCGGTCTGATCTGTGCGGCATGGGAGTCATTTGACAATGAGCTCTACGCCCTGGGTGCCGTGATCGGTTTCGTTGAGTTCGGTTTTTACGCCGGTAACATCTATGGCGCCGTTTCCAGTGCCCACAAGTATAACCGTGACCGGATCGCCGAATTCCGTGATGCGCTCAACCGACGCAGGCAAACGACCCTGAGCCTGGCACCGGTGCCTAACGGCGCCCTCCTGAGCCTGACCATCGACTTTTAAACCGATATTTCGGCCCCAATCTTTATCCGAGAAGAAAGCAACCCCTTGACAAGAATAGGTATCTCTGCGAACTTATACGTGTTCCACCTACCGTACCACCACCCCATCACCAAAGGAGTCAGTGACCATGAAAGTGATCGTCTATCCGCTTGGTTTCAGTCATATTACCGCCTGTTCTCTCCCGATCCGCCGCACCGGGGAAACAGCCGAATGCTGGATTGGATATAAAAGATTGGAGATCCACCCATGGCACTGACGAAAGGTGACATCGTAGAACGGGTCCTGGAAAGCCTTGGCTTTCCAAAGAATGAGTCCGTAGAAGTTACCGAAACCCTGCTTGAGATCATCAAATCCACCCTGGCATCCGGCGAGGATGTCCTGGTATCCGGCTTCGGTAAATTCCGTGTAATGGAAAAGAAAGCGCGAAAAGGCCGGAATCCGGCCACCGGTGAAGAAAAAATCCTGGCGGCAAGGCGAGTGGTGACGTTCAAGTGTTCCGGGAAGTTGCGGGATAAGTTGAACGGAGGCTGATATATACGGCAGCGTTGTCGGATGCAGACGGCTGGAAGCGTATATTGAACGCTTTCCCATCGATGTGGCCGGCGTCACGAAAAGATGCTCCGGTAAATGCATGGTAATGAAATTGCCGGCGAAGTCAATGGCTTATGGGAAGGCCGGGAGGCCTTTATAGGATACCCATCGCCGAGCTAAAGGGTGTTCCATGCCCTCCAGCACTCCTTATCGGAAATGACTCCGTCGACATAAGATAAAATAGCCAGTGATATGGCAATTGCAAGGCTGGTTGGGTTCATTAATGGAGTCTTCAACCATTTCGCCGCTGGAATGTGGATAGGTTGATAAAAATAGGCAGGGCCCATTGGATTGGACGGGCAGGGCCAGATCTCCGCTATTGTGGCCCTGCCCTCTTAACAGGGATAACACGATTCAGTTTCCCTGCGCCGGTATGTATCGGCACTTTCTAAGAAAACTGAAGCCCGCCTCCGGGCCGGTAAAGGGCGGCCTACAATATCTGGTCGCCGACACCGATGGCTGGTGCCCCTTCTGCGGCGACAGGGTGCTTGAAGTGACCTCCTGCTTTCCCCAGGATCTCATCGCCGAGGGACGCATGCAAAAAGGCGACATGGTCATCTTTCCCAACATTGCCCCCTACGACAGTATCGGCGCCGTGGCTACCTTCGGCGTCCGGCATTACATCCTCATGACGGCGTTCACCCCGGGCCAGATGGCTGCCGCATTCGGCTTTGCCCTTGATTTTTTCAGACTGGCTCACCGCTTTCGCCCCCATGGGGGTTGCCGGCGATCTCCTCGCCGTGGTGGAAGATGCCCGGTGCACGCTGGACCTCTTAGACGAAGACCTGTTGGGCATCGCCACCGGCCTGGCCGGGCTCATGGCCGAATATGACAAGATGGGGGTCTACAGCTTCAATATGAATTTTTTTTACCGGAGCCAGCACCGACGACCATTTCCGCTTTCATCTGCTCTTCGGCACTGGTTCAGTTGAATAGGTAAAAAAACGCAGAATTGCGTATTACGACTGTTAAAACTAATAGTTACATAGATTATCTCGGTTTGCCATAAGCCACTGCAACCTATTGATATAATTGAATCACCTATTCAACTGAACCAGTGCCAAACGGTTTGTCCATTCGCCAGGTATCCGAGAATGGATGAAACTTCCAACCGAAGTGTTCGGCCATGTTCTGTTGGTTAACTGTCATCGTTTGTCTCCTTGGTGTTGGCAAAGTTGGCGTTTTCAAAACGATGGGCGTTTGCGGTCAGGTCCACCGGTTTGGCCAATTGCAGGTCAACGCCGTAATAAACACGGGAAAGATCCCAGGGCATGTAATAGATGGTTACCCGCTCACCGGGCAGACATCCGGGTACTTCAAAGGCTTTTTTGTGTAAACGGATCGTTTGGTCATTGTAGACCCGGCAGCGACGGGTCAACCGGAACAGCGATTCGATATCGGCGACCTCGGGCACCTTTTGACAAACGCTTTCAACGCTGAGGCGTTTTTGCATGGGTGAGCATTCGAGTGTGCTGTGGATCCGGCGGTGATAGTCGTTCAGGTACTCGACGAAAGCCGTGTTGATCGGGGCTGGAGTCGGGATCAACAGCCACCTTTTTTAATCAGCCAGTTTTTGCATATTGTGCGACAACTATCTTGACCGGTTAATTGTGATAAACCACCGACACGTTTGCTTACTCAAAATGGAGGCGTCCGTGTCGGGAAAACCCATCACAGAACAACAGATAAGGATTTACATGTCAGCAAAAAATAAAGGGCATATTCAACTTACCGCGCCGCCAAGGCCGGGATATCGGAACGTTCCGGGCGTCGCATCGAGAAAGGAGAAATTTCCACCGGCGGGAAGGCCAAACGGACCTGGCGAACCCGCAAAGACCCATTTTCCAGCGTTTGGGACGAGGAGATTATTCCCATGCTGGAGCAAAATCCAGATCTTCAACCATTGACTTTGTTTGAGCATTTAAACAAGAAATATCCGGGGGCTTATCCAAATTCCCAACTGCGCACATTTCAGCGACGGGTAAAAAAGTGGAAAGCCCTGAATGGCCCGGATAAGGAGGTTATGTTTCTTCAAAGACAGATCCCTGGGCGTATGGGTCTGTCGGATTTTACGACGCTAAAAAAAGTGACAATTACGATCAACGGGGAACCGTTGAAACACCTGCTTTACCACTTTCGTTTGATTTATAGTGGGTGGTGCCATGTTNNGGTTATCCTCAGCGGAGAGTCTTTTTCAGCCCTAAGCGAAGGCCTGCAAGACGCGCTTTGGCGGCTGGGCGGCGTTCCGTGTGAGCATCGTACGGACAGTCTGTCCGCCGGCTTTAAAAATTTAACGAAGGATGCGAAGGCGGATGCAACCTGCCGATACGATGAATTATTCAACCATTATAATCTAACTCCGACACGGAACAATCGAGGAAAGGGGCACGAAAACGGCGGGGTTGAATCTCCACATGGCCATTTGAAAAACCGAATTCACCAATCGCTGTTGATTCGTAATTCAACCGATTTCGAATCCGTTGGCACCTACCAAAAGTGGGTCGACGCCATCGTACGTGACATCAATTCTCGCAACCAAGACAAAATCACCCAAGAACGTCTTCACCTGAACCCCCTACCATTGCAAAGGACAGTTGATTACACCGAGAAGGTCGTTGGCGTCAGCACCACAAGCACGATCATTGTCAACCGAGTGGTGTACACGGTTCCATCGCGCCTGATAGGAGAAAAGCTCCGTATTCACATCTATCATGACAGGCTCGAAGCCTACCTGGGGACCTGCCATGCGATTACCTTGCACCGGAA
>DEIP01000193.1 GCA_002352605.1 Desulfobacteraceae bacterium UBA2771 | reverse complement strand
CATGAGCACTATGTTTTAATACTTGAGCTTTGCCAAAAATCAGTATTGCTAAAAAAAGTGTTAACTACTTTTGAATTCAAATGAAGGATGCCAAATTGTTTTAACATTTTTAAGAGAAGATAGTGCCATAAGGTTGCCCTTGTATTTGAGGGCAAGCTTGATGGCGGTAATTTCTTCTTGAGAACAAATCGAGAGGTTGAGGACTGTTTTGTGTTTTACTTTGCCATTTTCACGGTAGGACGTGCGCAACAAGTTCCGGGTGTAAGTTTTATTTCCTCTTTTAGTTTTTGCAGTGTCCACATACATAGTGGCTACACTATGTACACCAATTAACAACATAGGCCAGTTCAAAATTCATAAAGGTAGTGGCTACGTCTTATCAAGACGTAGTTTTATTACTTTATTATATTTCAAGTTGTTATGCCTGTTTTGAGTGTTTAAATACGGGGAAGATCCGATCCAAGGCGTCCAAGGCCAAGGGCGTCAAAGTAACCGACACGGCCGTCAAAAGGATGAACCTATCGGTAACCCGTCGGCCGGCGGTGGTGTCCCGGCGGGTAAAGCATTGGTGGCAATCATAGGATACCGCAACGGCACCGGGTCGGGGGGGGCTGATGGGAATGGTGGGTTGAGGCACCGTTTGGCGTGCTGCCGGCTTGGAAAACGAGTGCGAAGCGTCAATATGCCTGCGAGCGGTCGGGCAGGTCGTTGTGGTGATTTACCAATAGTAGCGACCCGTCGAGTAGACATAAAGACAATGGTATTAAAATTGCAAAATTGCACGGATGGATATGGATTGGATACTCACCCATACCGGCGAAAGCAGTGTTGCCTGCAATGCGCCGGCGTGATTGAAACGGATAGGGCGGTTGAGGCCGCCCATCAATCTTTGTGCACTCTTTTAATAGGTCTCAACAGATGGCCATGGATCTTCCTGGAAAATTGGATCAAGCTGTGCGCTTCCAACAGGTTGGAAACGTAGAATCGGCGCGACAAATACATTTGCAGATCCTGGAGATGGATCCCAACCAGCCGGACTCTCTGCACCTGTTGGGGCTGATCGATTTAGGGGCGGGAGATATTCGAGCGGCAATTGCCCGGATAAGGCGTGCCATTGACCAGGATCCTGCCCAGGCCATGTTTTTCAGCAGCCTGGGTAATGCCTACAGCGCAGATTCTCAACTTCCGAGAGCATTGGCCTGTTATCAACAAGCCCTGTTCCTTAAACCCGACTATGCCCAAGCCCATTACAATGCCGGCGTGGCCTGCCAGGCGTTGAAAAAATGGCATCAGGCCGTTAAACACTACCGTGCGGCACTGAAATGGGACCCCATGCTTTTCCAGGCCCACAATAATCTTGGCCTTTCTTATAAGGCAATGAGCCGTGATAAAGAAGCCATCGATCATTTTTTGGATGCCATTCGCATCAGGCCGGAGGCCATCGATGCGTACAATAACATGGCCGCGACACTAGAAGGTTTGAACCGGATTGATGAGGCTGCGCATTATGTGGGCGTCGCGCTGAGACTCGATCCGGATTCGTTTTTTGCGAATTTGAACTGTGCCCAGCTTAACTACCGGAGCAAGAACCTAAAAAAATCTCAAATTATCTTGGACGCCATTTTAAGCCGTCCGATACCCGAGGAATATGCGGCCAAAGCCTACACCCTTAAAGGATTTATTGCCGATAAGTTGGGCTGCTACGATGAGGCCTTTGGCGCGTTCAAAGCCGGTAACCGGCACGAACTGAATTCGGTTCAGGGAAGGCGATTAAAGGAAAAGCACCGTGAGGATCTTGTCCTGGTCGACAGGATCATCGATGGTTTTCGCGACTGGCGGTTCACCGTCCGGCCGGGGGCTCCCCCTTCGGATCATCCGGCGCTTATCGCTTTTCTTGTGGGGTTCCCCAGGTCAGGAACGACACTGATCGAGCAGATATTAAATTCCCACTCCAAGATTGCCACCATAGATGAAAAACCGGTGTTGGATGCATTGGTCAGGTCGGCGTTCGATGGTACGGATCTACGCCGGTGGCGGCACGAGACCGATCCGGCCTTTATCCGGCGTTTTCGGACCCGCTATTTCAACGAGGTCAACTACCAGACCATCGGTTGCCATGGCCGAAAACTGGTGGTGGACAAATTACCCTTGAATATCCTCAACCTCGGCTTCATCCAGCATTTTTTCCCCGAAGCCAAGATTATCGTTGCCCTTCGTCATCCGCTGGATTCGATCCTGAGCAATTACATGCAGCGATTCAGGTTGAATGCAAGGATGTACAACTTTTTACAGCTGAACACGGCCGCACGGTTTTATGCTAAAATCATGGGCTTTTATCTGAATCTTCGAGACCGCCTGGCCTTTGGGATTCACGAGGTGCGATACGAGAATATTGTCGACGATATTGCCGGCGAATCACGTAAGATGTTGAGTTATTTAAAGCTGCCGTGGGAAGCGGAGATGTTGCATTATCATAAAAAAGCAAAAAAAAGAAACATCAACACCCCCAGTTACGCCCAGGTGGTCCAGCCGATCTATAACAGTTCGGTGTTACGTTGGCGCCACTATGCCAAACCATTATCACCGATTTTTCCGGTGGTTCAACCTGTAATCGAGGCCTTTGCATATGAACGCATTACGCCGTGGACAGCCGGAGCCGACCGGAAAGGGTGAAATGATCGAATCCGGAATCAAATGGCTCCGGCAAGGCGATCTTTCAAAGGCAGAGACGACTTTTCGACTGGCCCTGTTCCATGATCCTGGTTGCATGGATGCACGGTTTCAACTGTGTAACCTGCTCCAGCTTCGCGGCCAAGTGGCCCTGGCCATCGAGCAGTACCAAATGATTCTCAGGGGGAATCCCGGTTGCGTACCCGTTTTGTTGAATCTGGGCCATGCCTATCGTAAAATCAAAAGATACGAAGATGCCGAGACCTGCTACCGGCAAATCGTTTTTTCGGACCCGACCCATCGGGACGCGCTATTTTTCCTGGCGGCCGTCGATATGGACAGGGGCCGGGTCGAATCGGCCATCGGGAAACTTTCGGCACTGACCCGTCTCCATCCTCAATTTATCGACGCCCGGTTCAAGCTGGCAATCGCCCATAAGCAGTCAGGTCAATTGGATGACGCCATGGCGGGCTTTTATTCGGTGTTGAAGATAAATCCCAAAATGCCCCACGTGCTCAACCATCTGGGCACCATCCACAAGGCAAAAGGCCGTTACGACCGGGCAAAACGATGCTATCACCAAGCACTGGAGATGAATGCTAATTCATATGATGTTCACAATAATCTGGGAACCCTGTTCCACGAAACCGGACAATACGACCAGGCGGTAGCGTGTTTTCACACGGCCTTGTCCCTTAACGGAAACTATCCCCACGCTCACCACAACCTGGGCAACACCTTGCAATCCATGGTCAGATATGACGAGGCGATCGGGCACTACCGAAAAGCGATCGAACTCGATCCGGGTCTCTTTTCCGCCTACTACCATTGCGGAATCGCTCACCAGAACCTGAAAAACTCCCAGGCGGCCATTTTAATGTTTGAGAAAGCCCTGTCCCTTCGACCAAACTGGGACAAGGCCGTTTGTGCACTCTACCATCAGGCCCAGAGCGTGTGTGATTGGCAGCGGATAAAGGCGTTGGACCCCGTCATCGATCAGATGACCGAAACCGCCCTTCAATCCAACGAGAAACCGGCCGAACAGCCATTTCTCAGTGTTGTCCGAAAACAGGATCCAGTTGAAAATTATGCCATCGCACGGGCATGGAGCAGGGACCTGTCACGCCGGTTTTCCGATTCCGTTTTTCGATTTCGACAATATGAGCATCCGCCACCCGGCGCACCGGTTATCATCGGCTATCTCACCAATCGGTTCCGAAATGCGGCAACGGGTCATCTTATGCGGGGATTGTTTCTGGCCCATGACAGGAAGCATTTTCGTATTCACAGCTACATATATGGTCCGGATGACAACAGCCGGTACAGAAAACAGATCCTGGCGGCCAGCGACGTGTTTGTGGATATCTCTTCCATGGGGTACCAGGAGGCAGCCGACCGGATCCACCGGGACGGCGTCAATATCCTGGTGGACCTGAAGGGGTTTACGAGAAACAACCGCCTGGAGATCTTCGCCCTTCGGCCGGCCCCTATCCAGGTTTCCTATCTGGGGTTCACCGGTACCAGCGGCTCGGATTTTTTAGACTATATCATCGCCGACCAGACCATTATCGATCCACACGATACCGGCTGTTATTCGGAAAAACCGGTGTATATGCCCCATTGCTATCTGGTGAACGACAATTCAAAAAAAATATCCCAGAGAAAATGGGCACGCGCCGATTTTCAGCTTCCCGAGGATGCCTTCGTGTTCTGCTCTTTCAATATGCCCTATAAAATCGAAGCCAAGGTGTTCGATGCGTGGATGACCATACTCAGGGCCGTTCCTAAAAGCGTGTTGTGGCTGCTGAAGGGAGAAATCTTGTATGAGAAAAAAATGCGAGACGAGGCGGTCATCCGCGGTGTGGATGCCTCGCGAATCATCTTTGCGGGAAAGCTTCCCATTAAAGCGCATTTGTCACGCCTTCGACTGGCGGATCTGGCCTTGGACACATTGACCTACAATGGCCACACGACCACGGGGGATATGCTATGGGCCGGGGTTCCGGTGCTCACGGTAAAGGGCGGGCATTTCATGTCCCGGGTTTCAGCCAGTCTGTTGAAAGCGGTAAACATGGAAATGCTCATCGCTGGGGACCAGATGGAATACATGGAGATTGCCACCGACTTGGCAAAAAATCCTGATCGACTGGTAGGATTGAAGAAAAGACTGTTCCGGAATTTAAGAATCGAGCCATTGTTTGATACCCGACGATTTTCAAAAAATCTTGAATATGCATACCGAACCATGTGGTCCAATTATCTGGCCGGACTCACTCCTCGGCCCATCCATGTGCCGGATCAGGGTGCTCAGGAGAGGGTCGGTGAAAAAATATGAAAGCCGGCATGAAATTTGTATAACCAGATGGCGGATAAAGGAAAGAGAATACCATCAATTAGTGCGATGCCACCATTTCGATTAAGGAGAAAATAAATGAAAAGCCAGACTGAGATGTATAACGAAGCCCAAGCATTGGTTAACTGCAATGAAAATCAGGCGGCCATTGATGTCCTCGAAGGATTATTGAATCGATACCCGGATGATTCACGGGCGCATATTGATCTGGGCTTGTTGCACCACAAGATGGGCAATGCAAAAATTGCCCTCGATCAGTATCAGAAAGCCACGGTACTTGAAACAGAAAACATTGAATTCTTAAAGATTTTAGCTGATTACTACTATGTAGAATTGAAGGATGTGACCGCCGCACTCGCAACGTATAAGAAGATATTGGATATCGAACCCAACGACGTGGATTCCCTTACCATCGCAGGGAACCTCTGTCTTTGCGAACATGATTGGGATGCGGCCGAACACTATTACCAACGGGTTCAGGAGATCGAACCCTGGCGGTTTGAAATCCAGGAATACCTGGAAAAATTAGCATCACGAAAAGAAAACCCAGGATCGCGCAAGGGATCAGATGCGACGATGTTGTATCAATCCAGCCAAGAATGCGTAGACGCCGGCGATTTGCCTGGAGCACTTCAACTACTTAAAAAAATTATAGATATTGATCCCGATTATGCTTTGGCCTATAATGATATCGGTGTGATCTATTACCAAATGGGAGAGAGGGAAAAAACGTTCGAATACTACCAGCTGGCAGCACAAAAGATGCCCGATAATCACATTTTCCTGAAAAACATCGCCGATTTTTACTGCTATGAACACGGCGACCTGCACAAAGCACTACCGATCTATTTGAAGATTTTGAATGAAGAACCCGCTGATATTGAAGTGTTGATGACCATGGGCGCGGTTAATCTCCGACTCGATCGGTTGGCTGATGCAAAAGTATTTTTTAATCGGGTGCTGGATATCGAACCATGGAACGTTGAAGCCAATGAGCAATTAGAACGGTTGCGTTCAACGGGATCGGGTGTACACCCAGCGATTGCAGCGTTAGGATGTATTGAGTGATAGCAGTTTGATTCCATCTAAATACAGTTATTTCATTGGCATGAGTGACGGGAAAATGACACATTCGATTGGGTATAAGTTGGGCGCGAAGATGACGACGTCTGATACTGTTCGTGGGTGCGGTGACAATTAACCATGTTCGGTAACGATACAAGAACATCTTTAAGCGAGAAATTGATTAAACGCGGTGATGAACAGCATCCGGGAGAAGATCGGAATCAAACGCTTTTTGCTTTACGAAAAACCATCCAATGCAATCCTTCGTCCTGGGATGCATACTTGCAATTGGCGATCTATTTTCACGCCACCCAGGCGTTGAAGAAAGCAATACCGTGTTACCACAAAGTTCTGTCTTTTAAAAAAGGGCATTTTGATGCGCTTTTTTTCCTGGGTTTGGCCTACCAGGATGACGGCAAGCCTGAACTCGCTGTCGACGCTTATGAAAAGGCAATGGAAGCGCAGCCTTTGTCGACCGCCGTCCAGATTAACCTGGGTACGGCGCACCAGATGATCGGCCACCACGCCAAAGCGATCCGCTGTTATGAAAATGCCCTTTGCCGATCTCCAGATAACCCGACCCTTTACATGAATATGGGTACAGCCCAAACATCCCTCGGACAGCATGATAAGGCTGTCCGATGCTATGAAAAAGCGGTTGCACTCAAACCGGACTATGAAAAGGCGATCTGCTATCTCTACAGGCAATACCAAAAACATTGCGAGTGGAAAAAAGCTCAGCCCCTCGACGTGCGACTGGATGCCCTGACACGGGCATCCTTGAACCGTGGTGAACGACCCGAAGAGACTCCCTTTTTAAACATCAGCCGCCATGCGGATCCTGCACTCAATCGCGCCGTTGCCCATGCATGGAGCCATCAGTTGGAAATAGGGCGTTCATCCGACGCTCCGGTGTATTCCCACGACACCAGATCACTTGCCGAGGGAATCATCAGAATCGGTTACCTCTCCAACACCTTTTGTGACCATCCCGGGGGGCAATTGCTGCACGACCTGTTCGGGCTTCATGATCGAAGCCGGTTTAAAGTATTCGGCTATTCCCTTGGACCCGATGACGACAGTCGTTATCGACGTGACATCCGAGCCGGCTGCGACGTGTTCCGGGATGTGAGGGACGTTGACGGCGAGACGATTGCCGGTCGGATCTACAAGGACCGGATCGATATCTACATCGACCTGATGGGGCATATCACCGACAGCCGGATGGACGTGGCCCGATGCCGGCCGGCGCCGGTTCAGGTCCGGTACTTGGGCATGGCCGGGACCACCGGGGCCCGTTTTTTCGATTATATCGTCACGGATCCGGTGGTAACACCGCTGGATCAGGCTTCGTTTTATTCAGAGCGGTTCGTCCACCTGCCGTACACGTATCAAATCAATAGCCAAAAATTTCCGGACGGATCGACGACCTATTCGAGGACCGATTTTGGACTCTCGGACTTTGAATTCGTATTTGGTTCATTCAACACCAGTTACAAAATCGATTCGGTGCTGTTCGGAACATGGATGAAAATTCTCAAGCGGGTTCCAAAAAGCGCGCTATGGCTCATGGGGGGATCTGAAATCCTGGAAACCAACCTTGTTCGAGAAGTAAAAAACGCCGGTGTGGATCCTCGCAGAGTCGTCTTTTCTGAGAAGTTGCCCAAGGCGCATCACCTGGCAAGATTACCCCTGGTGGATCTGATCCTAGATACCCGAATCGTTAACGGCGCAGCCAGCACCAGCGATGCACTTTGGATGGGGGTGCCCGTACTGACCCTTCAGGGTGCGCATTTTGCCTCGAGAATGTCTGCCAGCCTGCTCCATGCCGTGAAGATGGAATCGTTGGTCACCCAAAACCTCGTGGCCTATGAGAATCTGGCGGTATCTTTGGCAACCCATGGACGACGGCTTAATGAAGCACGGTCGGCCCTGGCGGCGGGGCGGTTTTGCACTCCCCTTTTTGATACGGCATTGTCCGTTAGGCTGCTGGAGCATGCCTATCTTGAAATGTGGCGACGACATGCCCGAGGCGTGCATCCGGACCATATCCAGGTGGGCGAATCGACCCCAATGCTACAGAAGCCGGATGGCGTCAACGATGGAGACAAGCGTGCATGATTATTCCCGTTGAATTGAAAAAAGCCACCCAATACCACCGATCGGGCCGGCTTGAAAAAGCGGATCGAATCTATAAGGCAGTCCTTGCCCGCATGCCCAATCATCCGGACGCCCTTCATTTGAGCGGCCTCATTGCAAACCGGCGGGGCGACCATAAAAAGGCCCGCGAGCTGATCGGTGCTGCGATTGGTATCAATCCACACCATTCAACGTACTACAACAATCTAGGCGCCGTTGCCCGCTCCGATGGAGAGATGGAGACGGCCGTTACCTGTTACCGCAAAGCCATCAGCCTCGAACCCGAGTATGCCGATGCCTGGTATAACCTCGGCACGGTCTATCACACGACAGGGACGCTGGATGAGGCCGTTTCCTGTTATAACAGGGCCATACACTGTCATCCGCAGTATATCGATGCCTTGAACAATCTGGCTGCCGCGTTGAATGAAATGGGGAAGTTTGAGGCGTCCATCGGCTGTTGCCGAAGAATTATCGCAATGAATGCCAATCATGCGCCTGCGTTTAATAATCTGGGAAATGCGCTGAAAGGAACAGGACAATTGCCCGAAGCTGCCACATGTTACCAAAAAGCAATTTCCCTGCTACCTGACCAATGTGAATTTTATAATAATCTGGCAAATGTGCATATGGACATGGGGAAGATCGTGCTCGCGGTCGAATTCTATCGGAAAGCCGTCAATCTGAATCCCGATTACGCGCAAGCCTACAACGGGATGGGAACTGCAATGAAAGCCCTTGGAAATCAAGAGGCGGCGCTGTCCTGTTTTGAAAGAACCGTTCGAATTCGGCCCAACGATTTCCATGGGTATCATAACATGGGCAATACCTACCTGGAGATGTCAGATTTCCACAAAGCATTGGCATGCTATTCCAAGGCCGTCGATATAAACCCCGACCATCCTGAGCCATACTTGAATATGGGTTTCGCATACCGGGATTTGACACGTCCCGAAGAAGAGTATCGGTCCTATAAAAAAGCGCTTCAGGTCAACCCCGAGCACGAAAAAGCAGTCAGCCATATGGTTCACTATTTGATGCAGGCATGCGATTGGCAGTCACTTGAGCGTTTTGATGATCGACTGGATCGAATGACTTTGACTGCTCTTGAAACCGGTAAAAAAGTGGAGGAGATGCCATTTCTCAACCTGGCCAGAACGGATGATATTGCATTGAATTGCCGACTGGCCCGTTCCTGGAGCGTTGAAATCGAAAAGCAGTGTGCGCCGCTCAGGATCATCCGGCCTACAACCGAATCAATTCTCGGGATATCCCGTTCATCAAGGCAACGCATCACCATCGGGTATCTGTCCAACAATTTTAAGAACCATCCGACCGCCCATCTCACTGCCGGTATTTTCAGGGCCCACGACAGGGATCGATTCAAGGTCCATTGTTATTCATACGGGGAAGATGATCGAAGCATCTACCGAAAAAGAATCCAAAGCACGTGCGATCATTTCATCGATCTACAGAATATGGACCATCTTACCGCAGCAAGGAAGATCGCCGATGATAAGGTGGATATCCTTATTGATCTGGTGGGATACATGAAAGGCCATCGACTTCAAATTCCCGCGCTTCGTCCGGCAACCATCCAAGTCCGGTGGTTGGGGATGGCCGGGACCACGGGGGCCGACTTTTTCGACTACATATTGACCCACCCCATTGTCACCCCCGAGAACCACGCTTCCTGTTACTCGGAGGCGTTCGCCTATCTGCCGGACGGCTACCAGGTCAATGACCGGGACCAGGAAATATCCGAGGCGCGTATCACTCGAGCGGAGATGCAACTGCCACCGGATGCCTTTGTTTTTTGTTGTTTCTGCACCCATTATAAAATCAATCCCGAGATTTTTAACATCTGGATGAATATCCTCAAAAGAATACCGGACAGTGTGTTGTGGTTGCTGAAAGGCAAGGGGAAGGGGATGGAAAATTTAAAAAACGCCGCCCAATCCCATGGCATTGACGGGTCACGGTTGATCTTTGCGGAAAAAATATCCAAAGCCCGGCATTTGAAACGTCTTCAACTGGCAGACCTGGCCCTTGACACGACCGCCGTAAATGGTGCCGCCACGACGAGTGATGCCTTATGGGCTGGTATTCCTGTGATCACCAAAACAGGAAAACATTTTGCTTCTAGCATGTCGGCGTGTATTTTGTCTGCCGTCGGGATGTCCGAACTGGTCGTCCGGGATCTGGCCGGCTATGAGATGCTTGCCTTTAAGCTGGCCTCACAACCGAATATATTAGGTATAACCAAAGACAAATTGAATCATAACCGATTCACGCAAGCGCTTTTTGATACGCCCCATTTTGTTGACCACCTTGAATCCGCTTACCGGATGATGTGGGATAGGCATTTGGAAGGGGAATGTCCGAATCAGTTTTATGTGTCCAGGAGATGATTATAATAAAAGGGTCTAACCGGGTGAGTTCCTCAGACCGGCGGCAAGATTCAGGTTGACGTCCACGATGATTTTGATTTTTCCCGGTTCGGGGAAGGCCATGATATTAAATATGCGTTTGTCGATAAACACACTGAGACTTAAAATGTTTTCTTTAAGCTGTTTAGGAAGAGAATTGGATTCGTCAAGGAGTTCTGCCTGGATAATGCTCCAGATCCGCTGATTGTATCGGAGCGCCTCATCCAATTTCTGCTTTCGGTCCGGAGAATCCCAGTTTCCCTGACAATTTTTTAACATCATCGCCGCTTTGGTCAGGACTCTGGCTTCGGTTTCCCGTCCGGAGACGGTATTTTGCTCAATCGTTTGGTAGGCTTGTAACGGACTATGATACACGGGCGATAACCTCCTCTTCGTATTCGATCAATTTCGCCGCTGTTTTAAGACCGGCGTAGTATTGACCCTTTAGGATCGAATCGCTGATCTGATCGATCAAAGGCAAGGAACTTGGAACGGCATCAAGAAAAGTTTTGACCAATTTCCAGTAAGCCTGATGGTGTACAGCCAGATTATCTTCATCAATATACATGAGTTGAATCACAAAATAGATTTGACATGCCGGTGTGCCGGCATCGGATTCACGCATGATATCTTTTTCCCGCAATAATGGGACCTTGTTTTCAAAACTCAAATCGCACCGGTTGCCGCCATTGGTGACAACAGCCCCTCCGATGATAATCCGCTCGTTCGGTTTTAATGAAATTTTTAGCGCCATTTAACGATTCCCGTCACCGCAACCCGGTGGAAAGAGGGGGATTTGTCGTAAGGTAACGGAGGGGGAAAGTCTCCCCCTCCATATTAGGAAAAATACTTCAGGACCCGGTCGACTAGAATAATCTCAGAACCGCTTGGGCCGCCTGCGATGACATGGACAAAGAAGATGTCCCCAGCTGCTGGCGCGTCTGGAGCATCAGCATGTTGGCACCCTCTTCATTCATATCCGCCAAGGTCAAATTGTCGGCACCGGTGTTTAAGGTGTCGATCATGTTGTTGGTGAAATCCTCGCGAATGGAAATGGTTGAGAGGTTCGATGCCAATTTCTGTGCTTCCGTTCGCAGATTGGTTACCGCGTCATCGATGTCGCTGATGGCGGCTTCGATATTGGTATTGGTATCAAATGTGGATGTTGCTACCGTTACCCCGGCAATCGTACCGGCGGATGTCGCCGTCGTACCGGTAACACTCAGGGTGTTCGAACCATTCTCATCGAATTCGACGGACAGGCTTTCTCCATTCAGAAGGTTGACGCCGCCATAGTTGGAATCAGTTGCCATGGTGGCGATCTGGCTGCGGATCACGTCGAACTGATCCGACAGGTCACCGGTGTTTGAGGATGTCTTGGCGGCCTGGGCCAGGGACTTCATCTGGTCCAACAGGTCATAAATACCTTCGATACCGGTATTGGCCGCTTCGATGGTTTTGATGGCTTCGGCCATGCCGTCTTTTTTGGCGGAAAGGTCGCTGGCCCGGTCGTTATGGTCCTTGGCTTTGAAAAAGTTGACCGGATCATCGAGTGCGGTGTTGACGCGTTTACCGCTACTCAGACGCTTCTGGGTATTTTCCATCAGCGCGGAGGTGTTCTGCAAACTGCTAAGGTTGGCCCTCATTCCTGCGGTTAATGCGATAGCCATGGTGTTACTCCTTTTCTAGGTGTTTGGTTCGGCATTCTTGCCGAATGGTTGGTTTCGCAGGCGCATCGGTGCTGCGGTTTTATCACCGCCTCCTTTCTTCTTTATTCGCGCCTTACAACTCTATTATCGATCCATGTGGATTTTACTTTAGGAAAAAGTG
>DEIP01000066.1:21669-27366 GCA_002352605.1 Desulfobacteraceae bacterium UBA2771 | reverse complement strand
ATGGGTGGAAATAACGAGGTCTACCTATGGCGTTTTTGGCAGCAACCCATTTTTTTCGAGTGCTTTCATCACCGCATCGACCACCTGGCCGATGGCCTGCCCCGTGGTCTCCGGATTTTTGGTCTGTGATTCACCGGCCCAGATCAGCGATTCTGTCTTCACGTCGTATAGCCGGGTTTCAAGGCTGAATTGCACCCTTTCACCGTAAATGGTGGGCCAGGTAATGTATCCCCCACAGCCATAATTGTAAAAGCCGTAGTAGTTGCGGTAATACCGCGGCCTGTCACGGCTGAATACCTCCGTTTCATCCCATCCCACAAGATGGGATATCCATATGGTGTCGCTTTCATACTTGTCGACGACGTCGATGATGGCCTCTTTCTCCAGCTTGGTGTTTGCATTGGTGGGAAGTGCGCCGGCACTCATAACCGCTTCAACGCCCTTCACATTGAGCCAGTCCATGACATGTTTTTCATAAATTGCCCGGATCTTTTGATTGTCGAGAATGACAATGATCAGCACATCCCCGATCGGCTTGCCCAGATGCGCCTCTTCCATATGGGTCTGGATCATTTGGGTGCCCGAACCGGAACAGGCGACCACCGCGAAGGCAAGGACCGCCATGAACAGCGTCGTGTCAATTTTCCGTATTTTCAATACGCCTCCTCAATCTATTTGATTGCATTATCGAAATTTACTTACCGTGCCCCAACACGTTTCGAATTTTTTGGGAAAGCGTGGCAATGTTGAACGGCTTTTGAATAAAACCATTGCAACCCTTTCTCATAATTTCCGAAGATTGTCCGTTGACGGCATAACCGCTGGACAGCATTACCGGCATCTTCGGCTGTATTTCGCGGATGCGATCGAACGTTTTTCCGCCGTCCATCTTCGGCATGATCAAGTCAAGGATGACGAGATCAATTTCGTTTCCAATATCCGTTACCTTTTCGATGGCATCCGGACCGCTCTTGGAAATAACAACACGATAGCCCAACGTTTTCAGCATGGCTTGTCCAACATCTATAATGATCTCTTCATCATCAACCAGAAGAATGGTTTCCGAACCTTTGAGGATCTCTCCTTTAGTCGCTTTCTCTTGATACATCTCTTTTTCTGATAGTTGCAAATAGATGTTGAAAGTGGTGCCTTTACCGGTTTCGCTGTAGACGGTAATTACTCCGCCATGATTTTTTATGATCCCATATGCCGAAGCCAGTCCCAGGCCGGTACCTCGGCCCATCTCTTTCGTCGTGAAAAACGGGTCGAAAATTTGTTGCCGTGTGGCTTTATTCATGCCGCTGCCGGTATCCGTAACCGACACTTTGGCATAATGCCCGGGTTCTACCCGGTAAGGTTTGCAGAAGTCATCGTCCAGCATAGCGGCTTTTGTTTCCAGGTAAAGCTCCCCGCCATCCGGCATGGCTTGCCATGCGTTGACATAAATATTCAGCAGAACCTGCTCGATCTGGCCTCGGTCGGCTTCGACAACCAAAGGAGATGGCTGAATTTTGGTGTGTATCTTTATCTCTTTTCGAGTTCGGCTGAACATGGTTGCGCTATTGCGCACCAGTTCATTGATGTTGATGGATTTTACCTCGTATTTGCCTCCACGAGCGAAACCCAAAAGCTGCCTTGTCAGGCCCGTCGCACTTCGGATACACGCCTCAATGGCTTTGATGTGTTCCAGATGGGTGTGGGAGGGGGCCAGGTTTACCGCCATCAGTGACGCCCTGCCCTGTATGCCCATCATCAGGTTGTTGAAATCATGGGCGATACCACTAGCCAGGGTGCCGATTGCTTCGAATTTCCGGGCCTGCTGAAGCTGATGTTCCATTTTCGCTTTTTCGGTGATGTCTTCGTAGATCATAAACCGGTAAAGGCTTCCCATGATGACCGGTCTGAAATAGATTGTTTTTTGTGCTCCGTCTTTACAGGTTACAGAAAAAACTCGCGATTTTGCCTGTCCGACGCTGATTCGTTTAGTGTCTTCGATCCAGGTCTTAACAGCCTGTCGGCGATACTTCTTATCCGGATAAGATTTTTTAAACCAAGCCTTTCCAGTTGGAATATCTTCAATTGTATAGCCAAAAATATCGGTGAATTGAGGGTTGATATATTCAACGTCGCCATCATCTTCTATTAAAGCTATTCCAAGTGGCGATTTTTCCACAAGGGTTCGAAATTTTTCCTCACTTTCTCGAAGCGCTTGCTCCGCCCGCTTGCGTTTGGTAAGGTCGATGCCGAGGCAGTTGATGTTTATAATATTTCCTTGGCCATCCCTGGTAAGAATGTTGGACCAAACCACATTACGCAAATCGCCGGTCCTTGTCACGATATCGTTTTCGTGGGTTGAAAATCCTAAGGAATCCTTTTGGCGCATTAGCATGTTGAACACTTGACGAACCGTTTCCCTGGTATTTTCGGGAATGAACAGGTCAAACCAATCCTTACCGATAACCTCTTGTTTCTTCCATCCGGTTAGGGTCAAAAAGTAATCATTTGCAAAAATTATTTTAGCGTGGGGATCGATAGAGATGCCGATTTGCAAAATGTTGGCAAGGACGTTCCGCCATTTTCCCTCGGACGCCACCAAGGCCTCCTCAACCCGTTTGCTCGCCAATTCAGCGCTTTCCAATTCCTGGACTCTTTGTTCCAACTCTTCATAGGTCGGCTTTTGATTCATAATTTTATCCAAAGAACAACAAAGAAAAAATCTACTTGAGATACATTGAGATTTCCGCGGCGCCAAATGGTCATCCATGGTCAAATGTGCTGAACCCTGATCTTGAGCATCATGTCGCCCCGGGTACCGTCGGATTTGGGCTTGCCCACACCCTTTAGCCGTAACACCTGGCCGTCTGCGATGCCCTGGGGCACGACGACATTGTACAGCCGTTTCCGCAGTCCCCAGGGGACGGTGACCAGTTTGCGTGCGCCCACCATGGCTTCATACTGGGTGATGGTGAGGGTGCCGTAAAGGCCGGCCTCCTCCTTTCCACTGTCGGTTTTAACGACCTGGAAGCGGCGGGATCGCTTCTTTTCGGTGGCGTGGCGCATCCGGCCGGTAACACCCGTGACCGGTATGCGGTCGAACAGCTTGAGAAAGAGGACCCCAAAAACGAACCCGCCGATGTGTGCCCACCAGGCAATCCCACCGGCATGCCCTGAACTTCCCGCGGCATTTAAAATCTGCAGGAGGAACCAGATCCCCAGAAAGAAGAAAGCCGGTATCTCCACGAACCAGGGGATGATGATGATGGGGATCAGGGTGAGGATGCGCGAACGGGGATAGAGGATGAAATAGGCCCCCATGACGCCGGCGATGGCGCCGCTGGCACCGATGGTGGGAACGTTGGAGTGGGTATTGAACAGCAGGTGGATCATGCCCGATGCCAGGCCGCACAGCAGGTAGAAGGCGATGTAGCGGGCCGGTCCCAGACGCTCTTCAACATTGTCGCCAAAAATGTAAAGGGACCACATGTTCCCGATCAGGTGCATGAATCCGCCGTGAAGGAACATGAAGGTGAACAGGGAAAGGATCCGTTGGCCGACGGAGAAATAGGCGGACACCTGGGGGACCGTGAACTTTGCCGGGACCAGGCCGTAGAGGTAAACAAAATGGTTCTGGCTTTGCCCCAGGGCCAGCTGCACCAGGAAAAACACCACATTGACGCCGATGATGGTGTTGTTGACCACCGGAACGGTTTTGGATGGTGTGGTGTCGCGAATGGGGATCATGGCGCTATCGGTTATGGGATTGGGAGATCGGTATCTTAATCCTGAAATTCATATCATTTCGATCCTCATACTCATGTCCACGGCCACGGCGGAATGGGTGAGGGCGCCGATGGAGATGAGATCCACACCGGTTTGGGCCAGGGTCTTGAGCCGTTGCCGAGTGACGTTGCCGGACACTTCCACGAGGGCTTTTTTATCGATCATGCGGACCGCCCGGCGGATCTGTTCCAGATCCATGTTGTCCAGCATGATGACATCCGCATCGGCAGCCATCGCCGCCTTTACTTCTTCGAAGGTGGCCGCCTCCACCTCCACCTTAACCAGGTGGGAGATCTGTTGCCGGACGGTTTTTACCGCATTGGCGATGCCGCCGGAAACGGCGATGTGATTGTCCTTGATCAACACACCGTCATACAGACCCATGCGGTGGTTGTGGGCGCCGCCGATGCGCACCGCGTATTTTTCGAGCACCCGCCAGCCCGGGGTGGTCTTGCGGGTATCTACCAGCCTGACCGAAGTTCCGGCAACCTCCCCGACAAAGGCGCGGGCCTGGGTGGCGATGCCGGACAGGCGCTGAAGAAAGTTCAAGGCGGTGCGTTCACCCTTCAGCAGGGCGCCCAATCCAGCCTCAATCTCGACCACGGTGCTGCCGGCCAGTAACTGGTCGCCATCCGCGCATAAGGCCTCGAAGTCAATTCGTGGCGCCAATGCGGTAAAAACCTTTTCGGCCACCTGGAGGCCGGCGACCACCAGGTCCTGTTTGGCGACGATGACACCTTTCCCCTGGGTGTGCGGTGCGACCAGGTTGTCCGTGGTGATGTCACCGGGGCCGATATCTTCCTGCAGGGCCAATTGGATCAGATCGTCGATGGTATGCATGGTCTACCTTTATCAACCTGTTTTTTGCAAGGCGCGGGGTCAAGCCATCATGGCCTTTATTCGTTCCAGAGTCGCTTCCAGGGCCTGCTGTTTTTCCAGCATGGCGGCGTGTTTTTCGCGGACCCCGTCCACCACCTTCACCGGCGCTTTCCGGAGAAAATCCTCGTTGCCCAGTTTTTTATTCATGCTCGACAACGCTTTGGACAGTTTGCCGATTTCCTTTTCCAGGCGAAACTGCTCCCGGGTAAAATCGATGATGCCTTCCAGCAGCACATACACCGTGGCCCCGTTGACCATGACCGTTGCCGCCGCTTTGGGCCGTGACATGCCGGTGTCTACCGTGATGCCGTTGAGGCGTGCCAGATTGACGATCAGCTCGCGGTTATCTTCGATCACCGCGCCGACCTCCCGGGCCTCGGGGCGGGTTGCTACGGTCAGGGCCGTGGAGGGGGAGATGTTCATCTCACCGCGGACGTTGCGGATGCCGGTAATGATTGCCATCACCGTGTCCATCTGCCTTTCGGCCACCGGATCGTTGCCGGGCCGGATGTGATTCGGCCAGGCCGCTTTCATGATCGACCCTTTGGTGCCGGGCAGCGAATGCCAGATCTCCTCGGTGACGAAGGGGGCAAAGGGGTGAAGCAGGATCAGGGCCTCCTTGAACACAACCCACAGCACCGACAGTGTGGCGGTTTTTTCCCGGCAGCCGTTTTTGTCGTATAAGGTGGGTTTGATGGCCTCCAGGTACCAGTCGCACAGTTCGTGCCAGACGAACTGGTAGATGGCGCCGGCGGCCTCGTTGAATTTGTAGGTGTCCAGCGCGGCTTCGGTCCGGTCTACCACCCGGCTCAGGCGGGAGAGGATCCAGCGGTCCCGCAGAGAGATGTTTTTCTCATCGATGGCATCATAGCCCTTGTCCAGATGCATCAGGGAAAACCGGGCGGCGTTCCACAGCTTGTTGATAAAGTGGCGGTAGCCTTCCACGCGTTTTTCGCTCATCCTCACATCCCGGCCCTGGGCGGCAAAGGCGGCCAGGGTGAAGCGGAAGGCGTCAGTGCCGTACTGGTCGATGACGTT
>DEIP01000066.1:1507-21549 GCA_002352605.1 Desulfobacteraceae bacterium UBA2771 | reverse complement strand
GCATGCACGTAGACGTCGGAAAAGGGGATCTCTTTCATGAAGTGGATGCCCATCATCATCATGCGGGCCACCCAGAAAAAGAGAATGTCGAACCCGGTGACCAGCACAGATGTGGGGTAGTAGGTCTTCAGCAGTTGGGTCTGCTGCGGCCATCCCATGGTGGAAAAAGGCCAGAGGGCCGAGCTGAACCAGGTGTCCAGCACGTCGGTTTCCTGGACCGGGTCGCTGGCGCCGCAGTCCGGGCAGATGTCGGGCGCCTGCATGGCCACGATCATTTTTTTGCAGCTCCGGCAGGTCCAGGCCGGGATTTGGTGACCCCACCAGATCTGGCGGGAAATGCACCAGTCGCGAATGTTATTCATCCACTCGTAGTAGGTCTTGGTCCACGATTCCGGGATGATGCGGGTCTTGCCCGTTTTCACCGCTTCGATGGCCTTTTCGGCCAGCGGCTTGGTCTTGACGAACCACTGGCGCGAAAGGTTGGGCTCCACCACCGTCTTGCAGCGATAGCAGTGACCCACGCTGTGCCGGTGGGCCTCGACCCGTTCCAGCAGACCTTCCGCCTTCAGGGCCTTGACAACGGCCTTGCGGCAGGCAAAACGGTCCATGCCCTTGAACCGGCCGGCGACATCGGTCATGGTGCCGTCATCGGCGATGACCTTGACGCTGGGTAGGCCGTGGCGGGTACCGATCTCCAAATCATTGGGGTCGTGGGCCGGGGTCACCTTCAGTGCACCGGTACCGGTGGTCGGATCTACATAGTTGTCCCGGACGATGGGGATTTCACGATCCATCAGCGGTAGGATCACTGCGGTTGCGGATAGATCGGCATAGCGTTCATCTTCCGGGTGAACGGCCACGGCCGTGTCGCCCAGCATCGTTTCCGGGCGGGTGGTGGCCACGGTGACCGAACCGGATCCGTCGGCAAAAGGATAACGGATGTGGTAGAAGTGGCCGTCCAGGTCTTCGTGTTCCACCTCCAAATCGGACAGGGCCGTGCGGCATCGGCAGCACCAGTTGATGATGTAATCGCCCTGGTAGATCAGGCCTTCGTCGTAGAGCTGAACGAAAACTTTTCTTACCGCCTGGGAAAGCCCCTCGTCCATGGTGAAGCGCTCCCGGTCCCAGTCGCAGGACGCACCCAGACGCTTGAGCTGGTTGATGATGGCGCTGCCGGAGGCTTCGCGCCATTTCCAGACGGATGCGATGAATTGCTCCCGCCCCAACTGGTGCCGGTCGGTGCCATCGGCGGCCAGTTTTTTTTCCACCACGTTCTGGGTGGCGATACCGGCATGATCCGTCCCGGGCATCCACAGGACGCTGTCCCCTTTAAGTCGGCGATAACGGCACATGATGTCCTGCATGGTGTTGTTCAAGGCGTGTCCCATGTGCAGCACCCCGGTGACGTTGGGCGGCGGAATGACGATGGAATAGGGCTTCTTGGTGGGATTCTCATCGGCGGCAAACAGTTTCTCCTGCTCCCAGTAGGCGTACCAGCGCTTTTCGACTTCATCGGGGGAATAGCTCTTATCCAGCGTGTCACGACTCATGGGGGCAAACGCTCCTTTTGCAATCCGGCCCGCGATTGATCTTTAAGGCCGAAAAAATGGAAACGGGGATTAGTGATAATCCCCGTTTATGGTTGTTGAATACTGGTGGCGGACGGCGGTTCGATTACCCAACCATGCCGTCACCGTCCTCCAGCAGTGCTTTTTTTATTTTCTCGATTTCCTGCTTCACGGTCTTTTTGATGGTCTGGATCATCATCTGTTTGATCTTCTCACCGTAAATCTTTTCGATGACCCGCTCCAGCACCACTTCCATCTGTTCTTCGGTCGGGGGACTCAGTTCGGCCGCCGCCGGCTGGGCCCCGGGTGTCGGCGCGTCGACAATAGAATCCTCGGACACGGGGGCGATACCGTCCGGTGTGTCCGCTGCGACTTCCGTTACCCGGTCAACGACGGCGGGCGTTTGGCCTTCGCCGGGAGTTGTTGTTTCAACATCTTCAATGAGCATGAAGTCGGTGTCCGGTCCGACTGTATCGGCCCCTTCTTCCGGCTTCAGGGTAGAGATTCCCCGCTCTGCTTCGGAGATATCGGCTTCAAGGGTGGTCGCCACATCCATGAGATCGATGACCGTTTCTTCCGGTTCATCCGCTGCCTGATCCGTCGGCTCCAGAATGTCGTCAAGATCGATGATGTCGTCGTCATCTTCCCCTTCAACAATCTTCGTCAAATCAAGGATCTCCTCATGGTTCGGGTCGTTCTCGTTTTCAGGTTGTAGATCCGGCCTCCGGCGACCATCCATTTTTTCCCCCGTTAACCTTGGTTAATGAAAAATTCCCATTTACGGTAACGCCCGGTATCGTTAAGGATTTACACGTTTATGCATCGCCCCGACCGATACCCGATTCGGCTTAATCGGCCCCGTTCGAAACAGAGCCAAAGGAACGCTACCATAAGGTTCCAACCCTGTCAAGTTGTTTGGATTCTTGACAAAATCAACAATTATCTCCCCATTCGAATAGTCCAGTGGCGAAAAAGGCGAAGCGGATGCCGGAAACGGGTTGCTCGTCGGCTGCGGGTTGGGTTGCGTTTGCCGGCGGTAGCGATATCAGAGGGTGCCGATTGGATGGTTCGTCACCGAATAGCCGGATCCTCGCTTTGGGTTTTGACCTGCCTGTTTATTTATACTATAGCTCTGATCAAGTCATACCCATCGGCAACGATTCCCAACCATTAAGGCGGATAAAAGGAGGTTTTGCACCAATGAGCCTGGGAAAACGGACCCTGTTGGCATTTGTGATGTCTGTTTTTTTACTGACATCCGGCGTCGGGCTGGCAGCGACCATGAAGAGTGTCCAGATCAAGGAGGGCGCCCTTCGATCGACCCCTTCCTTCATGGGAAAAATTATCGCCAAGGTCTTTTACGGCGATCGTGTGGAGGAGATGGCGTCCAAAAACGGATGGGCCAAAGTCATGCCTGCCGGAAAGACGCAACCGGGCTGGATTCATGATTCGGCCTTGACCCATAAAAAAATTGTTTTAACCGCCGGTAAAGGGGATGTCGATCAAGCGGCGACAGGCGATGAGATCGCCCTGGCCGGTAAGGGTTTCAATGATCAGGTAGAGAATGCCTTCAAAGAAAAAAACCCGAAAATGGATTTTAAAATGATCGATCAAATGGAAAACATGGTCGTCTCCGACAGCCGGATGCGGCAGTTCCTTCAGGCGGGTCAGGTGCATCCCGGAGGCGGTTCCCAATGATGAATGCCGGTCGACGTGAGTTTTTACGGACCATCGGCCAAGCGGCGCTGTTTTCCTCGGGAATCCTGCCTTTTGCCGGATTTCTTTCCGGGTGTAAGACCCTTGAAACGGCTAGCCGTATCGGGGCACAGGTTGGTGCCGCCACAGGCGTTTTGACCGAATCTCAGGCGCAATCCATCCAGAAAAGCGGTAGGGCGGTGGCCCGCAGTTTCGAGGAGATAACACCCGAACAGGAATACTACATCGGGCGAACCGTCGGGGCCCGGATCCTTCAGAAATACCAACCCTACCCGAACCGGCGAGCCACCACCTATATCAACCTCATCGGCCAGAGTCTGTCGAGAGCCTCCGATCTTCCGGAAACATTCGGGGGTTATCACTTTTTGATTCAGGATTCCGATGAAATCAATGCATTGGCGGCTCCCGGTGGTTTGGTTTTCGTTACCCGGGGTATGCTACGCTGCTGCCGCTCCGAAGACGCCGTGGCCGCCGTGTTGGCCCATGAGATCGGGCATGTGCAATATCGGCACGGGCTGCAAGCCATAAAGAAATCACGGGTCACGTCGGCCATGACCACCTTGGGAATCGAGGGGACCAAAACATTTGGCGGTCAAGAATTATCCGAACTCACGGAAACCTTTGAGAAATCGATTGCCGATATCACCAATACGTTGATTAACAATGGGTATTCAAGAGCCTTTGAGCGCCAGGCGGACAGTGCCGCCGTAACCATCACCCGACGGGTGGGCTATGATCCCAATGGACTGGTGGAGATGCTCAAGGAGATGCAAAGACAGCTCAAACCGGGCCGCATCGATTTCGCCAAAACCCATCCTGCTCCCCAGAGCAGAATAGCCCTTGTCGAGCCGATGATAGGGGCATCCCTCTGGATTCCCGAAGCTCGGCAGCATCGGTTTAATATTGCACTTGCAGGTGTTTAGCCGTGGTATTTTTCGATTCGACCGGGATGAACCGATGACGGCCGAACAGCCGACGGTTTAAGTGGGATGGTGCATTTCATTTTGGATTGGAAGAGAAGGTGCTTAAATCATGAATGCTACCGGTTTGGTGATGATCGCCGGAACCCTGTTGTTATCCGTGTATATGCTGTTGGCCAAGCGTTCTCGCTTCCTGCCGGCCCTCCCATTGGGTTGGTTGATTTTATATTTTTCCGTTCGGGCAATCTATCAATTCGTCGGTCATCTGCCCTTTGTTTCGGAATTTGACAGATGGATCGGTGTCGGCTTCTCCACCATCTTATCATGGGCTGCCGTCCGCTTGACTTTTGCCTTGTTGGTCGAATTGCCGCTAAAAAAATGGAAAGAGATCGAGATCCCGAATATTACCAAGGATTTCATTCTTCTCATCTGTTATGCCATCCTGTTTTTTATCGTTTTACGAACCCGCGGGGATGTCAACCTGGCGGGTTTAATTACCACCTCGGCTGCCTTGACGGTGGTGATCGGCTTGGCCGCCCAAACCACCCTGGGTAATTTTTTCTCCGGATTGGTGCTGCAGATGGAGCATCCTTTCAGCATCGGCGATTGGATTACCTATAATTCCCATACGGGTCGGGTGATCGGCATCACCTGGAAATCGACCCGGATCGTCACCCGGGACAACGTCTTGATCTACCTGCCCAACAACGAGCTGTCCAACGGGATTTTGATTAACTACGCTAAGCCTGATCGTCGTTCGGTCGGCCGGTTGGACATCGGCTTGGAATACGGTGCGCCGCCCGACAAAGTAAGGGAAGCGCTTCTCGATGTGTTGAAACAGCATCCCAGGATTTTGAGCACGCCGCGGCCCCAGATTCGGCTAACCCGCTTTGATGATTCTTCCATCAACTACGAAATCCGCTTTTGGTACAACAACTATCTCCACCTTCCTCAGATCAAAGCGGATATTAACGACCAACTCTGGTATGTGCTAAGACGCCACGGTATTAACATACCCTTTCCCATACGAGACACCCAGCACGCCCATATTGAGCGACGTTACAAAGTTCAGGCGCGTAAACGGCTTTCTTCGCAGATTGAGAAGATGCTGGATAATGTGCCGCTGTTCGAGGCCTTACCCGCCTCCGATCGGAAAAAAATTGCCGAAAAAGCCACCATTCAGGACTACGGGGCCGGAGAACGTATTGTCCACCAGGACGCACCCGGTGATTCACTCTATATTATCTTAAGCGGTGCTTGCGGGGTGCTGCTGGAAAAAAAAGGGCGTGGAACCCAAAAGGTGGCCACGATCCGTAAAGGCGATTTCTTTGGAGAGTTGAGCCTGTTAACCGGCGAAGTCCGCAGTGCGACCGTCAAAGCCGTGGAAGGTGCCACCGTTGCACGTGTGGACAAAACACTTTTTTCCACATTCCTGGGATCTAATCCGGAAATCTGTGACAAATTGGGGGCCGTTATGGTGCAACGCCAACAAGATCTTTCCAGGCAAGCCAATCAAACACAGGCCCAGTTGACCAACCAGGTAAATATGATTTCCAGGATCAAGACTTTTTTCGGGATATGAGAAAAAAAACAATCAGAGGGCTGTTGGCCGGTATCGTGGGGGTGATGCTGACCCTTATCCTCTGGGCCTCCGGCCTGATTGATACCTTCGAGGCCAAATCCTGGGATTGGCGAGTTGCCCTTATGGCTAAGGAGGGAAAGGCCACAGGCGATATTTGTCTGATTCTCGTGGATCAAAATAGTCTTGATTGGGCCAAAGCAGTCAATGCCCTTACCTGGCCCTGGCCTAGGGAGGTTTATGGGGCGATCGTTAACTTTTGCAAGCGAAACGGTGCCAAAGCAGTTGCTTTTGACGTCCTGTTTACCGATCCTTCCAAATATGGCGTCGAAGACGATGTTGCGTTTGCCCGGGCCGTTTCTGATTTCGATCATGTTGCCTTAGCGACCTTTCTCAGCAATCAAAGCGGAAACCACCCGCACTGGCAAGCGACGGTCCCTCTGCCCAATTTCCAGGTCATCGGTCTGGAACAATGGAAAAAAAACACGGCGGGTGAGGTTCGAACCTTCACCCGATCGTCAATGCCCGTTGAAGCATTGGCACGCCAAGCCGCTGTGTTGTGCAATGTCAGCCTTCATCCCGATCCTGATGGGATTTTTAGAAAAGTCGATCTGCTGAGCATCTTTGACGACCAAGTACTGCCTTCACTGGGATTGGGGGTTTTCCTGGCCGCGAATCCGGGTGCTGCGGTAACCTTTGGTTCGCGTCATCTGGAAGTTGGCCGACGAAAAATTCCCATTGATGCCGAAGGCTACACGATTTTGCGGTATCGGGGACCTTCCGGTACGCATCGAACCTACAGCGCCGCCGCGGTGCTTCAATCCGAAATTCAAATATTAAACGGTGAGCAACCCAACATCCGAGACCCGAATGCCTTCAAAGACAAATACGTCATGTTTGGCTTTTCGGCGCCGGGTCTGTACGATCTTCGCCCCTCCCCAATATCGGGCGTCTATCCCGGGGTGGAAATTTATGCCACCTGGCTCGACAATTTTCTTTCCGGTGATTTCATGCGCCGACCGCCTACTTTGGTGGTCGTCGCGCTTTTATTCTTTTTATCCTTAATCGGTGCGGTTTCGGTCACCTATTTGAAAAGTGTGGCCGGCACGGTCAGCACCACCTTCGTATTTATCTCAATGCCTGTGTTGCTGTCATTCGGCGCCTATCAACAGGGATTCTGGTTGCCACTGGTTGTCCAAGAAATCGCTATCGTGGTGACGATTGGATTCGTACTGATAATCAACTTTGCTACCGAGGGTCGCCAAAAACGCTTCATAAAAAATGCGTTCAAACATTTTCTCAGCCCTGCGGTCATTGAACAACTTATTGACCACCCCGACCGCTTAAAACTGGGGGGAGAGCGAAGGCTGCTTTCGATCTTCTTTTCGGATCTTCAGGGTTTTACATCCATTTCCGAGAAATTGGATCCGGAGGCACTGATCGAACTGTTAAACGATTATCTGACTGCGATGACCAATATTATTCACGAAGAAGGTGGCACAATCGATAAATACGAAGGCGATGCAATTATCGCTTTTTGGAATGCACCACTTGAAATTCCCGACCATGCCCTCAACGCCGTCAGGGCCGCGCTGCGCTGTCAGGCAAGGCTTGCCGAAATGCGTCCCGCACTCAGGAAACGTGCCGGGGCCGATATGCATATGCGCATTGGTATTAACACCGGTGCCGCCGTGGTCGGCAACCTGGGCTCACACACTCGTTTCGACTATACGATGATAGGCGATGCCGTCAATCTGGCCGCTCGGCTGGAAGGCGCCAACAAACAATTTGGTACGTTTACCATGATGTCTCAGTCTACTTTTGATCGGGTTCATCAGTATTTTAAAACCCGTGAATTGGCACGTTTAACCGTCGTTGGGCGCGATGCGCCGGTAACCGTTTACGAACCGATGATGATCGCTGAATATGAAGCCAAGAAGGATGTTTTTGACGAGTTTAACCGTGGATTGGGTTTGTTCTACGACGGTGATATGGTGTATGGAGAAAAAGTTTTTTCAGAAATTCAAGCCCATGATCCGGCCGCACTGGCTTATGCTCAAAAATGTCGGGCCCTCAACGGTGAAAATCTTAAGGATTGGCATGGTGTCTGGGTAATGATGACAAAATAGAATCGATGATCGGGCCGACAATCACACTGGAGCAAGGCAATCATGCGTGACGACGGAGTAAACAAGTTCGTGATCGTTCTGCTGGTCGTATTTATTTCGGCCGTATTTCTATCCATGATCCAATCGTTCCTAATGGCCATTTTTCTGGCCGGCATCTTTTCGGCCCTTGCCCGTCCCCTATACCAATGGCTCGAAAAATTGATGAAAGGCCGACGCGGTCCGGCATCGATTTCAACGCTGCTGTTGATCATTATCGTTGTTCTGCTGCCTCTGGCGGTACTCACGGGGGTGGTTACCGGACAAGCCATTAAAGTCAGCCAATCGGCCATGCCCTGGGTGAAGGCCCAAATCGACCAGCCTGGGGCCGTCACCGACTTCCTGGAAAAGATCCCATACTACGAAAAGATTACCCCCCACCGGGGGCTGATCCTGCGCAAGGCCGGTGAGATGGTCGGCCATGTCAGCCAGTTTTTAATTAACAATCTTTCATCGGCAACGTTGGGTGCGGTCAACTTTCTGTTCATGCTTTTTGCGTGGCTTTACACCATGTATTTTTTCCTGATGGATGGGGACAAACTATTGGATAAAATGCTCTATTACCTGCCCTTGGAGGACCATGATGAACAGCGGATGCTGGAGCGGTTCACCTCGGTCACCCGGGCCACATTGAAAGGAAGCGCGGTCATCGGCATCCTCCAGGGCGGGCTGGCCGGCGTGGCTTTTTGGGCGGTGGGTATTCCCAGCGCAACCTTCTGGGGGGTGATCATGGTGGTGCTCTCTATTATCCCCAGCGTGGGAACCGCCGTCGTCTGGGTGCCGGCAGTGGTTGCCCTGGCCTTGGGCGGAGCCGTCGCTAAGGGGGTGGGGCTTTTCGTGTTCTGTGCCGTGGTGGTGGGCAGTGTGGACAACCTGCTGCGGCCGATTCTGGTGGGCAAAGACACCCAGATGCATGAACTGATGATCTTCTTCGGTACCATGGGTGGGATTTTCATGTTCGGCATCGTGGGGGTGTTTATCGGCCCCATTATTGCGGCCCTCTTTGTGACCATTTGGGAGATCTACGGCCAGGCCTTCCAAAATATCCTGCCGGATACCGGGTATCTGTTAAGGAGGAAACAAGAGCCGGTTGAGCCGGCCGGCGATGATGACGATTGATCCATTGCATTCCGATGCGACTCCCCGGACATCCGCGGATGATAAACCTACCAACCGATTTTATCTATGGCTTTCACATAATTATCGAATAGCCCGTCGGTTTAGCAATCCCCGAACCATGGCGTCGACAATTCCATATCAGGTGTGGTAGCATATAGACGCGGAAAAATTAATAATTCCAATCAAACATGATCCGATGAACAGGAATCGTTGAATGAAACCCTCCTTTTTTGCTTCGGTCTCGGTTGTTTGCTTTGCGGTGGGTATCGGTAGCGTTGTTTTTGCCGACACCACCGCTTATATTGCCAACAGTGGTGCCGATGAAGTCGTTCGTGTCACCACCGATGACGAGGCGATGGCAACGACTCCCATCGCCGGCGGTCCGTATGGTATCGCGGTAACACCCAATGGACAACAGGTCTTGGTCACCAACGTCGATGATGATGAACTGGCTTTTCTCGATACGGACAATTTTTCCGGGACGCCTTTTCTGTTGGCTGTGGGCAGTTCCCCTCGCGGGGTTGCGATCGATCCGAGCGGACGATATGCGTATGTGGCCAATTACGATGACGATACGATTTCGAAAATCGATGTTTCTCAGAGAATTACCACCGATACGATTACCGTGGACGACGGACCTTGGGGGGTGGCGGCCCACTATGATGAGCCGGAGAATACCCCCGTTGTCTACGTGGCCAATCATAACGATGACAGTATTACCGTGATCGACAAGGATAACCAAACGACGATTCTTGATGTCGGTGATGGCCCCATCGGGTTGGCAATAACGCCGGATGGCGCCCATGTCTATGTGGCCAATACCAATGATGACACCGTTTCAATAATCGACACACGCGATCTCGCCGTGACGGACACCGTGGTCGTCGGCAGCGATCCTTGGGGCATAGCCGTCGGTGCCGATGGAAAATACGTCTATGTGACCAACAGCGGAGCGAACACGGTGACGGTCATCCAAACGGCGGATCATTCGATTGCCCGCACATTCACTGTGGGTAGACAGCCACGTGGGGTTGCCGCGCCGCGAAATGGAAATTTTGCGTATGTCATCAACCAGAATGGGGGGGCAATCAGCAAAATAGATATGGACGATGACACGGTCACTGAATTTGCCGACGGTTTGATCGATGGCGCCTACGCAATTGGTGCCTTTATCGGTAGCAAGCCACCGAGTCGACCGAGTGGTCTAGAATTGGAAACACGAAGCGACAATGGTATTGAGCTGCGTTGGATCGATAACAGCGCGGATGAGTGGGGTTTCAAGATAGAAAGAAGCAAGGAAAATGAAGATAACTTCATTCAAATAACCACCGTCGTTAAAAATGCAACCACCTATCGGGACTTCGGTTTGGTCGACGACACGGTTTATTTTTATCGTATTCGTTCTTATAATGAGGCGGCCGACTCTGAATTCAGCGTATCGGCAGAAAGCGCGACCAAGCGATTTGAAGGTTCGGTGTGGTGTTTTATCGATACCATGAAAAAATGAGACGGGATCGATCTTTGCTTTACAACCCTTAAGCCATGCAAATAGCGGACGTTTCAATGAAAACGGATGTAACGAATATGTGGCCCTCAGTTGCGCTGATCGTCTTTTCCGTCATGTTGGTCATTGCCTGCAACTCCGGGGGAGGCGATGGCGTGCCGGCAAACGACGATCAACCGGGTGTTGAACCGTTCATCGTCAGTGGAACGATCACACCGGCCGGTATCTCTGCCGTCGACAATGACGTGAATGATCCCAATGCGCCGTTTTTGGCCAATGATACCTTCGACCAAGCCCAACAACTGTACTTTCCGGTTATCTTGGCCGGATATGTCAACCTGGCCGGCCGAGGAGAGACGGGGCGATCTTTTGCAATTGGGGATCCGCACGATTTTTATCGGATAACACTGTCTGCCGGGGATTCGATCGTTCTTTATATCGCCAGGCCAAACGACACGGATATGGATTTATATCTCTACCGTGCGGATGATTTCACCTTGGTGGATGCCTCGACGGGAACCGGGGCCAATGTGACCCTCAGTGCGCCGAACGATGGTGAATTTATCGTTGATGTGGGGATCTTCAGCGAAGCGCCGACGGCGACCGGGGCTTCTAGTTACAACTTGATAATTGGAACGGCCGCGGATCTCTCCGATTTGACCAGCTACCGGCTGAGCCACGAATTCATTGCCGGTGAAATTGTTGTGCGTTTCACGGATGATGAGGTGATCTCTTCGCGGGCCTTATTTTCCGACGATAAAACCCGGGGGGGGGGTATGGATCGTGTCGGCGGAGAAACCAGTCGGGAAATGCTTTTATCATTTGGAACCGGCGAACAGACCCGATCTGTTTTCGAGGCCCTCGATCTTAAGCCGCCATCAATGGTTCGCGCCTTGTCCACTTCCATTTCAGAAGCGATTCAACACAAGATTGACACCCTTAAGGTGATAAAGGCGCTAAACAGGCGTTTCGACATAAAGAAAGCCGCACCCAATTTTATTCGACAGCCCTTTATTGAACCCAATGACAAATTCTTCGGCCTGCAATGGCACTACAATTTGATTCATTTGCCTGAGGCCTGGGAGATGATTACCGGCAACGATGAGGTCGTCGTTGCCGTGGTGGATACCGGCGTCCTAACGAAGCATCCGGATCTCGGCGCCCGGTTGACATCCGATGGATATGATTTCATCAGTGACGCAGGCATTGAGGGTAACGAACCCCAAGAAGAGAGAGGCGGTATCGACCCCAACCCGGACGACCCGGGTGACCAGTCCGCCGGCGGTTCCTCATTCCACGGGACCCATGTGGCGGGGACGATTGCGGCGGATACCGACAACGCTATCGGTGTCGCCGGTGTTGGATGGGATGCCGTGCGGATTATGCCCCTGAGATCATTGGGTGTGGGCGGCGGCACCAGCTATGACATCATCCAGGCCGTGCGTTATGCGGCAGGATTGCCGAACGATTCAGGAACAATCCCGGCAAACCCGGCGGACATCATCAATTTAAGCTTGGGTGGTGGCGGCCATTCCACTGTCGAACAGGATCTTTACCAAACCATAAGCCAAAGCGGGGTAATCGTTGTTGCCGCGGCTGGGAATGAAGCCAATAACCAAAAAAGCTATCCGGCGGCATACGATGGCGTCATTTCGGTCAGTGCGGTCGATTACTCATCGAATCTCGCTTACTATTCAAATTTCGGAGACACCATAGATATTGCGGCGCCGGGTGGCGACACCTCGGCAGACCTGAATGCAGATGGTTACCCGGATGGCGTATTGAGCACAACGGGAGATGATATCTCGGGCACCGTAGAAATGGGCTACCGCTTCAGTCAGGGAACATCGATGGCGGCACCCCATGTGGCCGGTGTCAGCGCACTGATGAAGGCAATCTGGCCGGAGATGGCCTATAGCCAGTTCGATTACTTACTTCGTAATGGTCTCATCACCAAGGATTTAGGCACTCCCGGTAAAGATGAAGCTTTCGGCTACGGTTTAATAGACGCACAAAAGGCTATTTTAGCCGCCCGGGGGGGAACCATACCCACGTCGCTCAGTGTGAGCCCATCGGCAATTAGTTTCGGAACCGTGCTTTCCACCGCCACCCTTAGACTCGCCAAATCCGGCGTTGTCGATGCGGCCCTTTCGGTACGTTCCACCAGTGACGATTCCGATTGGTTAACGGTTTTTCCCGATCGGGTCGACGGCGATGGGCTGGGTACCTACACGGTTGAGGTCGATCGAACAGGCCTCGCCGACGGAATCTATCGTGGCAACATAAAGTTCGTATCCTCCTCCAATACCGTTGATGTGCCCATCAGTTTACTGGTCAGCCGGAACGATCGCGCCGGCAACGCCGGCTATCATTATGTCCTTTTATTGGATCCCCCCACGTTTAACGTGAAGGCACAGGTCGAAGCGACGTTTGATGCCGGTGTTTACCATTTTTCCTTTTCGGACGTACCGGATGGAGAATATTTGCTATACGCCGGAAGCGATTTGGATAACGATTTTGTTGTCGGTGATCTTGGGAACGCATTAGGTGCCTATCTGAGCATTGATCAGCCGATTGTTTTAGGTGTCGATCAGGATGTTGTCGGTTTGGATTTTAGAACCGAGTTCAAAATCAATCTTTTCGATTCCGAATCATTCAATCATGTCTCTGAATATTTACCTATCCAACGCAACCAAAAAAAAAGACTGAAAGAATAAGATGAAGCACGTGTGGGCTGTTGTTTTCACTTTGATCTCGATGTTTTTTGCATCAGGTTGTCGGCACCATGATTCGATGGGCGCGAAAGTGTTTGTGGTCGAATCGGTATATCACGCGACCCACTGCCTGTCGAATTCAATCGAAGCGCATGCCTTATGGGTCGATTCCCTTGCTGAGCTGCAGAGACTCTGGGAAAACCGGTACCGCAGTCGCGTGGGTGGGTCGCCCATCGCTATACCTGAAGTGGATTTTAACACGCAAGGGCTATTGTGGATCCACATGGGTCAGCAGTCCACCGGTGGATACGCCCTGGCGTTGGCCGATCCCATCTGTCGCGTTAAAAATGAAATTGCTTCGGTATCCGTCAATTGGATCAGCCCCGCATCCGATGCCATGGTTACCCAGGTGATTACCTCGCCTTGCATCCTGTTGAAGCTCCCCAAGGGTCCTTTCCACTCGATTCAGGTCATCGATCAAGATGGCCGGGTAAGGTTGTCGGAAAAATTAAATTAAACATCTTTGTTTCATTCACAGATGACCGGATCTAATGGTCGATGTCACAGTTCAGCAGGGCTTTTCTGACCACCTCGAAAATATCGCCGAATCGCAGGACACCGGTGACGGTGTCACCCGCTTTGACGATCAGGGGCTGGTGGACATCCATGACATAGAGATTAAGTGCTTTTTCAAGGGTGTCGTCTTCCTGGATGTATTCGATGCTCTCCGGTGTATGCATGACCTCGGCAACCTTCTTGGTACTGCCGCGTTGGCAGATTGTCTGTGCCGGTTCCATCCATAGATTGAATTCCTTAACCGCTTTCATGACGAAAGCGTTGGTCAGGGTGCCGGCGGTATGACCGCTTGTCAGTTTCTTGTAGTTGGGTTCCAGGGCACGGAAAATATCGATCATGGTGACTTTACCGCGAAAGCTGCCGTCGTCATCCACGACGATGGCATCACGATGGGCGTGTTCATTGGCTTGCCGTGCCGATTCAAGGGCTTGCAGAACGTCAACCAGCGTATCGGTCTTTTTTATGGCCACATAGTTGGAGATGGGAATCATCAATTCCTTCACGAAAATCCGTTTCATAGATTTACCTCCCTATTGATTGGAAACGTGCCGAAGGTCCTTCGGCAGCGATGGATACCAGCCTCGCCGCCATTAGCGGCAAGGCTGGTGTGATGTCGTCAAGTTTGCAATCATTTTGGTTAGCCGCCTGTGGTAATGGGCATGCCCATGAGGGGCCAGAGCACTTTAACGGCAAAGGCGGTGACCACCATCAAAATGATGCTGGCCGGAATTCCCCACAGGAAAAATTCGCCGGTGGTGAACTGTTTGGAGTCATAGGCGATGGCATTGGGAGCGGCGCCTACCAGCAAGAGGAAGGGCATGCCGGCAACTACCAGGGAGGCGAATAAAATGACCTCGCCGGACACGCCCAGGTAGGGCGCGATAACCAGGGCCACGGGCAGGGAGATGGCGATGGCCGCTACGTTCATGATGAAATTGGTCATCATCATGACGAAAAAGGCGATGCTCATCACAAAGACGAACCCTGTGGATTCCTTAAACATGGTCAGCCAGTTCACGGCCATCCATTCGGCCGCGCCGGTCTGCCAGAGGCAAAAACCGATGCTCATGGCACCGGCAAAAAGCAAAATGATGTTCCAGGGGATCTCCTCCAGGTCGTTGATATCGAGAAGCCCGGTGACAAAGAAAAGAATGGTCGAGGTCAACAGGACGGCGGTCTTATGGGGCGGGGTGAATTCGGGCACGGTCGATTTCATTACGGCCGAGATGCCCAATACCAAAATGGCGGTGCCAACGATGACAGCGGCGGTCACTTCATTTTTAGAGATGTGCCCCATCTCCTTACTCAGCCGCTTGGCTTTTTCCCGCAAGCCGGGAATGGTCCTTTTTTCCGGTTTCATAACCACCATGAAAAAGCCCCAGAGAAGGAAGGTCATCAACCAGCCGATGGGCGCCATGTAATAAGAAAGCTCAAAAAAACCAACGGTTTTTCCGGCGACTTCATTGTAAAAGCCCAATGCTACCGCACCGCGGGCGGCGCCCAGCAAGGTAACGATGGAACCGGCGCCGGCGATATAGGCCATACCGATAAAGAGGCCTTTACCGAATTTGGTGGGCTTGTCCCCTTCGCCATACATGGCGTAGATGGCCACCAGCAAGGGGTAGATGGTGGCCGCCACGGCAGTATGGGCCATGATATGGGTCAACGCGGCGGTGAGGACAAAGCACCCCAGATAGATCATGCTGGTTCTTTCACCCACGATGCCCAGCATTTTATAGGCGATCCTTCGGGTCAATCCGGTTTTTGTAAAAACCAGGCCAACCACGATGGACCCGAAGATAAAAAGAACGCTGGGATCCATGTAATCCTTGAAGGCATCTTTGGCCGGACGGATAAAAAACAGCACCTGAAGCACGCCGATGGCCAGACTGGTTACGCCGATGGGCACCACCTCGAACACCCACCATGTGGCAGCCAGCAAGAATACCGCCAGGGCACCTTTCCCTTCCGGAGAGAGGGCAAAGGCTTTTCCTTCGGGATCGATGGCGGCCGGCCAGGGCGGCGAATAGTAAACGATAACGAACAGAGTGATACCGATGGCCATGAAAAGATATTTTTTCCAGCCAAGTCCGAGTGCTGGGATTGTTGCTGCGTCGCTGCTCATTTATATGCTTCTCCTTTTCAAACTGAAGTGTTGCTGAATCTCAATTCGTTTGCAGTTAAAAATTACAGGCTAAAATGGCACCGCAGACAACCTCAAAGGCGTCGGTGAGCCTGAGCACACCAACCACTTTCTTCTCTTTGGTAACCAGCAGGGACTGGTGATGGCCCAAGACGAGCTGGTGAATGGCTTCCCCCAGGGGCGCATCGGGATCAATCATTTCGCTCTCTTTGGGTATGACCATAAAGGATTTTACTTTGATCTGCGCGGCTTTTTCGCAAATTTTATCCAAAGGGTCCTGCCACAGCTTCAATGACTCGAACATGGCTTTCTGGTATTTGCGGGTGAATCCCATATGCATGGGCCCTGCGTCGGAGAGCATCTCATCATACTTCGGTTCGAGTGATTTTAAAATTGCCTGAAAATTGGCCTTGCCCACAATGTGCCGGTTATTGTCAAAAACCAGGATCGCCCGGTGACGATATTTGGCCGGGTCAAAATCCTCATGGGATTGTTTCAGGGCCGCAACAGCTTCGCTGAGGGTGGCCTCTTCCGATACCGTGGCATATTCCGAAAGTGGTACCATCAGGTCTTTTACCAGTTTTGTCTTCAATCTTCATCCTCCTCTCTTCGTTATTATTCGATTGGGCATCTCTAAACCCATTTAAATTTAATGTTGAATGTCACGGATCAAATTGTCCCGCACTTTCTGATTATTTTCGCCGACTCGACAACCGTCGTGATTTACACCCAAGCGTATGATTTGTAGGTGGAATTAAATTATGAAACGTCAGCGACGTTGTCTACCATAAGGGGGGGGGGAAGATCAAGCAAATGGTGTTCGCTTTTCATCGGGCGGCGCTGTAATAGAAGTGAGGCGGCAGGAAATTATTTTTCCGTTGATGATCCCCTGCTCGCGCCGAGGTTTCACGGGCGCCAGTCAATGGATGCGGTGTTTCGATTGATTTTTTGCCACATTCATGATAGCTGCGGGAAAACGGTTAAACTCCTCAAAACAGCTTGAAGAGAGCGAAGGCTCCCGGCAAGAAAAAAAAGATGGCCTGAAAAGGCGATGCCGGATGTTTAACCCGTTTTTGAAAAGGGCCTAAACCCATAAACCGGAGACTGCCTGTGAAATGTTATCTCGTTAAAGATTTAATGGTGCCCATTTCGGAATATGCGACGGTTCCTGAGGCGGCAACGCTGTTTGAGGCGGTACTGGCGCTGGAAGAGGCCCAGGAACAATATCAACAAAGCCGTTACTCCCATCGGGCTGTTTTGATTCTCGACAAAAACAAACGGGTCATCGGCAAGCTAAGCCAGATGGACTTTCTCTGCGCCTTGGAACCCAGGGACGCCGATCTGGATCAAATCAGAAAGTTCAACCAATTCGGATTCACTCGAAAAGCCGTTGCCCTGCAACAGGAGGAATATCTGAAGAAATCTCCGCCGAAATTGGATGTCTATTCCAAGGCGGCGAAATTGAAGGTTACCGATTTCATGCAGCGTCCCGCCGAAGGCGAGTATGTGGATGAAAACACATCCGTCGACATGACGCTTCACCAGTTGACCGCAGGATCCAATTTGTCGTTGCTGGTCACCCGGGGAAAGGAAATTGTCGGTGTGTTACGACTGGTGGATGTGTTTGCCGCTGTTTTCCACGCCATGAAAGAATCTGAAACACAACTATTGGATGGGACAACATAATGAAAGAATTAGTAAAACTCTTCGATCGGATCATTCAACGTGTGAACATCAATCTCCGGGAGCTGGAGTTCGATGTCAACCCCATAGTAAACAAGCTTATTCCAACCGCGCAGATGACCAAATTTTATGCCTTTTACGGGATTACTCCACATCATCCCTTGAACTTTGTGTTTAAGCATTCCAATCTTTCCGGCAGTTATTTTCTGGGAAGGTGCCGGGTCACCAACTCCCTCCTGTATAAAAGCGATATTCGTGGTGACGAGTTGAAAAAAAATGGGGACCTGTTTCAATATCAGGGGTTCAACATCCCGGTTAGCCAGGATGAAGAGATTCATATTGATGACAGCTTTTTGATTAAAACCCTGGTCCACAATTTTTCACACGATCCGGAAACGCTGGAACGGTTTTTTATCCGAGACACCGTCTCCACGCACTATGCCAACATCCATGGCTCCCCCTCCGACGGCTGTTTCATGGGGCCCTTTTCGACGGTGGACCTGACCACCATGAGAGACTGTGTCATCGGAGCCTATGCATATGTGCAAGCCGGTGAAATCAGCCATTTGAACGTCGACCCGGGAACCGTCTGGGTTCGCCAACCGGGCGTTTTCAATTTTATGTACCGCTATCCCCGCGGCCAGTTGAACGATTATATCTACTTTTCCGACGGCCCCCCCCGGGGCGTGTTCATGGATTTTGTGGAAGACCGTAAAGAGGCCTTTCAGCGCGTATTTGAAGTGGTCAACATCGAAAACCAGGTTGCTGTTCCCGGGAGTGCATCTTTGGACCGTTTTGCCGTGATCAAGCCCAAAACAAGTATCGGGGAAAATGTGTTGGTCGCCCAGCGTGCCTATCTTCAGAATTCAACTTTGGGAAAAGGCGCCAACGCCCAGGAAAATTGTTATATCATCAACTCCCATCTGAGGGGCAATAATGTAACGGCCCATGGCGCAAAGATCATCGATGCGGATATGGGAAACGATGTCTTCGTGGGTTTCAATAGCTTTTTGCGGGGGCGGCCGGATGCCCGGCTGACCATCGGCAAAGAGAGTATTGTGATGCCCCACACGATTATCGATATCCGAAAACCGATGATGGTGCCTCCGGGAACACTGGTTTGGGGCCTGGTGAGAAATGCGAAGGAACTCAAGACCAACAGCATGGGGCTGAAGGACTTTTCAAAAATCGATACCCGCATCTGTAAGGGGAATCTGCTTTTCGAAGGCAGCGGCGGCAGCTTTGTTACTGCATTCCAGGAGCGAATTCACCATATTCTGGAAGCCAACGGCGCTTTTTACAACGGGAATGTCAATAGGGGCCACGCCCAACGGAACCAAAACATATCCTTCAACACCATTCAGCCCTATCCTGAAGGGGAGAAAGAAGGCATGTACCCAACCATCATTATCGAACCTTAAAAACCACCACGGGCCCCGTTAAAATGACCGAACAGGGTCTGTGGTGCCCTTTCGGCCTTAAAGATTGACCAGACTGAAAAACAGTCGGCGTACGCGTTAAAAACGATTCATGCGCCCCTCACCCGATTGCCGTCTCACTTAAAAAAATTCAATAGGGCGTGCAGGTTGGTCATGGGATGCGGTGGACAGCCGGGAATGAACAGATCCACCGGCAGCAGGGTGTCCAGCCCCTCGGTGATTTCGGGGCTGCCCCGGAAGGGGCCGCCGGTCAGCGTGCAGCTGCCCACGGCGACGACCACGCGGGGTTCGGGGGTGGCCTCGTAAGTTTGCAACAGGGCGGTTTTCATGTTGCGGGAGATGGGCCCGGTGACCACGATACCGTCGGCATGGCGTGGGGAAGCCACGAAGTTGATGCCGAAGCGGGCCAAATCGAAAAACGGGGTGGCCAGGACGTTGAGGTCCGCCTCACAGGCGTTGCAGCCGGCCGCCGACACCTGGCGCAGCTGGAGCGAACGACCAAACAACTTTTTAAAATGCCTGCGGGAATGTTCGGACAAATCCGGGAGATTGCCAGAGGTGACCAGGTGCTCCTTTTCGGCGACGGCGATAGCAAAGTCCTGAGTGAAGGTGACGAATTGGCCCTTAGAGATGCGCTCACAGGTTCCACAGAAGACGCAGCGTCCCATGTCGATGGTCCCGGCCGAAGGAATGATGGCCTCCTGGGGGCAGGCCGCCGCACATGCGGCGGCCACATCCGATGGTGCATCGGGGTTGATTTCCGGCCGCCCCCGGTAACGGGGCAGCAGCTGGATCTCTTCCTTGGGGTATCGGGATGTCTTGCATCCCTGTTCGAACCTGTTTTTCAGCACATTTAACATAATGGATTCGCTTTACCAGTATCGGTTATTCACGCGATTGAAGAGAAAATGTCTGC
>DEIP01000066.1:0-1415 GCA_002352605.1 Desulfobacteraceae bacterium UBA2771 | reverse complement strand
AACCCGCAATAGGACAGGTCATAGCTCTTGTTGTTCAGCGGGAAATCGGAAATTCCCGTGTTTCTCAATGACATGGACAACCCATTCCAGTTGTGGAATGAGGGGTCCTTGACCTTATAGCGTAGGATGCCGCCTGTGGCATCTGTTAAGATGCAATGGGACAATTCACCGCGCCAGGCTTCGTTGAGTGTAACCACGAGAGAATCTGGCGCCAGGGCCATTTCAGCGACGTCGATAACATCAGTCGCCACCGGGTTTTGCAGCAACGATTCGATGATCTCAATGGACTGCATCACCTCATCGGCCCTGACCTTGGCACGGGCATATACGTCTCCCGTGGGTTCGGCATTTTCGGGGATGTCCAACCGGTCGTATTGCTCGGTGGCAAAACAGCGCCGCACATCGTAGGGCATGCCGCAGGCACGTCCGGCAGGCCCCACCAGCCCCATTTTCTCTGCGTCGGACCGACTCACAATCCCGCAGCCTTCGAAACGCGAACGCACGCTGGAGGTGGAAAAGAGCAGGTCGATCGTATGCTTGACCTGGGGTTTGAGTTCGCTGATTCGGGCGGTCAGGTCGCGACGGTTGTCGTCGTTCATGGGGAAACGAACGCCGCCGGGGCGCACCAGTCCTTTGCCGAAGCGGTTGCCGCAGAGCAGCAAAGACATGTTGAGAAAATCACCGCGCATCCGGCCGCAGTAATTGGCCGGCGGCAGAAAGGCCACGTCGCCGCTCAACGCGCCCAGGTCTCCCACATGGTTGGCGATGCGCTCCAGCTCGAAACCGATGGTGCGGATGATCTTGGCGCCGTCATCGGTCTGAGTGCCGGAGAGGGCTTCCATGGCTTGCGCATGGCACAGGCTGTGCCCCACGGATGTGTCACCGGCGATGTTCTCGGCGATGAACGGCAGCCGTTTTCGGTCCGCCCTTATAAGTAGATCTTCCGCCCCCCGATGCTGGTATCCCAGCTGGATCTCCAGATTTAACACCCGCTCGCCGATGCAGTTGAAGCGGAAATGGCCCGGCTCTATCACACCGGCATGAACCGGCCCCACGGCTACCTCGTGGATTTCATCCCCCGCTACCGAATAATAGTCGTATCTGCCGGGGATCTCCTCCCTGTAGTCGTTGCCGAAGAGATCGTCGACGCCGCGGCAGTTGGCGTGGTAGCGTACCATCTTCAGCCAGGGGTGGCCCGCGGGACGGATGCCGTACTGCTCGGCGATCTCCCGCTCGAACATGTGAAAGGGTTCACATCGTGTCGTCAATGCCGGGTAGGTCTCGGGTGCATCGCAGGCGGCGACCAGCAGCCCATCGGTGCGCAACACGGCCAACAATCGGACGCAGCCGTCTATCTGGAAGGCGAAAAACTGAACCACCTTGCCGCCGCCCGAGACGATCTCTACCGCCTGGGT
>DEIP01000165.1:14836-15770 GCA_002352605.1 Desulfobacteraceae bacterium UBA2771 | reverse complement strand
TGGGAGGCTACGACACCCATCACAACGTCAAGATCGATGCCGGAAGCTTTCAGCCTCATCCGCCGGTCGTAATCTTCGCCGGCATTTGCCAGGGTCTTCTCGACGAAACCGCTGCTGCCAAGAATGCGCTCGTCACCGGTCAACCGTATACCCGCCTTATTGGCCTGCCTGATGGCACGCCATCCACCTGCCGAGCGTATCAATCCGCCCCCGGTCAATTCGGGACGTCTTCCCGCTCCGGCACACTTTGAAACGTAATCAGCATAGCTTTTCCGTGCATCGGTTACGGTTTTTCCAAACAACGCCAATACATACATGGTATCCTGCCATTGAATCTCCTTTTTATCCATCAGGGCGCAGTGTCCACTGAAAGGATAGGTTTGCAGCGCCTGCACGGTTTCAACGATACCCGCTCGAACTGGATTGAGGTGGATGTAGCCCACCAGTTGCTTGAGGTATGCATCCTCCTCACAAAGAATTGATTTGTAGCGGTTTTGAAACAAGTGACCATAACGCCGATGGCGGTGATTGAAGCTCACGGCATAGCCGGTGAGCAATCGGCGCATTACCGTAGAAATGGATGTCGTGCCGGTTCGCAATAACAGGTGGACGTGGTTGGTCATAAAAACCCAAGCATAACACGCCGTTTCCGTCTCTTCTATCAAATTCCCAAGCCGATCGATGAAGTCCTCTCGGTCGGTGTCATTTCTGAAAATCGCCTTCCGCTGGATTCCACGAATGATAATGTGCTGCAATGCTCCGGGGGCATCTATTCTGGCTTGGCGCGGCATGATGAATATATACTAAAAACGACCCAATAAGTCAACAACGTCCCTCTGCTTCCACTTTAGATGTAGGTTGAAAATGCAAGTTTATACATATTCAGAAGCCAGACAAAAGCTTGCTAACGTTCTTGAACAGGCTGAAAATACGG
>DEIP01000165.1:10648-14781 GCA_002352605.1 Desulfobacteraceae bacterium UBA2771 | reverse complement strand
CATAAGCCACTGCAACCTATTGATATAATTAAATCACCCATTCAACTGAACCAGTGCCCATTGATGCGACGATCGTTTATTTGGCCGCGTTTTCGACATTATCGATGACCTTCATTTCAAGGCGTTTAGGTTCGTTGGTGTCATTGCCAAGCACCGAAATCGCTCCCAAGAGAGCGCCAAACCGGCTGGATTTGAGATGGATGTTCATTTTTTGGATGTCTTTCCAGTGTTCCACCCACAGGAACTGATTGGCTTCAATGACGTTTTCAAACAGAGCCCGACTCAAACAAGCTGGGTTTTGCTGGTCGACGCTCCCCAGCAACTCACAAGTCTGATGGAATTCCTGGCGCTTGTCCCAGTTTACGCTCACCAAAATTTCAAATCCGACCATATTCGTTTCCCTTCGAGATGCGTTTGACTACTGACAATACGAATGAATAGTCTTCATTCATTCCCAGCGTGGATTGAATAATCGGTATCTGGTATATTCCGCTTGGAAGTATCGTTTTTGAAAACGGTGACACACCGTTGCCCCCTGTGTCAGGATAGTTGAGAGATCGCTGACGTGCAGAATTGGGATAGTGTGTTAAGAACCATGTTAGCATTTCATGTGCCGATACGGGCAGGATGGGTAATTATTCTTTAACAGTATGATTATGTTCGTTATTTCTATCTCACGTGGAGTCTATATAGTGGCAGGGAGCAAGCGGGATCGCCACGATATTTGGTGGGCCGCAATATTTGGTGGTGATTGTCTTGGCCGGATTGGCGTTTCAGCGGATCTTTGGATGAAGATTCAACTTAGATGGGATCTTTATTTTGCAAAGAAATCTGAATCGGATGCACGGAATAATATCAAGCCGCTACCGCTGCAACATCTTGACAAGAACAACCCAAGCACCCAGCATGGCATAGGTCACTAATTTTTCCGTTTGATGCCGAGTTTTTTAATTCGATGGCGAAGGGTACTTGGCTTGAGCTGAAGAATTTCGGCAGCCCCGCCCGGACCCTCGATGCGACCGTCGGTATAGTCCAGAGTTTTTGATATGTGCTGACGCTGGGCGTCGTCCAGGCTTATCCTTTGGACAGATTCCGGCATTGGTGCTCCAAAGGTTTCATCCCCCAAACCTGGATTGGGAAGTTGCAGGATGCTGTTTTCATAGGTAATGACGGCATGCTCCAGCAGATTTTTAAGCTCACGGACATTGCCCGGATAGTTCCTTTTCAGCAAAGCCTGCATCACCGATGGCGGGATCTTGTGAATGTTCTTGCCGACCTGGGTGTTGATCTCTTCCAGAAAGTGCCACACCAGCAGTTCGATATCTTCCCGATGCCTTCGCAGGGGCGGAACGGTGATGGGGTAGACCTTGAGGCGGTAAAACAGATCAGCACGGAAGGTTTCCTTTTCGACTTCATCCTGAAGGATGCGGTTGGTGGTGGCGATGACCCGGACGTCAACGTTGTAGGTGCTGTTGCCGCCGACCCGCTCAAATTGGCCTTCCTGAAGCACCCGTAAAAGCTTGGCCTGCAGTTCCAGCGGGAGCTCGCTGATTTCGTCTAAAAGCAAGGTGCCGCCATCGGCCATTTCGAAACGGCCCTTGCGCATCCGATTGGCGCCAGTTAAGGCCCCGGCTTCATGCCCGAACAGTTCATTTTCGATCAGGCTGGGGACCAGTGCCGCGCAGTTGATCCGGATAAACGGTTTGGTCGCGCGCTGGCTGGCACGGTGGATGGCGCCGGCAATCAGCTCTTTTCCCACCCCGGTTTCCCCTGGATCAAAACCGTGGCGTCGGTTTCTGCCACCTGTTTGATGCGCTCCAACACATAGAGAATGGCGTTGCTCCGGCCGACGATCTCCTTGAAATCCTTGTTCAGCAGCAGTTCTTCCTTGAGTTGCAGGTTTTCTTCTTCGAGCTGATTTTTCAGGGCCTCAATTTCCTGCATGGCCTGATCTCTGGCGGTCTCGAGCTCTTTACGTTCAGTGATGTCGGTACTGCTTTCCAGAACCTGAACCACGCTGCCGGTTGCGTCTTTCACCGGCATACTGATGATCAGGTACCAACGGTTGGTCTTTGAGTTGAGGCGTTCGGTCTCGTGGATTTCGCCCTTTTTCAAGGTCCTCAGGGCACCGCATCCCTCACACGGTTTGCTGCTGTTTTCGGCGAAGGCAAAGCACTTTTTACCCACCGGATCGTCCCATGGGAAAGCGAGGCGGGTTTTTTCATTGACCCATACGACGGTAAGATCTTTGTCCATCAGCGCCAGGCCGGTATTCAGGTTAGACAGCACCACATCCATGCGGGCCTTTTCGTCTGCAAGTGCCTGCTGCACATCGGTGACGTCTTCGCCAATGCTCAAGGTTCCGGTAATGGCCCCGTAATGGTCACCCAGCAGTACGTCGGACCAATTGATATAACGTGTTTGGCCATTTTCCCAGCTGAGTGGCGATTTGCCGCTCCAGCACCGGGACCCCGACCACATCCCCGGCCAGCGATGCGCTCATGAGGATGATCAGCACCAGGAAGGTAAACTGCCAGATGCTGGGTGGCGGAAGGATGCCCAGGTCGATCAGGGTGCCGTGAAGGTAGCCGATGCCCAGGCAGGCAAAGATGCTCAGCCCGAAGAACCATGCACGCTTTTTCTCACCACGGCGGTTCAGCCGAATGGATGCATCCAGTGCATAGGCCAGCATGATAAACCAGGCCACGTCGGGCAGCAGCCGCCAGGGGTTGGCCGGGCCGAGGCCGAAAGCGATCTGTTCCCCCCATGGAAGCGTCACCGGATCGATGCCTTCAATTCGATCGAAAAGGATCCCGTGGGAAAACGCCAGGTTTAGTACACCGGCAAGGCCGTAGAGAACGGACACCAGCCATACCAGCCAGCACCGTTGAGACGGTGCAGCACAGGGCCATGAATGAAAAGATTAAGTGGATTTTTTCTTCACGCCGGCGAAGAAAGATCAGCAGGTGCAAGAGACTGACCGCGCCGCAGACGCTGCCCACGACGGTGTAGGCATTGGTGAAGAGGTGTTGCATCAATGCCTATTGCCCCCCCAAATAGGCTTGCGGATCGCTCATCAGCTGATCGAGTTTATCCTGCAGCTGCCGCAGCAGGTTGTCTTTCATACCCTGGGAAAAGGTGGTGCTCAGGCCCCGTCCCTGAACGGCATCCATCTCGGCTTTGATGCGTTCTTGTTCCGCCCGGATGCGCTCGTCAAGGGCTGCGTCCTGCTGCGCCTGGACCTCAGCTTCGGTTGCTTTGATCTCATTCTCTTTTTCCTGCAGGTATTCGTCGGCCTCTTTTGTGGCTTCATCCACCATCTTGTCGTAGGCCTGGCGCTGCTCGTCAACGGCGAGAAGCGGGCTAACACCGCCGGTAACGAAGAGACACAAAAGGGTGATGGCAATCCATTTCATCTGTTCCATGGGATTCTCCTTTTTTCAGCACGCTGCTGGCATTCTGAATGATGCGCTTGTTAAAAAAACCGGTTTACTTTGTTTTTGGAAATTGAACCTTTAATATAGTTAACCAAATTGCGGCTCATGGCAAGGTTTGGATGCAATTCATGCAGCCGCACCGCCGACCAAGAGGCGAAAAGACAGAAAGAGAAAACCAGTTTGCGTTGCTTCGGCGAGAACGCATTTTATCATAAACATCCCTATTGTGCCTCTACACAACGTGCTGTATTGATAAACGTATTGACACACAAGCACCGGTTTGGCATACTCCGGGTCGAAAAAGGCAAGTTCCCGTCGGTTCTTGGTGGTCCCGTTAAAATCGTGTCGTGGTTTATCAAATTAGATGCAAGGAGCTAAAATTATGGCGTGGTATGTTTACTTGGCGCACTTCGGCGCCGGTGTTTTTCTGGCTAACGGCGTCCCGCATTTTGTTAACGGTATATCGGGAGGAAGTTTTCAAAGTCCTTTTGCTTCGCCACCCGGTGTAGGAGAATCGTCCCCCATCGTAAACGTAATTTGGGGAATAGTTAATTTTGTAATTGGATATCTTCTACTGATCGGCGTCGGATCGTTCAAGTGTGGTTTGAATTTGGATATATGTTCAATAGGTCTTGGGGTTCTTGTAACGGGGTTAACCCTCGCCTGGCATTTTGGCCGTGTGCGGAACGGTTAGGG
>DEIP01000165.1:0-10579 GCA_002352605.1 Desulfobacteraceae bacterium UBA2771 | reverse complement strand
GTGTCCGCATCAAACAACACGTCTGTGCTCATCAATCGATCAATGATGCGATATTCCAACGCCTTGAGTCGCCGACAGATGGTTTTTTCCATCGTGCCGGAAAGCACGTGATCAGACCGGGGCCGGATAACATCCCTGCCCGAAACCACCAAGATGCCGGCCGTATTGGTTTCGGATACCGTTTTGTCCGGGTTTAGGATGACGGCCTCATCCGCCCCCTGTTCCCGGGCCCAGACCCCTGACTGATAATAGTACAGATAGTTTAGGGTCTTATGCTCCGCCAGGGGGGTTATTCGCGGGTGTGGATAGGTTGCCAGTTTTAGCCCCCTTGCTCCCAGTGCTGCCAACCGGTGGGTGTACGGCCGGGCGGTCACCAGCAGGGAGCCGTTGAAACCGACTTTTTTTCCATCCCCCCGGGTGGCCAGAATCTTTACTGCCGCCGTCACATCACCCAAGCTGTTTTTCTCGACAACCCGGGAGAGGATATCCTCCCAAGTCAAGTCCGGTGCCGGAACGGCAAACAGGGTCGCCCACGTATCGTTAAACCGATCAATGTGGTCCCGCAACCGCTGGGCGACACCCTTGTCCACACGGATCGTCTCAAAGAAACCAAAGCCGTACTGCAGCCCTAAATCGGCGATGGGAACCACCGCCCGATCCTGTGAAAGCAGTCGTCCATTCTGCCACACCCACGGTTCCGAGCCAACGTCGGGAACCGAGTTGCCACCCGTTCCTTGAAACACGGACATAAGGGTTCGCCCTTTGTGCAATGTCTCTTCGTATTCATCTTCCGGTTCAGAGTCGTACACGATACCGCCCCCCACGGAAAAAACGAGGCGATCGTCGGCGATGGTGGCCGTGCGGATGGCGATGGACAGATCCATGGTGTCGTGGAAGCTGATGTAGCCGATGGCACCGGTATAGATGTGACGGCGATGCGACTCCAATTCGTCGATGATCTCCATGGACCGTATCTTGGGACAGCCGGTAATGGATCCCCCTGGAAAGGCGGCTCTGATCAGATCCACGGAATGCCGGCCCTCGGCCAGCAATCCCTCCACCACGGAAACCAGGTGATAGACATTCCGGTATGCCTCCAGACGCTTGTGTTGGGTCACGACCACCGACCCCCCGGCGCAGACCTTGCCGATATCGTTTCGCAACAGGTCAACGATCATGGAGAGTTCGGCGTCATCTTTGGGACTGCGGGTCAGCGCGGCCATCATCTCCCGGTCCCGCTCCGGTGTCTTTCCCCGTGGACGGGTGCCTTTGATTGGACGGGTTTCCACCCGATTGCCGCGGCGAAGCAGAAACCGTTCCGGAGAGGTGGAGACGATCTGATGATCGCCGGCATTGACATAGGCGAAAAACGGGGCGGGATTCAGGCGGTACAGGGTTTGAAAAAGACGGTATCCGTCACCCCGAAATCCAATTTCGAACCGCTGGGACAGGTTCACCTGGTAAACGTCACCGGCGGCAATGTATTCCCGGATCCGTTGCACTGAACGCTCATAATCGGATCGGGTGAAGTTGGATTTCAGCGGTTGCCCGGATCCGGAAAAATCACCGGGAGCCGGCGGCGGCGAATTCAAAGTGTCCCGGAACGCATCTATGGCCGCCCGGACATCATGACCACGTCGAACCGGCGCATGCACCCTGGTAACCCCGTCGGTCTTGTCACACACCACAATCACCGACGGGGCTACCAGGCAGAGTTGGGGAAGCCCGAGGTCATCGACGGTGGTGCGGGGCAAGGATTCCAGACCGTCTTTCAGGTCGTAGGCCAGATATCCGAAAAGACCGGCGGCAATGGGGCCGGCCGTACCCCCAATGCTCAGGCGACAACGGTCCAGAACCGTTTCGAGCAAATTCAGCGGTGCCTGGGAGATCACATGCACGGCCCCATCGATGGCGACCGTCGTTTCCCCAAGCCGCCCGGTGATTGTCAGCCAAGGGCGGATACCCATGATGTGATAGCGGGCGCAGTCCAGCTCCCCACCGCTGAGCAGCACAACGGTACCCGGTTCCCCGGTGAATCGTGCTGCCATATCCGCGAAGGGTTCTTCCAAATGCAGGGTCTCGGAGCGAACGCCGCGAAGACTGTCTAAAAGATCGTTCAACCGATTCAAATCGGCCTCGCTTTCACGCCCATCCCGGTATCCGTTTCCGGAGGGTGAACGGGCCCGCTGGTCCGTGGGGGTGATTCGTTCATCCGGTCGCTGCACGGCGGGCCCAGCCGCAGGAAATTCTCGACCAGGGAGAACCCACATTCCGTTAAAAAGCTTTCCGGGTGAAACTGAACACCGTGCAGGGGAAACCGCTTGTGGGACAACCCCATTATCGTGCCGTCTGCGGTACGCCCGGTCACCCGGAGGTGTTGATCGAGGGCCACCGGTGAAGGCTCTACCATCAGGGAGTGATAGCGGGCCACGCTGAACGGGGAGGGCATCTGCGCAAACAGCATCTCCCGGCTATGATAAACCGGGCTGGTTTTTCCGTGCATGGGCGTTGTCGACCGGACCGTTTGACCGCCGAACACTTCGTTTATGCACTGCATGCCAAGGCAGACACCCAAAATGGGGGTCGTTCGGTAAAACGTCCGGATCAGGGCGTTGGATATACCGGCGTGGGCCGGGTCTTTGGGCCCCGGACTGATCAGCACGTAGTCAGGCGATGCATCGGCTACCCGGTCCAGGGTGATCCGGTCGCTGCGGTGAACCTGGATGGAGAGATCGTATTGCATGAACATCTGCACCAGGTTGTAGGTGAATGAATCGTAATTATCGATCACCAGTAGTGTGGTCACGATCTCCTCCCCAAAAAAAACAGCCACCCCGGTTGCGCCTGGGTGGCTGATGCCTGTTGCATAACCCAAATGCCCTGGCGCCCGGCCCATAAGGCGGGCGCCGAGTCTGTTTTTCAATGTTCAGTAGCTTATAAACCCACTCGGTCAAGTAAAATGACGTCGGGGCATCAGGATGAAAAGAGATCCTGCGCAAGTATGTCCAATTTAATCCCCGATGTCGATAAAACCGTCGACGTCGAGGGGCTTGGGTGTTATGAGACCTCCTGTGGATCGTTCACCATCAAATTTTCTGGAATAAGACGGCCATCATCATGAAATATGATTTCGACCTGGAAATCAGCCGTAAAGAGACCCAAAGCGCCAAATGGGGCATGGTCCAGGATTCGAACAACCCGTCGCTCCGGCATGCCGTCGACGACTATTTCGGACCAGACCGGATCCTGCCCCTGTGGGTGGCGGATATGGACTTTGCCGCTCCCCAGCCGGTAGTGGATGCTCTGGTGCGACGGGCGCAGCACGGCATATACGGATATACGCTTCGAACGGACAGTTACGACCAGGCCGTGGTGGGGTGGATGAAACGGCGCCATCACTGGGAGGTCGAACCCGGATGGATTGTGCCCACGCCTGGGGTCGTACCGGCGGTCAACTTTCTCGTGCGCACTTTCACCAGGCCCGGTGAAAAGGTGCTGATCCAGCGGCCCGTCTACTATCCCTTTTTCGGTGCCATCGAAAACAACGATGCCGAACTCGTATCCAGCAGCCTGGTCCTGGACCACGGCCGCTATCGCATGGATCTCTTCGACTTTGAGAAAAAGGCGGCGGATCCGGCGACCACCGTGTTTATCCTTTGCAGCCCCCACAACCCGGTGGGCCGTGTGTGGACCCGTGAAGAACTGGGTCGCATCGGGCAAATCTGCCTGGAGCACCGGGTTCTGGTGGTTGCCGATGAGATCCACGCCGACCTGCTTTACAAAGGGGTCATTTTCACGCCCTTTGCCACCATCAGCGAGGAGATAGCCCAGAATACGGCAGTCTGCACGGCCCCCAGCAAAACGTTCAACCTGGCCGGCCTGTACACCTCCAACATCATCATCCCCAACTCGACATTGAAGCAACGTTTCCAACAGACCCTGAACAGCTGCGGCATGGGAAACTGGGCCAATCCTTTCGGCGTGCTGGCCTGTGAAACCGCTTACCGGGAAGGGGAGCCATGGCTGGAACAGGTGATGGCCTATATCGAGGACAACCTGGACCACCTTCAGGGATTCATCGAAAGCCACCTTCCCGCCATCCGGGTCATCCGGCCCGAGGGCACCTACCTGGTGTGGCTGGACTGCCGTGGCCTGGGGTTGGACAAATGGGCACTCAGGCGCCTGATGTTGCATAAGGCGCGGATTTTCCCGGACGAGGGATCTATTTTCGGCCCCGAAGGGGACGGGTTCGAGCGAATCAACATCGCCTGCCCGCGCTCGATTCTCACCGATGCACTGGAACGTATCAAGCGGGCGGTGGATGGGATGAGGGCCACATAAGCGATACCTCCGGTAAAGGAAGTAAAAGGTCCGCCGTTGTACCGGAACCCACCCGCCGATGCAAGGCGGCAACATGCCTTACCGGCCGGCTGTGCCGGTGGCCTGCGTTGACACCACACCTGTATTGCGGCATATTGGGTCCTGACACGGTGAGCATCATCCGTGAAACTAGGAAGCCAATACCCCCCCAAGGGAGGAAACACCATGAAGCAGGGAAAATGCCCCAAGTGCGGGTCGGCGAATATCTACTTTGCCGCCGATCTGCCAATGAAAAGCGGTCCCTTCGGCAGCAATTCAATCCCCGTCAGCCTGACGGCCATGGCCGCCTTGGACAATTTTGTGTGCGTGGATTGCGGTCTAGTGGAAAGCTATGTGGCCGACGCATATATGCTCAATAAAATTTCCAAAAAATGGAAGGCGGTGAACGACACGGCCGATGACGAGGATTAAGGAAATCCGATGCCGTTTCCCTTTACCAGCAGCCGTATCCGCGGCATTCGCCACTTCGGCCTGATTTCGCGTGTGCTCATCAAGCACGGCATGGGCGAAATGGCCGACCGGCTCAAGGGCCGAGCCGGCGCCAAGATCAAATCCGGCCTTCCCGACCCGGCCCGTATCCGCCGCACCCTGGAAGAGTTGGGCCCCAGCTTTATCAAGCTGGGGCAGCTCATGAGCACCCGTGGAGACCTGTTTCCCCCGGAGTATATTGACGAGTTCACCAAGTTGCAGGACCGGGTACCGCCGGTGCCCTTCGACGGGATTCGCCGACTGATCGAGTCCGAGCTGGGGCTTCCCCTGGATCAGCTTTTTGCCGGCATCGACGATACCGCCCTGGCCGCCGCATCCGTGGCCCAGGTACATACCGCACGGCTCAAGACCGGGGAAAAGGTGGCCGTGAAAGTGATCCGGCCGGGCATCGAAAAGCGCATCCGCAGTGACATCCAGCTCATGTACTACTTTGCCGCCCGTTTCGAACGCGCCTTCGACCTGGGTCGCATCGTGGGAACGGTCAACTTGGTCAAGGAGTTCGAGCGCACCATCTTCCGGGAACTGGATATGTTCATCGAGGCCGGCAATATCGAGCGGTTCACCCGAAGCTTCAAAGCGGTCGACGAGATTCATATTCCCAAGGTGTATTGGGATCTCACGGCCAAGTCGGTGCTGGTGATGGAGCATATCGAGGGAATCAAAATGGACCGCGTGGATGAGATCCGGCGCCACGGCATCGATCCCGAAGCGGTGGCCATGATCGGCCTGCGCTCCTTTTCACGCCAGCTCATGGCTGCCGGTATTTTTCACGCCGACCCCCACCCGGGCAACGCCCTCGTCATGCACGACGGCCGGGTGGGCCTGGTGGATTTCGGCATTGTTGGATACCTGGACGAAGAGACCATGATGCAGATCGCCCACCTGTTCCTCGGTTTTTCCGAGCACGACTACGACATGGTCATGGAGGCCTTCGAGGCCGCCGGCCTGGTGGACCCCCGGACCATGGACCTGAAAAGCTTCCGGCTGGACCTCAAAGAGATGGCCGAACCCTTTTACGGCCGCTCCCTGAAAACCATTTCGGTCAAGGACGTCTACGACCAGGTCATGCGTCTGGTGATCAAATACCGCATCCGTTTGCCGCGCAACCTGCTTTTGCTCTTCAAGACCTTTATCCAGACCGAGGCCCTGGGCAAGATTCTGGGCTCGGAAGCCAGTCTGCTGGAGGTGACCCGGCCTTACGCCAAAAAGCTGTTGCAGCAGGGTTACGAAGCCCACAAAGTGCTGAAAAGTGTGGACCGGGATGTGAAACGTTTCGGCGGCTACCTGCGCCAGATGCCCCGGCTGACCCACGGCCTGCTCAAACGCCTGCTCACGGAATCGCCCCGCGTTGAGCTGTCCCACAGCGGCCTGGAAGACCCGTCCAAAAAATTCGAAAACGGCATCAATCGCCTCACCCTGGGGCTGGTGGTGGCCGCTTCCCTTATCGCCGCCTCTCTGATTCTCAACGCCACGCGCACGGTGTTGCGTTTCGAAGTCGACTTCTTCGGCGTTCAGACCCTCTCCGTCAACGATGTGCTGGGGTTGACCGGCTACATCATCGCCACCTTATTGGGACTGTGGCTGGTCTATTCCATTGCCCGATCCGGAAAGTTGTGATCGTGGGGTGTGCCGAGTTCCATGTCCCAAGGGACGCGGCCCATGCCGACACCTTCGGAAAATCAAAACGGGCCGGCGGAATGGTTCGCATCCCGCGGGCCCGGTGCTAACACCATCCCGTTCGCAAAAAAACGGCCGGTCAGGTTTTTTTATCCTCTTCCAGCTGTTCCGCTTCCTGGTTTTCCGCTTCCTTGGAGGCATTCTTGAAGTTACGAATGGCCTTTCCCATACCACCACCGATTTCCGGTAGTTTGCCCACACCGAAAATGATGAGAATGATGACCAGGATGATTATCAATTCCGGCATTCCGATTCCAAACATGTGCGCCTCCTGTGGTAATTCGCATTCAAGCCCGATCTGTCCGGTCCGGTCTGCTGCTGGGACTGTGCCGATCAGCTCGGGTTCGGTTTCAATTCGTCGAGCAGTCGCTGAAACGATTTCGACTTCAGATAGCTGTCAACGGCATCCTGGTGCTTGATCCATGTGGACCACACCTTTATCCAAGCGTCGTTGTGCCAATACAGGGCCTCGTTTTTCTTGCCTTTAAGCGTATCGATGTAGAAGATATACTCTTCTGAACAGCTGTCGCAAAAATTATAGGGATTCCTGAATGTCGACCCATCCGGCCTGTTTTCAGCCCCAATCTGGACACCGCATTTTTCGCATTTGGAGACGCAGTGTGTACACCGGAAAACATTCCTGACGGCCAACAGCTTTCTTTTTCGAACGATGGCGTCCTGTTCTTCCCGGGTACATTTAAGCTTTTCGTTGAGGGAGATAATCTTTCTCATGGCCCGCCCGTAATTTGCGTGAATGGCTCAATAAGTAATTTATATAATATCATTGTGTCCAATCAGTGTCAATCCGAGCCTTGTCAATCCGCCGCCACCATGATAGACAGTGCCATTTGGAAATGGATATCTTTTTGCCCGATATCCGCGTTGTGCTCAAAACCGATAAGAGGAATTCGCCGATGCTCCAGACGTTAACCCCCGACTGCCTGCCTTTGCTCATCGGCAGCATCCCCATGAACGATCACCCGGCGGCCTCGCGCCTGATCATGAAATATACGCCGGCCATCCCGCTGTGGGTGCAGCTGCCGGGTTTTGCCGAAGAGGGCATGGTGCCGCAATTTCTGCCGGGGCTGCCGGCCGTGGTCAACCGGGACGGCAAAACCTTTATCGATGCCACCAGCCAATCCTTCGACGATGAGCTGCTCGCCTTTTTCGAGGATTACATGGCCGTCAGTGAGGCCCCGGATCGATTGCCCGCTTCCCGTTTTGCCCTGACCGAGGCCACCGGCAAAGGCGTGGCGGCCCTGCTGAACACATTGGCCCGGATAGAGACCCCACCCGTGGCGATCAAAGGCCAGGTCACCGGCCCATTTACCTTCTGCACCGGTGTAAAGGACCAGGATGGCCGGGCAATTTTCTACAACGAAACCCTGCGCGATGCGGCGGTCAAGCATTTGGCCCTCAACGCCCGCTGGCAGATCCGCACCCTGGCCGGACCGGGATGTCCGGTGATTATCTTTATCGACGAACCGGCACTGGCCGGATTCGGCTCCTCCGAATTGATCAGCATTTCAAAAGAAGAGGTCCTGTCCTGCCTTCAGGAGGTGGTGGATGCCATCCACGCCGATGGCGGACTGGCCGGAATCCACGTATGTGCCAATACGGATTGGTCACTGGTGCTGGAATCCGGTGCGGACATCGTCAATTTCGACGCCTACGCCTATTTCGACCGGTTCATTTTATACGGCCCGCAGATCAGGGATTTTCTGGCCGCCGGCCGCTTTCTCGCATGGGGCATCGTTCCCACATTGAGACCCGAGGAGATCGAGCGGGAAACCGTCGACAGCCTGTTTGCCGGCTGGCAGGAGCGATGCCGCCGGATCGAAGCCCTCGGCATTGCCCCGCAGACCATCTACAGCCGGAGTTTCATCACCCCCAGCTGCGGTGTCGGGTCCCTGAGCCTGGCCCTGGCCGAGCGGGTACTGGCGCTGACGCGTGACCTGTCGGCAAAAATTCGCGATGCTTTTAAATAATTTTCCAACGCTTTAGAGAGGTGTTCATGACCGCGCAACATGCAGATGCGTCCTTTGGCGGGGCGACCCGTTACATACTTGATGAAGAACTGGCCCAGATCGTCAACATCTCCATGGCCCTGGAGATGCCCCTGTTGCTCAAGGGCGAGCCCGGTACGGGCAAGACCATGCTGGCCCACGCCATAGCCGAGAGCCTCAACATGCCGCTCATTGTGCTCAACGTAAAATCCAGTATGAAGCTGGTGGAGGGGTTATACCAATACGACACCCTGACGCGGCTCAACGACAGCCGTTTCGGCGACAGCCAGCGCAACGTGAGCGACATCGAAGAGTATATCAAGATGGGAAAAATCGGTCAGGCCTTCGCGGCCGACAAGCGCACGGTGCTGCTGATTGATGAAATCGACAAGGCGGACACCGATTTCCAGGATGACATGTTGGATGTGCTGGACCAGATGGAGTTCGATATCATCGAAGTCGATAAAACCGTATCGGCCCGGCACCGGCCGGTAATCATCATCACCTCCAATGCCAAAAAGGATCTCTCCGATCCCTTTCTGGGCCGTTGTAACTTCCATCACATTGCCTTTCCGGATCCCAAGATGATGCGCAAAATTATCGGTGTGCATTTTCCCAGCATCCATGATGAGCTGGCGGAAAACGCCATCGCCGCCTTTTACCGCATGCGTGATCTGGAAGCCGTGGAAAAACGGCCGGCCACCCGGGAACTGATCAACTGGATCCGCGCACTGGACGCCGATCCGGACTTCAAACCCAAGCGGCTAACCAAAGGGGATCTACCCTTTCTGGGGGTGCTGTTCAAAAAAAGCGGCGATTATGAACGAGCCAGCACCTTTGTCAACCGACGAAAGATCTTCTGATTATGTTTCTGGCCTTTTTCTACAAGCTCAAAGAGGTGGGTGTGCCGGTCAGCCCCACGGCTTTTTTGACCCTGCACCGGGCTCTGGCCAACCATCTCATCGCCACACTGGACGAGTTCTATACCGCCTCGCGGTCCATTTTGGTCAAAAGCGAGCGCTATTTCGACCTGTTCGACCAGGTGTTCGCCTACCATTTCCAAGGCATCGAACTGCCCGATGTGGAAGGGCTGGAGATCGACGAAATGGCCCGGGCCATGCTGGAGCAGTGGCTCACGGATCCCAAGGTCATGGCCGACGCGCTGGGTATCGATGAAAAACAGCTCAACCGGATGACGCCGGAAGAACTGATCGCATACTTCAAGGAACGGCTCAAGGAGCAGGACGGGCGCCACGACGGAGGCAACAAATGGATCGGAACCGGCGGTACATCGCCGGTGGGTCACTCCGGCTACCACCCCGGCGGCATGCGCGTGGGGGGAGTGTCGCGCAACAAGTCTGCCGTCAAGGTTGCCATGGATCGGCGCTACAAGGATTATTCCTTGTCCGGTCCGCTCACCCAGGCCATGGTGGGAGAAGCCCTAAAACGCCTTCGCAATATGGTGCCCGCCGGTCCCAAAGACCAGCTGAACATCGACGAAAGCATCTACCGCACCATGAAAAATGCCGGGGAGATAGAGATCGCCTTCGACCGCCGCATGAAGGATCGCCTCAAGGTCATTTTGGCCATCGACAATGGCGGGTGGTCCATGGAGCCATATGTAACCGTGGTTCAGACCCTGTTCGATTATGCCCGGGCCCAGTTCAAGGAGGTACGAACCTTCTTTTTTCACAACACCATCTACAACACCCTCTGGAAAGATTCCGCCCGCTACCGCCAACCGGTAACCATGACCGAACTGGTGGGCATGGACCCGGAAACCCGGTTCATCGTTGTGGGGGACGCCAGCATGGCACCCTATGAGCTGATGTCCCGGGACGGCTCCATTTATGTCCAAGATCGTAGCGGCAAGCCCAGCATCGAATGTTTGCGCATGCTCGCGCACACCTTTCCCCACAATGCCTGGCTTAACCCGGTTTCTGCCATCATGTGGAATTACACCCGCACCATCACCATGATACGCCAGATTTATCCTATGTTCGAATTGTCCATCGACGGGCTGGAAA
>DEIP01000145.1:18671-36569 GCA_002352605.1 Desulfobacteraceae bacterium UBA2771 | reverse complement strand
ATTTTTGCGCGAGCCCTAAGTTCTTGATACGATAGCTCTCGTTCAACATCTAAATCAGGAGAAGTGTCCATTTAACCATCTGTGAAAATCGGTGTTGAACGAAGTGCCCGACACACGCAGCTCGAAGAATTCGATTACCTGATGTACGGTCCGGAGGGGAGGGTGACGGGTGAAGGGAGGTGATCAAGTCATGGATTGAACGTTCATTGACTGGGGCCGTGACTTTTTTTGCACAGCAAACCCGTGTATTTACTTCCATGAGGGCGCTATGCACAATCATTAATATGGGAAAATGATTAAAAATAAAGATGTTATATGAAAAGTAGTGTGGTTGCCTGACTTATTGGAACCATAGTTGCATAATGGCACAATTGCGACAGTTTATACTGATCTGCTCGATAATGGCAAACCACCCGAAAGGGTGGGACGCAAAGCCGCTGGCCTAAATCTTCTGGTTTCCGGAAGAGATGGTAGCAGGGCCGCCGAAGGCAAATGGTCGTATCCTCCGCGGATTCACTGTTTGTCCCAAAACGAATCACGGAGGATGGTAGTATGTTTCCATGGGTTTATAACCAAGTCAGGCCCTTTGTACGCTTAGCGCTGATCTTAGGCATTTTTTTCTTAACACCTACCCTGTCATTGGCCGCCCAGACAACGCTGGCATGGGACTCCAATGACCCCACACCGGATGGCTACCGGATTTATCATCGCATCGAAGGCCAGGCCTATGACTACAGCCAGCCGGCTTGGACAGGTTCCGCAACAAACGGAACGGTCTATAATCTCGACTATGACACCACCTACTATTTTGTAGTACGGGCCTATGCCGGTACAGTGGAAAGCACAGATTCTAATGAGGTTTCTTTCTTTTCCACAGCACCTGTAATACCAACCTATACCATTTCAGCCACCGCCGGCGAAAATGGGACAATTTCCCCTGAAGGCACAGTCACTGTGAATGAGGGCGCCAGTCAAACCTTCATTATTTCTCCTGATGCCGGCTTCCATGTGGAGGAAGTCATCGTGGACGGGGCTTCAAAAGGCGCCGTCACCTCCTATACACTCAGTCAAATCACCGCCAATCATACCATCAGTGCCAGTTTTGCGGTCAACGTGTACACCATTTCTGCTACCGCAGGCGCCAATGGCATTATTTCTCCGGAAGGCATTGTGAACATCGATCATGGCAGCAGCCAAACATTCACGATCACTCCCGCTGCAGGTTATCATGTGATGGATGTAAAAGTGGATGGTTTGTCCAAAGGGTCGGTAACCGCTTACACATTTAATCAAGTCACCACCAATCGATCTATCGAAGCTACTTTTTCTTACGATACGTATACTGTACCAAAAACCGCCCAGGCAACGCTGGCATGGGATCCCAATGACCCCACACCGGATGGCTACCGGATTTATCAGCGCATCGAAGGCCAGGCCTACAATTACAACCAGCCGGTTTGGACAGGTTCCGAAACAACCGGAACGGTCTATAATCTCGAATATGACACCACCTACTATTTTGTAGTACGGGCCTTTGCCGGGACGTTGGAAAGCGCTGATTCCAGTGAAGTCTCTTTTTTTGCACAGGCACCGCCACCGGCCACCCACACCATAACAGTGGTTGCAGGCAACAACGGTGTTGTATCGCCTGGTAATACCGTCACGATAACCAGAGGATCTGATCAAACCTTCACTATTTCGCCCGATAGCGGCTGCCACGTAGCGAATGTCAACGTGGATGGCGTATCTGTTGGTGTGGTCCAGGCGTATACGTTTACTCAGGTTTCCGCCAATCATACTTTCAGCGTTAGCTTTGCCGTTGACACGTACACCATTTCTGCTTCCGCTGGACCCGACGGTACGATCTCTTCAACTGGCGTGGTAAGTGTGAACCATGGTGCCAGCAAAACCTATACAATCACCCCGAATACCGGATACCAGGTGGCTGATGTACTGGTGGATGGTGTGTCCATGGGTGTTGTCAATAGTTACACTTTCGACACTGTCGTTACCGCCCATACCATCACAGCCAGCTTTGCTGTCGATGCATACACGATTTCTGCTTTCGCGGGAGCCAACGGCTCTATACTTCCCGCTGGGATTATCATCGTGGATGCCGGTGCCAGCAAAACCTATACAATCACCCCGAATACCGGATACCAGGTGGCTGATGTACTGGTGGATGGTGTGTCCATGGGTGTTGTCAATAGTTACACTTTCGACACTGTCGTTACCGACCATACCATCAACGCAACATTTGAACCCGACACATTTACCATTACGGTCGCCTCAGGCACCAACGGAACCATTACACCTGCCGGTCCCGTGGATGTGGCATATGGTGCAAGCCAGACATTCGTTTTCGCTGCGGACGCCGGTTTTCACATCGCAGATGTTCAGGTTGATGGTCAATCCATGGGGGTCATGGGAAACTACACCTTCACCGATGTAAAGAGTGATCACACCCTTGTCGTCAGTTTTTCTGAAAACACCCTGGTGAAAATATGGATTGAAGCAGAAGATGGGGATCTGCAATCTCCCATGGAGATTGCAGATGACGAGAAGGCCGGTGCCTGCAGCTTTATTTGGGTGCCTGAAGGTACCGGTAATTTAAGCAGTCCATCGGAAAATGCAGGCCATGCTGAATACCATTTCGAAATCCCCGAAACTGGAGACTATGTTATCTGGGGACTCCAGATCTCCAACAACACCGCCGGCGATTCCTTCTTCGTATCCGTTGATGGTCAATCCGATATGGTCTGGCATACAAAACCCGGCGGTCAAGATGTCTGGACCTGGGACGTGTTCGCACTCAGAGACGCATCCAATCCGGATTATGCGGCCGATTCCATGCAGTTTCGATTGGAAGCAGGGCCCCATACGCTGAAAATCACTCAGCGTGAGGACGGGACCAAGCTTGACAAGATTCTGATCACCAATCAGAAAGACCTAACCCACCCTGAACCCAATTCTGTTGTCGAGGCAATGGAGTATGATGAAGTAGAGCTGAACCACACATGGACTCGAATCAACTATAAGAAAGTGTATGTCAATCCGGTGATCGTAACCGGGCCAATAAGCCTCAACGGCGGACATCCGGCGGTCGTTCGAATCCGGAGTGTTGATGCTGCGGGATTTGAGATTCGCATTCAGGAATGGGGTTATCTGGATGGATCCCATCTCACCGAAACGGTAAGCTACCTAGTCATGGAGCAAGGAAACTACACCCTCGGGAACGGTACACAAATTGAGGCGGCTACCATAGAGACCAGTGCGGCTGCATCTTTTCAGCCAATCACCTTCAATGAGAAATTTAATGTCGCCCCAGTTGTAATGACCACTGTTACGAGTTTCAATGATTCAACCACAGTAACCGGGCGAATGAAAAAAATCACCGTCGATGGATTTAACCATCGAATGCAAGAGCAGGAGGGGAATGTGCAAGATCATGGTACAGAACGTCTCTCATACATCGCCTGGGAACCGTCATCTGGTACGATGGTGGACACCACCTATTTGGTTGAGAAAACGGCTGATACGGTGAGCCACAGGTTCCATAACATTGACTTTGAAAACCCCTTTGCTTTATCTCCTACTTTTCTGGCCGACATGCAGACCGCAGACGGTGAAAATACCGCCAACGTGCGGTATGCAAACAAAGATGGATTTTCTGTTGATGTGTTGATCGACGAAGAGCAGTCGCAGGATAATGAAACCAATCACACCAAGGAAGTGGTTGGGGTTATGGTATTCAATCGTTAGCCCGGAAGCAATAAAACGATTCGCCCCTTTTTCATTCTCCCCACCAGGAGAGAGTGAAAAAGGGGCGTTTCATGAACATATTTGATCTTCCTTGTCTCAGGAGCTTCACGAACACACCAGCCCTGAAGTAGAATTTGATACCCAGACCGGATTTCATTGTTTCGATTTATTTCGATTGCGCACCCAGGAGACAAACTTTTTAATTTTGCTTCTGATAAAAAAAGCAACCGTGAGCAACAGAGCAAAAAAAACAATATTGAAAATTGGAAAATGGGTGTAATTACGGTCAACCACCTTCAGATCCAAAACATTCGGGAACATCGAGAAAACCTTGAACCGCCAACCATAGTATTTAACAAGTACCCATGGTTTTGTCTGATCTGTCGAAAATGCCTGTGCTTCGGCTGTGAGATCGGCACTGTTAAATTTTAAGTAGGGTGGCCATCCCCATCCGGTGTCTCCGTTTCTAAATACCATGGTTTTCCCTTTACGCGACACTGAATTGATAAATCTGACATCGGATGTGCGCTGTTCTACCTCTATCTTGGCGTTTGCCCCGCTTTGTTTTTCAATAACCTTATTCCTCTTGTCCACGCGTTTGACGTCTGTGCCGGAGATCTGAACCACGGCCGTACGGGGAAGGGTGTAGTGAAAAAACAGAGCAATGATGACTATTAGAACAATTCCAATTCCAAACTTGACTTTTTTTGTTCCTTTCATGACTAATTCTTCCTTCCGTTAGGTTAGTTGTGTGCAGTATAATAAGACGCAAAAAGAAGTGTGCAAACCGGAAGGGCTTTGAAATCTGGATTTCTTATATTTGTCATCGTCATCAAATTAGCAGCTACCACCGATGACCGAACATAGCATTCGCAAGGTAGCGGCGACCCCGATCATTAAAATGCCCGATGTTCCCTATTACCGGCCGGTCATACCCGTAACCCTCTCCCTGATGACCGGCATCATCCTGGGCCAAGGCTTGCCCGGATTGACCGTTCCGGCCCTGACCATCGTTCTGGCCGCAGCCATTTGGCTGGTCGGCCGTCTGCGACGGGAACAACCGGCACGCTGGTCTCCGTTGTTGGCAGCAATGGCCGCCGGATACCTGGCCCTGGTGCCATGGACGTCTCCCCCGTTTGGACCCAATCACATCGTTCATTATCTCGACAGCGGATATTGGCGCATCCACGGTGTCGTGATCGATCCGCCGGTTGTCCGCTTTGGCCGCACCCGGCTTGTCCTGGACCTCAACACCCTTTCCCGTGAAGATGAATCACGACAGGTCCGGGGCCGAATCCGGCTGACGGTCATGGGGGAAACGGAGCTGACACCCGGAGATCGGCTGATCTTTCCGGCCAAGATCCGGCCTTTTCGCAATTTTCAGAACCCGGGTGGTTTCGATTTCCGCCGGTACATGGCTTGTAAAGGCATTTACGGCAGCGCCTGGGTGCGGGTGGAGAAACTCAAGCGCAATGGAAAGCGCACCCGGTCTGCGGCAAGCCGGTTGATCCATGATGTCCGTCAGCGGCTTGACCGAAGGATCGATATGGCCGGCGGCGAAGCCGCCACGGATGAGAAAGCGGTGCTCAAGGCCCTTGTATTCGGGAAGCGGTCGGGCATCAGCGACGGGCTGCGTGAACGCTTCAACCGGGCCGGTGTGGGGCACCTGTTGGCCATCTCCGGGCTTCACGTGGGCATCGTGGCCACCGTGGTCTTTGCATTTTTTCGCCGGCTCTTCTCTTTATTCCCGCCCCTGCTGTGGCGGGGGTGGGGTCGGCAGTGGGCCGCCGCGGTGACGTTGGTGCCCGTGCTGGCATACGGGGTGCTCGCCGGCATGTCCCCGTCCACCCAACGGGCCGAGATCATGGCGACGGTCTTCCTGGTCGCCCTGCTCCTGGGGCGCTCCCACGATATCCTCAATACCCTTGCCGTGGCAGCCCTGGTGATTCTGGTCCTCTTCCCGCCGGCCCTGTTTTCCATCTCCTTTCAGCTTTCATTTGCCGCCGTGCTGACCATTGTATACGGGATCGAGAAGATCGGGGGCGCGCAGGAAGTTGCTCGTTCACCGGCCATTCGGGTCGGCAGGTGGTTGGTCGGCTTTATGCTTGTCTCCGCCCTGGCCATCGCCGGTACCACCCCCGTGGTCCTGTTCCATTTTAACCAGACTTCGCTGGTGGGTATCGTGGCCAACCTGTTTCTCGTGCCCATAGTGGGCTTTGTGGTGGTGCCTTTAGGACTGGCATCGGCCTTTGTTTCAGTCTTTTTCGAACCGGCTGCCGTCCCGGGTTTCTGGCTGAGCCTCAAGATTCTCAAGCTGGCGTTGCTGGGGCTGGATTTTTTTGCGCAGTTGTCTTTTGCTGCCTTCAAAACCGTTACCCCATCCCTGCTGGAGGTCATCCTCTACTATCTGACCGGCTGGGTATTGCTCAACCTGCGCAAAATAACCTTCGCTCCGTGGGTGTTGGCGACGGTGTTGGTTGTGGTCGCCGGGGATGGGTTCTACTGGTCTTATCAACGCTTCTGGCACCGGGACCTCAAGGTTACGGCCATCGACGTGGGGCAGGGTGGATCCACACTCATGGAACTGCCCGGCGGGGGGGTAATGCTATATGATGGCGGCGGCTTTTCCGACAATCGCCTGTTCGATATGGGCCGGCGGGTGGTGGCCCCGCTGCTGTGGAGCAGGAAAATTGCCACCGTCGATATCCTTGTCTTGTCTCATCCCAATGCCGATCATCTCAACGGCTTGATCTATATTGCTGAACATTTCAACGTCCGGGAACTGTGGACCAACGGTGATGCCAATACGACCAAAGGATATGGGATGCTGATGGCGGCCTGCCGGGAGAAGGAGATCGTCGTGCGAAAGGTGGATGCCGATACCGATGATACGGTTATCGGGCCGGTGTCGCTCGCAATTCTCCACCCGTCGGCGGGATTTCTCAGCCGGCTGAAGGAACGCGGCCAGGAGTACCGAAACAACGGCTCGCTGGTCCTCAAAGCAACTCTGGGGGAGACCGCCTTTCTTCTCACCGGGGATATCGAGGGCCGGGCGGAGCGCCAGCTGGTGCAGCGGGCGGGCAGGGACCTTGCCAGCACGGTTCTCTTTGCCCCCCACCACGGCTCCCGGACATCCAGTTCTGCGGATCTGGTTGCCGCGGTGGGACCGGAAATCGTGGTGATCAGTGCCGGTGTCGCCAACCGCTTCGGATTCCCCCATGCCGAGGTGACGGATCGCTACCGGGCAAGGGGCTGCCGGATCCTGTGCACCGGCTCCCACGGTGCCATTTCCATGCGTGCGGATGGTAAAACGGTTCATTTAGAGTCCTTTGCGCATGTTCATGGACAAGACCAATCGATAATGTCAAAGGCCCAATGACAAATGTTTAATTTGACACCGTGTCTTTTCGTATACTATAGATCGAGAAGAGACCTTCTTTTTCCGAGGTCCTTACTTGTCGAAAAGAGGTCACCATGTACATCCGACAGACGGATCTGTTCTGGGGACTGAGCCAGAATGTTGTCAACCGGGTCATGGGCATTGCCGAACGCGTGGCTTTTGCCCAAGGGGATGTCCTGTTCCTTAGCGGCGATGCGGCCCGGCACTTGTTCATCCTTGCCCAGGGCGAAGTCAAGATCGCCATGGACGAATCGCAAAAAAAAGTCTACACGGGAAGCCGTGTGGGCGAGGCCTTCGGTTGGGGCAGCCTCATCGATCGTGATACCTATGGCGGCACTGCCATCTGTGCGACGCCGGTGGTGGTTTTGCAACTGGACCGGGACCGGCTGCTCAAGCTGCTGGATAACGATATGCAAAGCGGCTATCTGTTTTTCAGGCATCTGTCCCGGGTCCTGGGCGGGCGGTTGATCCAGGCCTACCATCAGATGACCGACAACGATGTGGGAGGAAACCATGGTTAATCCCGACATTCGGGCCACCTTGCAATCGTGCGGATTTCTCAAGAACATCTCTCCGATGCACCTGGACACCATTTCAGATTTTTGCAGCATTGATCACTATGAGGCTGGGTCTTATGTTTTCCGGCAGGGCGATTTCGGCGAAGACCTGTTCATCATCGTCGACGGATACATTTTCCTGGAGCGTGCCATGGACATCGGCAGTCACAAGGGCTCGGTGGTGATCGATGCCCTGGGCAAGGGCCGCACCCTGGGTTGCTGGTCGGCCCTGTTGGACGAGCCCCATGTGCTCATGTCTTCGGCCAACTGCCGGAAGGATTCGACCGTGATTCGCCTCAAGGGCCGCCAGTTGAGAAAATGCATGGAGGAGGATACCCCCTTCGGTTTTTTCATGCTCGAGCGCCTTTGTTTCTTGCTACGGGAGCGCATCCAGGCTGCATATGGTGCCATGGACAAAATTTGACGGATTTGTAAAAAACCCGATATCTGTGTTACGCTTCATCCCTCGTCACTGCGGCGTACGTTCAGTACGCCTCGTTCCTCAAGGATTCGCAAGCCTTGATCTCGGGCTTTATACGAATCCGTCAGAAACGAGGTTTTTAGTGACGTTATCAAATGTGCAGTTGTAATCGAAACTATGAACTCATAGCCGAAACGTGACCATGGAGCATTCACTCACCGCTGAAGATCAGGCGCACCTGGAAATCCTCCAAACGCAGATCAAATCCTCTCCTAAGGGCCGGGGACAGCTCATCCCACTGCTTCAGATGGCTCAGAAGGCCTTGGGTTACCTGCCCGACGATGCCCTCTCCCTGGTGGCCGACCACCTGTCCGTTACCCGTTCCGAAGTTTACGGGGTGGCCTCCTTCTACAACCAGTTCCGGTTCAACCCGCCGGGAAAAAACCCGGTGAAGGTCTGCATGGGTACGGCCTGCCATGTGCGGGGCGGTGAGATCATCCTGGAGAATTTCGAACGCAAACTGGAGATCCGGGAAGGAGAAACTACCGAAGACCGTGAGTTCAGCATCGAGCGGGTGGCCTGTGTGGGGTGTTGTGCCCTGGCGCCGGTGGCCTTGATGGGGGAGATTCTTCACGGTCACATGGCTCCCAGCAAGGTGGAGGGACTGGTGCTACAGGTTCGCCTTGAAAAGGAAAAAGCGCAAAGGGAGGCCGCCAAATGATGACCGGGGATGCCGTAAACCGGGTCTTAGCGGCCTACCAGGCCATTGCCGACGAGGCCAGGGCCCGACGGGAGCAGTTCGAAAAGAGTCCGCTGCCAAAGATTCACATCGGCATGGCCACCTGCGGCATTGCTTCCGGCGCCCTGGAGACCCAGGCGGCTTTCGAGGCGGCGCTGGCCGACCGGGGCATCGAGGCCCTCATCCACACGGTGGGCTGCGTAGGTCACTGCTATGCCGAACCGGTGGTGATCATCGATCATCCGGATTCGGGTTTCCCACCCATTTTCTATCCGGAGGTGACGCCGGGTAAGGCCAAGATGTTGGTCAAGCTATTCCTGGAAGAGGGGGACCCACGGTTCGAGCACGTCATGGGCGCCACTGTGGAAAACGAGATGATCCCCTCGGTGATGGAGTTTGCTCGCTTCAACCGGGAGAAGCGGGTGATCATGGAGCGCTGCGGACGAATCGACCCGGATCAGATCCACGAGTATATCGCCGAAGGGGGCTACGGCGCCCTGACCACAGCACTTTGCCGGAAACCGGAAACGGTGATCGACGAGATCGAGGCGGCCGGACTGCGGGGGCGGGGCGGTGCGGGATTCCCCACCGCCAGAAAATGGCGGGCGGCGCGGGCGGCATCGGGCAGCGACAAGATGATCGTCTGCAATGCCGATGAGGGAGATCCCGGCGCTTACATGGATCGCACCCTGCTGGAGAGCAACCCCCACCAAGTCATCGAGGGAATGATCATCGCCGCCCTGGCCGTCGGCGCCGCCCGGGGACTGTTTTACGTGCGGGCCGAATACCCCCTGGCGGTGCGTATTCTCACCACCGCCGTCGAGCAGGCCCGGGAACTGGGTTTTTTAGGCACCGATATCCTGGGCAGCGGATTGGATTTCGACATCGACCTGTTCCAGGGTTCCGGTGCTTTCGTCTGCGGAGAGGAGACGGCCCTGATCCGGTCGGTGGAAGGCTACCGTGGCATGCCCCGTCACCGCCCGCCCTATCCGGTGGAGCAAGGGATCGACGGCCGACCCACGGTGATCAACAATGTCAAGACCCTGGCTACGATCCCGCCCATTGTGGAAAAGGGGGCCGACTGGTTCCGGGCCATCGGCACGGCCGGCAGCCCGGGCACGGCGGTTTTTTCCGTGGTGGGAAACGTGACCCATCCGGGATTGGTGGAGATCCCGATGGGGGTGACCCTCCGGGACCTGATCTTCGATATTTGCGGTGGCATTCCCGACAAGAAGCGGTTCAAGGCGGTGCAGATCGGCGGGCCGTCGGGGGGGTGCCTGTCCGCCGACTTTCTCGACACGCCGGTGGATTTCGACGCCCTGACCCGGGCCGGGGCCATGATGGGCTCGGGCGGTATGGTGGTGATGGATGAAGACGTCTGCATGGTGGACGTCTCGCGCTATTTCCTGGATTTCACCCAGAAGGAGTCCTGCGGCAAGTGTACCTTTTGCCGTATCGGTACCCGTCATCTGCTGGACATCCTGCGCCGGCTCACCCGGGGCGAGGGCCGCGAGGGGGACCTGGAGCAGTTGGAGACCCTGAGCCGGGCAGTGAAACAGGGGTCGCTGTGCGGATTGGGAAAGACCGCCCCCAACCCGGTGCTCACTTCTCTGGCCTATTTCCGGGACGAATACGAGGCTCATTTCAAGGAGGGCCGCTGTCCGAGTTGCGCTTGCCGGGCGCTGACGGCCTTTTTCATCGACCTGGACAAATGCGCCCGGGGCTGTGATGCCTGCGTGGGGTGCTGCCCGGTGGAGGCGGTGTTCACTACCAGCAATCGCAAGAAAGGCATTGACCAGCAGCTGTGTGTCAAGTGCGGCGAATGCGTGGTGGCCTGTCCGCCGGACTACGATGCGGTGGAGAAGGTCTCCCCGGCGGCTCTGGTGCCGATTATTGAGCGGCCGCCGGAGAAGAATAAAGCTGAAAGCTGAAAGATAGAGATCGGATGCAAGAGGAATCTTCGACGATGATCACCCTGACCGTAGACGACCGGACCATCCAGGCCCCGGATGGCAGCAGCGTGCTCTCAGCCTGTCTGTCCGCCGGTATCATCATTCCCCATCTGTGCTGGATGGAGACGGATAGCCCCGCCGGTGCTCCGGCCGCGTGTCGCCTCTGCTTGGTGGAGATCGACGGCTTTCGCGATCCCGTGACTGCCTGCACGGTACCCGTGGAAAACGGCATGACGGTTTACACGGGCACCGAGGTGGTCCGCAGCCTTCAAAAGATGGCCTTCAAACTCCTGCTTTCGGTTCACCGGGTGGACTGCAAGCACTGTCCGGCCAACAAAGCCTGTGCGCTGCAGGATATCGCCAAATTTCTCGGGGTGGGTCTGGGTTGCAAACCCTTCGAACGGGTGCTCAAGGAACCCGAGGTGGACACCCATCACCCGGTGTTTGACTACTACCCCAACCGGTGCGTGCTCTGCGGCCTTTGTGTCCGGATATGCCGGCAGCGGCACCGGCAGCCCCAGTTGAGTTTTGCCGGCCGGGGTTTTGAAACGGTGGTGGGGTATTTCGATGCGGACCCGTTGGCTGCTGCAAACTGTGTGTCTTGCCGGGAATGCCTTGCGGTCTGCCCCACCGGGGCACTGGTGGAACGGACAGCGTTTGAGGGATCGACCCGCGGCAACAGTTAATTAAACATCTGACCGACGACGATTGGTCGCTCTTGGTTGGCCTGACGGACGTTTTTCTTTCCTGGCGTGTTCCATCGGACCATGGCTACCGACTCCGGTTTTCGCTTCATTCAGCCAACGGTCGACTTTGTCTTTAAACTGCTCCGGTTTTACCGGTTTGGCGAGGTAGTCATTCATGCCGGCTTTCAGGCAGCGCTCCCGATCACCTTTGAGGGCATTGGCCGTCATGGCAATAATTGGGACATTGTTCTTAAGCACTTCGGTGGAGGCACGGATGACCCGGGTGGCTTCCAGTCCGTCCATTTCCGGCATCTGCTGGTCCATGAACACCAGATCGTAGGGGACCTGTTTCAAGGCGTCCACTGCTTCCCGTCCGTTGGCGGCCACATCCGCCCGGTAACCCATCTTTTTCAGCATCAGCAGGGCGACTTTCTGGTTTACCGGATTGTCTTCGACCACCAACATCCGCCGTTCCTTCTGATCGGTTTCATCGATCGAGTGCCGGGTGACCATGGGCTCCGAGGGCCGTGATTCCGATGTCGTTTCTGACGAACGGGTGAGTACCTGCAACAGGCATTGGAACAGGTGCTGTCGTTTCACCGGCTTGGTGAGGTAACCGGCAAATCCGATCTCTTTCATTCGTTGGCTGTCACCGCGCAGCCCGCGGGAGGTCAGCATGATCAGGGCGGTCTGGTTGATCAGCGGGTCCTTTTTGATGATTCGGCCCAGGCAATCGCCGGCCATACTGGGCATCATGAAGTCCACCAGGGCGGCATCGAAGGGATCCTTTCCGGCGGCATTCCGTAATTTTTTAAGGCCCGTTTCACCGCTGGAAGCGCTGTCGCGCCGGCATCCCCATGTGTCGAGATAGGCACAGAACAGGTCTCGATTGGTGGGGTTGTCGTCCACAACCAAAACACGTTTGCCTCGGATCATCTCCGGCGAGATGCGGTATGCCCCGTCTGGGGCCGGCCGCTTTTCCAACACCAGGGTAAACCAGAACCGGGTGCCTTGGTCCGCTTGGGATTCGACCCCGATCCGGCCGCCCATCAGTTCGGTCAGTTGTTTGCAGATGGCCAAGCCCAGCCCGGTGCCGCCGTGTTTGCGGGTGATGGACGCATCCACCTGGGAGAAGGATTTGAACAGCCGGTCCATGCGGTCGGTGGGGATCCCGGGACCGTTGTCCTGAACATCGATCAAGAGCTTCAGCATCTCCCCGTCCGTTTTCTCCAGGTTGATCCGGACGGCAACGGCCCCCTGGTCGGTAAACTTGATCCCGTTCCCGGTGAGATTGATCAGAATCTGCCTGATCCGTCCCGGATCGCCATAGACCCACGCGGGCACATCGGGATGCGTGTAACTGGTCAGCTCGATGCCTTTGTTCGATGCGTGGACCGACATGATTTCCATCACATCTTCCATCATGTCCCGGAAATTGAAATTGAGCATCTCCAGTTCCAGTTTGCCGGCCTCGATTTTGGAAAAATCGAGGATGTCGTTGATGACGGAGAGCAGGGCGTTGGCGCTGATCTTGGCCGTGTTGGCAAGGTTGCACTGCTCATCGGTCAGATCGGTGTCCATCAGCAGGCCCAGCATGCCGATCACCCCGTTCATGGGCGTGCGGATCTCGTGGCTCATGTTGGCCAGAAACCGGCTCTTGGCGACGCTGGCCGCTTCGGCATCCTGTTTGGCCTGATTGAGTTGCTTCAGCGCCGCCTTGTGTTCGCTGATCTCCTCCTTCACACCGACGAAATGGACGATGGTTTCATCTTCGTCGAACATCGGTGATATGTGCACCCGCTCCCAGTAGAGGCTGCCGTCCTTGCGCCGGTTGGTGATTTCACCGGACCAGGGCTTTCCACCGGTCAGCGTCTGCCACATCTGCCGGTAAAATGACTTGGGCTGCCGGCCGGATTTCAGGATTCGGGGATTGCTTCCCACGGCCTCTCGGGTCGTGTAGCCGCTGATATTTTCGAAATAAGGATTCACATATTCGATGGTGCCATCCGGTGTGGTGATGATCACCGATACCGGGCTCTGCTCGATGGCGCGGGTGAGGGTTACCATTTGCCGGCGTTGCCCCTCCAGCGTCGACAGGGCGCGGCTGCGGGTCTCCATCATTTCGTTGGCGTACCCGGCCAGTTGCTTGAATTCGAATATTCCCAGATCATCCGTGTTGATTTTCCTGTCCCGGTGGGCGGCCTGCTGAAAAAAGGTGACGAAGACATCCATATCCGCTGAAAATTTTCGTCGTGCCCAGATGACAAAAAACCAGGTTCCTCCCAGGCAGGCGAGCCACATGGTGAAGTTGATCAAAAACTCGGTGATCAGGCGTTGTTTCAACAGCCGCCGGCTTTCCGCCATCCGGGCATGGACCGGATTGAGATAGACCCCGGCGGCAATGGTCCAGTCCCACTGCGGGATGACCATGCTATAGGTCAACTTGGGTTCGATCCGGCCGGTTTGTGTGTTCAGCCAGTCATAGCGGCAATAGCCACCGTCACTGGCCGATAGGGCGGCTTCCATGATTTTTTTGCCCACATAGACGCCCTGATTGTTCTGCACATTCAACGCGTTTCGGCCGATGAGGCCGGGTTGGGCGCCGTGGTTCAGGATATACCCGTTGGCGTCGATGGCGATGATGCAATCGGTCTGACCGTATCTGAAATTTTGAAGGATCTGCAGAATTTCGCTTTGCAGCGCGTTCTGCATGTCCGCCGGGTCTATCACGTAGCCGATGATCCAACCGGCGGGTCGGAACAGCTTGAAGTAGCCCATTTTTCGGGTTGCTTTCGTAGACCCCGGCTGTTGGATCATGAAGGTTTGGTAAAGGTCATCGAACCGGAGAACCGTGGGGATGATGGTTTCAATGATCCGATTGTCATCTTCATTCCGGATCTGTCGGATGTCATCCCAGGTCGGTATCTGGTTCGCGGGGGGGTAGATCAGGTTGCCGGATTGATCCAGGACGATGATTTCGCCTTTCGGGTTGCTGTCGTCAAAGGCCTGGATATTGTGTCGCAGCAGCTGCCGCAGATTGCCGTCACTCATCTTTTTCCGCCATCGGGCATCTATGCTCGACAGGACCGAATGGATGTCCGCCACATGGTCTTTGACCCATGCCTTGCTATTGGTTTGCATGACGGCCTGTTTGATCTTGACCAGGGCCATAATGTTCCGGACTTGCTCACTCAGCGCCAATTGTTTCCGACCCAGAAGATTGGTCTCGATGCGCCGGGACGCGTCTTGAAACGTACCTGTTTTCCAGACCACAATGAAGGCGCCGGGAACCAAAATGCAGGTGATCATCACCAGGATCGCGATGACTTTGGGCAGGTCCCTCAATGACCGCGGATTCAGCATGGATCACCAGTTTGGGATAATGTGGTGCCGGACGGGTCGATAGATGCTGCTTTCATGTATCACCTATCGGCACGCCATGGGATAAGTTTAGCCGAAGATGGCGATGGCGCGCGCTCTTAAAACCATTGTCAATGCTGGGAAAAAATGAAATAGTTGCCGGTATTCATACACGCTTATCAGATCGTTATGGTCATAACTGCCATGTAGCACTCCCGAGCAGGCAGGAATTTATTGTGAAACGGATCCATTTTCCATTTACACCCATTGGTGAGGATACGGCATGGACAATTACCAGACCCTGATTGAAAAAGCAGAAAAAGGATTCGAGACCCTTGATCTTCCCGACAACTTTAAAAGCGATGCCCTGGATCGATTGAAGACCTGGCTCACCGACGAGATGTTTGCCGCCTACGTGCCCCAGATCGACCATCTGGTCACGTCCGGGCGATGGGATTTTTTGCTGGATTCTTTTTATCAGGTGATCCCTTTTGGCACCGGCGGTCGGCGGGGGTTGGTGGGCGTGGGACCCAATCGCATCAACCCGTGGACCATTCAAGCCTCGGCCCAGGGTCACAGCCAATACCTGATCAAGGCCCACGGCGGGTCAGCCAAACAGCGAGGCTTGGTGCTGGCTTATGATGTGCGCCAATTTACCGATACCGCGATTTATGATGCCGACCGGCCCAATCCTGTGAAAGACCTGGACTGCCGCCAGCTGGCCGAAGCGGCGGCCCGCGTGTACGCAGCCAACGGCATCAAGGTTTACCTGTTCGACAGCACCCGCAGCACTCCGGAACTCTCTTTTGCCATCCGCCATCTGGGCACCGTTTCCGGGTGCATGTTTTCCGCCAGTCATAACCCGCCCACGGACAATGGAAAAAAAGTTTACGACCAGTACGGCGGTCAGCTTATTCCGCCCCATGACCAAGACCTGGTGGACGAGGTGACCGGTAAGGTTTCCGTCATCCGGACCATGGACCTGGATGCGGCCGGCGAAAAGGGACTGCTGGCGGTTATCGGCAGTGAGGTGGATGAGGCTTATCAAAAGGCGGTGGCCGCGCTCCAGCTCAGTGATGCCAGGGGGGTCAAGATTCTCTACAGTCCGCTGCATGGCACAGGTCTGACCTCCGTCTATCCGGTGCTCAAGGGCATGGGCTTCGATATCCATTTGGATCCGGCCACCGCCAACCTGAGCGGTGCCTTTGAGAACGTCACATTCAACATCCCCAACCCGGAAGTGATTCAGTCCTTCGATACGGCACTGCCCAACGCCGACGCCATCGGTGCGGACGTGATCATGAGCACCGACCCGGATGCCGACCGCATCGGCATCATGGTGCGACACAATGGGGTATGGAAATTTCTCAACGGCAACGAGATCGGCATCGTGCTTGTCGAATATGCCATCGACCAGTACCGCAAAAAGGGGTGGTTGACCGAAAACAACGTGATCATCAAAACCGACGTCACCTCCTCGCTTGTCGATACCATTGCCGCGGAGAACGGCATCCAGTGTATCGGCGATCTGCTGGTTGGGTTCAAGTACATCGGCGAGCGCATGAACCGGTTGGCGGCGGAGGGTCGGCAGGGGGACTTTCTCCTGGGCACCGAGGAGAGCCACGGTTTTCTCATGGGCAACTACGCCCGCGACAAGGATGCCGCCGGCGCCGCTGTGTGGTTGGCGGAACTCACCTCTCAGCTCAAGGCCGCCGGGCGCACCCTGGTGGATTACCTGGACGGCATTTACGCCAAGTACGGCTACTGCCACAACTACCTTACCGAAATCAGGCTGCTGGGGGCAAAGGGCATCGGCCGTATCAAAACGATCATGCAGCACTTGAGGGCCCATGAGATTCCGGTGGTGGGCGATTATGCAGTATTGGACAAGATTGACCGCTGGCAGGGTGAGCCCCAGCCCCACCTGTCCCGCACCGATACCTCATCGCGTAACGTGCTGGTCCTGAAACTGGAGAACCTGCCCGAGACCCGCAGCATCCGCATTACGGTCCGGCCATCGGGCACCGAACCCAAATTCAAGATTTACATCGAAGTGCTCGGTCGGCCATTTGATCTGTCCGTCATGGAAGCGGTAAAGGCGCAGATCGTGGGCATTCACAAACGGCTGGAACGTGCCTTCATGGCCTATTGCTACGACATCCTGGGCGTGGATTTCCCCGAACGGGGATTTCTGCTCTTCTGGCAGCTTCCCTTAGACGACAAGATGAAATATTTTGAGATCGAGGACCGGATTGCCGGGCTGAAGGCCGTTTCCGACGCCGGCAAACGCAAACGGCAGTTGGACGTGTTGCTGGCCTTTCTGGGTGCCGACCCCGTGCAGAAAGTGGACCGGGCCTTTGAAGCCCGATATGACAAGGGGATTCTGCCTTATTTGGAATTGGCTTCAAGAAAGGAGGGTGAATAATCATGATGTTAATACCGCCTGACCCTGACTGTCTCCTCAATCCACCAGGAATAGCGACCGGTCGTCCATCCTGCGCAAAACGGCACGCGAGACGCTACCCAATAGCAACCGCTTGATTCCCGACAGGCCGCGCTTGCCCATGACGATGGTGCCGTATCGGCCGGCCGCCAGTGCCTCAAGGATGGTCGCGCTTGGATTTCCCGTTGATGGGAGGAGCGTGAGCGCTGCCTCGGGGTCGATATCGGCCACCCGTTTGTGCCGTGACCAGCGCCGTAGGGCGCTTTTTTCGTTGCCATGCAGCGCGTGAAGAAAGTGCAGTTTAAACTCCGGCCGGTTCAAGAAGGCGTGCCGCACAAAGGTCAGGGCCAGCAGCGATGTATCGGAAAAATCCAGAAGGACAGTGACATGGCGCAGGCGGGGGTTGGGGCTGATCAGGGCGATGACTTTGTGGCGCAAGGAATAAAAAAGGCGTTCACGCCATGCTTGAAGCCGGTTGCGGCCGATCAACACCATGCCATCATTGCGGCTTTCTATTTCGGCACAGACTGCTTTGTCCCAGCTTCCCAGAACTTTTCTGTCGACGGCGGCGACCGTTT
>DEIP01000145.1:0-18580 GCA_002352605.1 Desulfobacteraceae bacterium UBA2771 | reverse complement strand
GTTCAAGCCGGTGGTCGGCCGGCAGCAGGTCGGGAATTCCTGTAAACTTAATAATGCCATGAGCGGGAATTGCTGGGACCCCATCTTTGTCTTTGCATCCAGCGGGGACAACATTACCCCGCCGCCCCAGGCCCTGAACTGGATTGTCAAGGTTTACGGATCGGTGCAGGAGATCAAGCGGCAAGGGCAGGTCATTGTCTACATGGTCCACGAGGATATCGGCCATCTGGGGATCTTTGTTTCCGGGCGGGTGGCTGCCAAAGAGCACAACGAGATCATCGGCAGTCTGGAGATGGTGGAATACCTGGTGCCCGGACTCTATGAAATGGTGATTGCCGAAAAGGCGTGCAACCCCGATATCTGCGAGTTTGGCGTGCAGTTTGAGCCGCGCGACATGTCCGATATCCTATCCATGGACGACGGCCTGGAAGATGAACAGGCCTTTGTTCCCGTGGCGTCCATCTCCCAATCCAACGATGCGGTTTGTCGTCAATGGGTCCAGCCCTGGGTGCGCCTGGCTGGCGGCGTTGTCCCGGCAATTACACCCCCTGTGCGTTCAACGCTACGTGTGGTCAGACCTGAACCCATTGTGCTGGCCGATGGCCGCTTGGTCCGTTTATGTCCAAGACCATCGAGAACCGGTTGATCCCCAAACCCCTTTTGTGGCATAGGAAGAGACGTATTCAAGTTTGACCGCCCTTACCCTGGATGCCTACCGTGATCTCCGGGATCAATCCCAGGAGGGCATCTTTACAACCATGTATGATAATCCCTGGACCCGGTTTTGGTGGGGCGCCTCCCCAACCCCGGACGACGGGCAAACCATCCGGGCCGAACAGGCCAATCGGCGCCGTGAGCGGGCCTACGCCAGGCGTCAAGCCGACCAGGGGGGATTTGCCGAGGCGGTGATGCGCATCATGATTGCCGTGGCCGGGGTGGGCGCTACTCTTGACAAACGACAACTCCAAGCCGGTTTAAACATTTTAGGCCGGCATGAGTGCTATCGACACCTGACCCCATCGGCCCTTAAAAAGATGGTGGGCGCCCAGGCCCACATCCTGTCGGTCGATGCCGATCGGGCGTTGAACGGGTTGGCCGTTATGCTGGCCAATCATCGGGAACGCTTGGAAGCCTTTGACATTGCGGCCAAATTCGTCGTGTCCGATTCGCGCGTGGACATTGGCGAACGCAAGGTGCTGACCCGCATCCGTAAAATTTTAGGGCTTGATCACAACGACCGGGTCTATGGCCGAACAGCGTATGCCAATAGTGTTCGGATTGTTAAAATCAGCATGGGGAATGATAGTGAAAGCACATTATCTGCAGCATGTGCCCTTTGAAGGGTTGGGCAGCATCGAGCCTTGGCTGGAAACGGCCGGATACGAAATAACGGCCACGCGACTGTTCGATTCAATGCGACTGCCCGGCATCGATGAATTCGACCTGCTGATTGTGATGGGCGGTGCCATGAGCGTCAACGACGAGGGGGAATATGACTGGCTGGCCCCTGAAAAGCAATTCATCCGGCATGCCATCACCGCCGGGAGAGCGGTGCTGGGCATTTGCCTGGGCGCCCAGCTGATTGCCAGTTCACTCGGTGCGCGGGTCTATCCGAACCGGCATAAGGAGATCGGCTGGTTTCCCGTGCAAGGTGTCCAATGCGATGATGCTTCACGGTTTCACTTTTCATCGTCCATGGATGTGTTTCATTGGCATGGAGAGACCTTTGATTTGCCGCCCGGTGCGGTTCAGCTGGCCAGAAGCAAGGGTTGTGAGAACCAGGCCTTTCAGATCGGGAGATCGGTGATGGGGTTGCAATTCCATCTCGAAACCACTCCCGTCTCGGCAGGCGAACTCGTCTCCCATTGCGGAGACGCGTGTATCGCTTCCCAATATGTGCAAACCAAGGAGGCGATCCTTTCCGCACCGCCTGAAATATACCGGTCGATCAATCACGCCATGGGCCGGGTCCTGGCCTTCCTGCAAAATAATGTCCCGTCTTGAATTTGCTTTCCCGGCGACTGGTGTCTTTTCCCTGAAATTCGTGGTTTATTTCATCAGATCGCGCGTGTGCGTGGCAATCATCAATTCCTCATTGGTCGGAACGACCCAGACCGCAACATCACTGTGAGGTGCGTTGATGCGGGGACCGTCCTTGTGGTTGGCCTCCGGGTCCAGGTGAACCCCCAGCCATTGCAGGCTCTGGCAGACCGCTGCGCGAATGGGTGCGGCATGCTCGCCGATACCGGCGGTAAAGACCAGTGCATCCAGCCCTTCCAGGGCCGCAGCCAAGGCCCCCACTTCTCTTCGGATGCGGTAGACGAAAAAGTCGATGGCCTCCTTGGCACGCATATCATCGCTTTCGATCAACACGCGCATATCATTGCTGATCTGTGAGATACCCAACAGGCCGGACTCGTTGTACAGCAGCCGTTCCACCGCATCGAGATCCATTTCCCGTTGGCGCAGCAGGTATAAAACCACGCCGGGATCCAGGCTGCCGGTTCGCGTTCCCATGGGCAGACCATCCACGGCGGTAAACCCCATGGTCGAAGCAATGCTGCGGCCGTGGTGCAGGGCGCACATGCTGGCGCCGTTGCCCAAATGGGCCACAATTACCCGTCCCCGGGCAGACTTCGGATCGATCTCCGGCAGCCTGCGGGCGATGTATTCGTAAGAGAGGCCATGAAATCCATAGCGGTGCACACCGGCGGCGGTCAGCGCCCGGGGCAGGGCAAAATTGCGGGCTACCGGTGGATTGGTCGCATGAAAGGCCGTGTCGAAACAGGCTACCTGGAGCAGTTGCGGGTTCAATTTGGCAATGGTTCGTATGGGAGCCAGGTTGTGGGGTTGATGTAGCGGCGCCAGCGGGATGAGGGTTTCCAGTTGTTCGACAATCGCCTGATCGATTCGGACCGGTTGACTGAATGCGTCGCCGCCGTGCACGACCCTGTGGCCTGCCGCTTGTATGTTTACGTTTTCTGCGTGATTACTGACCCATCGAATCAGAAAGTCGAGCAGCGTCCGGCGGTCGACATCCTGGTGGTCGGGCCATTCCCGTTGGTCTAATAAGGTGCCCTCGGGTGTCTTGGCGACAAAACGGGGCGCCATCCCGATACCGTCGACCTGACCCTTGAAAAGCAATTGCAGGTCGGTGCCGTCGCCATAGGAAAAGAGGGAGAATTTGATGCTGGAAGAACCGCAGTTGATCACACCGATCCCTTTTCGCATCATCGGTCACCCGTTTCAATTGATGGTTCCCGGTGCTGCCGACGGGAATGGGCGACGGCCACGGCGCAGGATGCCAAAGGTCCCACCGGAATGGTTTCGATCAAATCGGTTCGGGCGGCATCGATGGCCCCTTGCGAGGCGTCTTCTATACATGGATGACGGATGGCTGTGGGAATCGGCTCCTTTGTTTTGACGTGTTTGATCATCTGCTCCTGTCCACGATCCTTTCGTAATCGAATGCCAAGACCGGCGGTCCTGCCGGTAATGCTCCGGATAGACGTTGCCGCTCGGCTGTCGGTAAACCAACCATTAAAAAGGGACGGGTGGGGATGCCAAACCTGGAAAGGGTCATCGTACCAGGCAATCGGCCACCAGTTCCCAAAGGTACTTCACGGTCAGATCTTCCATCTCGTAGGTGGTTTTAATGCCATTGAGCTGGCCGTGGCAGCTGTGGCAGGGCAGGATCAGCATCTGAGCTCCCGTAGCCCGGATCTGGTCCATTTTGCGACGGCCGTGGAAAATGCGTTCTTCGTCGTACCCCGTGGCCAGGGCACCACCGCCGCCGCCGCAACAGATCTGGTGCAATCGGTTGGGGTGCAGGTCAATCCAGTCATCGAGGCACTGGTCCATGATCCAGCGGGGTTCTTCAAAGTAGCCGTGACCGAAGCGTTTCTGGGCCCGTCGCCCGTAATTGCAGGGGTCGTGGTAGGTGGCGCGAACGTTGAATCGTCGACGATCCAGGCGAATGCGCCCACTTTTGATATAATCGATGATCAGGTCAAACACCGTCACCGTCTTGAATGTCTCCAGGGCCTCGGGAAACCATTTTTGCAGACCATACCTGGTCGCCAGATAGGCGTGCCCTCACTCGGGCCATAGCAGGGTATCGACCTCCAGGCGGCGCATATTTTCCACGATGCGGCCGGCCATGATTTTCATGGCTTCGTCATCGCCAGTGAAATAGCCCCAGCTGGTGCCTTCCCAGTTGTCCGAGGCCACGGTCCAGTCTTCTCCGGCGGCATGGAAGATTTTCCACCACGGTTTGAGGTCTTCGGTGTGGGTGTTGACCAGTTTGTTGTGAATGGTGGTGAGCAGTCGTGCTCCCGTTTTGTCGATGGGCACACCAAAGCCTTCGAAACCCGGTTCCTCGGCGATCTCTTCGGCCACATCTTCCAGGATGAAGATAAAATCTTCCTTGGGCAGGGATAGGTTGTTGCCGGTTTCAAGGGCGGCGGCCAGGCCCTTGTGTAAAATCCCCGGCACGCGGTTGTCGTCGCGAAGTGAGCGGATGCGCCGGGTGATATCGGCGATGCCGACTCCCATGGGGCAGACCTGCTCGCACTTGCCGCACATGGTGCAGATCCAGGGCCAACGGGATCGGACCACCTGGTCCACCATGCCCAGTGAGACCATACGCACCATTTTGCGGGGGTCGAAATCATCCACCCCGGCCACCGGACAGGCACTGGCGCACATGGCGCAGGTCAGGCAGAGATCCTGTTCGTGGAGCCATGCGGTGCAGCAAGCGGGATTCAGATTTTCCAGGCGAACCGGTTGGTCTGGGGCCATCGTGTATCTCCTCGATCGGTTTGTCGGCAGGGTTCGTCAAGTATCCTTGATTGCGCGGATTTGATCGACAAAGGCCTTGATCAAAAAGTGGAACTCGCTGCCCATGTTGGCCGCCACCGAGGTGATCGTCAATCGGTCGCGTTCCACCCCGGCAGCCGTCAACAGATCCCGGGCCGATTCGGCTCGCCTGCGGGCCACCCGATTCCCGATCTCCGACTGGCAGTTGTCGGTATGGCAGGTGCAAAGCATCACCCCATCGGCACCGGCCTCAAAGGCCGCCAAAAGGTGACTGCCGGAGATGGTGCCGCCGCAGGGCGCCTCGACGATTTGCACTCCCCCGGGCAGGGCGTTCCCCGAAAGGCGGGTCAATGCATGGGCCTGACCGGCAGAGCGTGCGCAGCCGAACACGACCACCCGTGGCATCTTCTCGAAGGGGTCTGCCGGTGCGGCCGGTCGTTGCATCCGCCGGCTGAGATCGGCATCAATTTGTAGCCCTTCCATCCGGATGGCCCGGGCCGGACAGCCCGCCATGCAGATGCCGCAGCTTTGGCACGCCGCGGTCACCACCGAAATACGGGATCCGATCTCAATGGCGTGATGGGGACACAGCCGGTGGCAGGTCAGGCAGCGGGCGCAGCGGCCGCGTTGGATCTCCACCTTCGGCAGGGCCCGGCTCTCCCGATTCTGCAGGAAGGCCAGCACACGCAAGGTGGCCTGGTCGGCGTCGGCCAGCTGCTCGTCATCGGATAAAATACCCCGGGATCCGCCGGCCACAAAAATGCCGCGTCGGTTGGTGGCGTTGCTCAAGCGGCGGACATTATCACCCTGAGCAAAGCCAATGCCATCCCGTTCAATCCCAAGCCCTTGTACCAGGGCCGCTAAATGGCGGCCCGGACCGATGGATTCATCCACGACAATCCAATCGGCCTTGAATCGAAAGGGCATGCGGGTCAACTCATCCAGGCAATCAATTTCAAAACGGCTGTCCGCCAAGGTATGAATGGTTGGAAATTGATCGGTGAATTTGAGAAAAATGGTGCCGGATCGCTTGGCCGCCTGGACCATCGTTTCGGCGCCTGTGGCGGCCACTTTCAGGTTGCCGGTTAAAAAATAGGTTGCCACCTGTGACCGGCGCTGTAATCGACGGCAACCATCCAACATCCGTTTCGCAATTGCCGGATGGCTGTCATTTTGCCAGCCACAGAGAAAGGCGATGCGTGCGCCGCCGTCGAAGCGGTCTTTTACCGATGCCTGAGGATGCATCATCGCTTCCAATGAAGTGATGGTCATCACCCGAGAATGGGGCGGCAACCCATAGGGCTTGTAATTGGGGGTGCGCTGATCATCTTCGGCCACGACAATGGCCGATACGAGTTGGCGAAAAAGAGCATTCCCTCGCTTCAGTTTTAGTTCAAAATTTCCGGCAAATCCGCGGCAGGTACTTAATTCAGTGCCGGTTAACCAATGAATGCCGTCGTGATGGCCGGCGGCAGGGGGGGCTTCTTCGCTTGCCGCCAGCCAGGCCTCGATACCGTGGTCGGCAAGATTGGCGGCAATTTTCTGCGCACAGGCACCGCCGCCGAAAATCATCACTTCCGTGGTCGTTGATGGTTGCTTCCGCCGGTCGATCGTCGCGTGTGCGTTCATGTCGATTATCCTGCAGCCAAATACTGAACCATGTCAAAAACCGTTTTCTCGGCACTGCTCACACTTTCGGCAATTGTCATGGGCCCTGTGGCCGCACCGGCTGTATAGATGCCTGGTGGTGCCGGGTATCGTTCGCTGCCGTGAAGCGGCATGAACCCGCTTTCATCCGTGGTCCAGTCGAGTATCCGGGCCATCTGATCATTGCCGGCGGACGGAATCAGCCCCACCGACAGCACCACGACGTCAAACCATGCTTCCTTGGACGCCTTGGCATCCGGGTCGAAGTAGACCACTTCCAATTCATCGGTGTCGGTTCTCAATATGTCACCGGGGATGGCTCTGATCATGGTGATGTTCTCACGAGCATTTCGAAAAAAGCGCTGAAAATCTTTTCCGAATGTCTGCACATCGATATAGAAGAAGGTGATTTGCGCCTCTTTTTGGCGGGATTGAATCAGTCGTGCCATTCTCAGTGACGATCCGCAGCATATCTTGGAACACCAGGGATGCCCCAATTGAACGTCCCGGCTGCCCACGCATTGAATAAAGGCAACGCGCCTGGCCGTTCGACCGTCCGACGGGCGTTTGATCATTGGTTGCTCGCGTAGCAGCCTTTCTGCGTCCAGGCTGGTCAGAACATTGGGGAATCGGTCGTAGCCATAAGGCTTGCGGCTGGGATTATACGGGGCAAAGCCGGTGGTCACAACGATGGCATCGGTTTGGAGCCCGCCCGACTGTGCTTGAGAAGATAGATGGATGGCATCTTGCGGGCAGGCATCCCTGCACAGGGTACAGGCCGCATTGTCAAAATAGCGGCAAAGATCCCGTCGAATGGCCACATAAGGCCCGACACGCGGGGCCATGCCCTGGAGAATGGCTCCGGGGACCGGGCATTTATGGAAACAGATGCCGCAGCCGTTGCATTGGTCTGCATTCACCAGCGGTGAATGGGTTCGGTAGGCAACCCGATAGGGGCGCCGACCGGAAATGGTTTCGATCTGTGTGCCGGTGTGGATCTCAACCTTGGCCTGCCGGGTGGCCCGCAGCAGTTTGTCTTCGGCCACACAGGCGCCGCATTTGACGCAGGCATCGGCGGCCTTGCAATTGAGTTGGATGGCGTGGCCGCCGAGAAAGGGTGTTTTCTCAAACAGCGTCACGTTCACCCCCCAGCCGGCCAACAGGTCGGCGGCCGTCAGCCCGGCCACGCCGGCACCGACGATGGTCGCATGCTTATGATCAATGCTCACCGGTTTTTTCCACCTTCCAGGAATTTCCCCATTTCAAGTAGATAAAGGCCCAGTCACTCCATGGCAGATCTCATCTCGTTTCAGGCGTTGCATGTGAGGGGGCAGAGGATAATCCGATGGTGCAGTATAGACGGAACCTGAAAAAAGTGCAAGGTTGGAATTATAGATAACTATTTCGACTTGTTGGTTATTTGTGAGCGATGTGCCAAAACGGATTGCGGTCGAAATCATTCCTCGTAGCCATTCGTCTAACCAATTGTTGATCAACTGACTGCATGCTTGACATACAACCCGTTGTTGCATACAATTTTTTCAGTGACAGGTGCTTTGCCCGGTGCAATAACGGCGATCGATCTCTTTTCTCCTTCCCCATACCGCCCGACGTTTTTCGTGCCATCCGCTTGATTGACGATTGATTCTTCGACCGTCTTCGCACACCCTGTGACGGTTCCGGTGCTCCCATTGCTGCTCCTGATGGGTCAATGCCGCCGGGCATGATCGAACCCGCAACCAAAAGGAGGCGCCATGAAAGCCATTCATCAACTCATCGAGGAACAGGTGCGGCGTTGGGAGATCCTCAGAAAGGAAAAAAGAGAGACCAAGATCCTATCGGTAATCACGCTGTCCCGGGAACCGGGCAGTGGGGGTAAATTGGTGGCCAAGGCCGTGGCCGACCGGCTTGGCCTGGAACTTTTTCACCAGGAGATCATCAATGCCATGGCGGCGAATGCCGATACCAGCGCCAGGGTCATTCGGACGCTCGATGAAAGAGGTGTGTCCATGTTGGAAGATTGGGTGTCGGCAGCGATCAGTGACCGGCATCTGTGGCCGGACGAGTATGCTCAGGTGATGATGCGGGTCATCGGCACCATCGGTCGACATGGAAAAGCCATTATCGTCGGCCGGGGTGCCAACTTTGTTCTGCCACCTGAAAACCGTTTCCGGGTGCGGATTATCGCCCCCCTGGAAATGCGCGTAGATCGCGTGGCGGAAACCTTTGGCGTGGCTAAAAAAGAGGCCAAAAGGCGGGTGCTGCGCACCGAATCCGATCGACGGGCCTTTGTCCGAAAATACTTTCACAGTGATATCCGCGATCCGGCCAATTACGATATGATACTGAATACGGGGACACTCGCTATTGAATCCGCCGCCGCCGCTGTCTGCAGCGCAGTCGGCTGATCGAAGCACGGAACCGATAGGATAAAATCAAGTTTGACCGGGGACGCGGAAACCGGAAAACCCGGTGACCGACAAGGCCGTTGCGTGTCCGGTTTACCGCGAACTGGATGAAAGCCAGCCGCAGGGATACGGTTTTGGGAGCGAGCCATCCGATTAGATGGATGTGGCAGGTCCAGAGCAGCGCCCCGAACCATTCCAACAGATCCCCAAAAGAGATGGTGAAATCTTCATTGACACTGAGCAGGAAGATCCGGTCGGATTTCAGGTGTCGGGTCGGCATTTACTGGTTTCCGAACCCGTTCTGACCGCCGCAGTCCGGGCACTGCCAGGTGATGCCGTTGCAGGACATGCCCCATACATTTTCATGCATACAATCCTGACAAATCATGAAACCGCAGCGGCAGCGCCAGCAAAAGGGTACTTCGGCGCTGCAGCAGTGACAGATTTGAGGGCCTTTCGGCCGCCTGCGAGAGCGGCGTGCCGGACGGGTTGCGGGGTCGTTCATGGCTTATCGATACCCGGTGCTGACGTCTTGTTGTTTTAGGTGGTTGATGCTACCATGCGTCCATCATATGCAGGCATTTAGAAGCAATTTGCCCGATTCCTGAACGGACACTAACTAATGCAGGAGTGATTTCGTGTCAACGCCAATTAAATTGGATCCGGAGAAAGCACTTCCGACCCTGTATCTGATCGATGGCAGCGCATATATATATCGGGCCTACCATGCGGTGCGAGGCCTGTCCAACAGCAGCGGGTTGCCCACCAATGCCACATTCGGTTTTACCCGCATGTTGATCAAGCTGATCCGGGACCGCACTCCGGAATATGTGGCCATGTTTTTCGATGCCAAGGGCCCCACCTTCCGCCATGAGCAGTACGAGGCATATAAGGCCAACCGGCCGCCCATGCCCGATGATTTGGCTCAGCAACTGCCCTGGATTCACAGGGTTACCGAAGCGTTCAATATTCCCGTGTTCGAAATTCCGGGATTCGAAGCCGACGACCTTATCGGCACGATCGCCGGTCTCGCGGAACGCGAGGGGTTCCAGGTGGTGATGGTTACCGGCGACAAGGATTTCATGCAGCTCGTTACCGATCGTTGCACCATTTGGGACCCCATGAAAGACAAGGTGTTTGACCCCGACACCATTCGCGAGATGTTCAGCCTGGCACCCCGGAAGATGATCGATGTGATGGGGCTGTCCGGAGACACGGCAGACAACATCCCAGGTGTTCCCGGGATCGGCCGGAAGACGGCGGTAAAGCTGATTCAAACGTTTGGCAGCATGGATGCCGTTTATGAAGGCATCGACACCATAACCGCTAAGAAGCAGAAAGCCAACCTGATCGAATTCAAGGCACAGGCCTTGCTGAGCCGCCGGCTGGTGACCATCGACCGGCACGTTCCTGTTGAATTCGACGCCGAAGGGTTGAAAACCCGCGTGCCCAACGATGACGCACTGACCCGGCTGTTTGCGGAGCTGGAGTTCAGACAACTTCAGCACGAATACGCCCAACACGGTTCATCCGTCGAGCGCAGCTACACGGTCATCATGGATGAGGCCGGTTTGGATGATTTGATCCGTCGCCTGGAAAGCGCCGATCGGTTTGCATTGGATACGGAAACCACCTCCCGGGATCCCATGCAGGCACGGCTGGTGGGTCTCTCTTTTTCCCTGAAACCCACTGAAGCCTGCTACATACCGGTGGGGCACAACTACCTGGGGGCGCCCGCGCAGCTCTCATTGGATGTCGTCAAGGAGCGCCTGCGACCGGTGCTGGCAAACCCGGCCATCGAAAAAATCGGTCAGAACATCAAATACGACTGGGTGGTGCTGCGCCGCCATGGCCTCGATCTGACCGGCGTGACCTTCGACACCATGGTGGCCTCTTACCTGATCGATCCCGGCAAGCGGGCCCACGGTCTGGACCAAATCGCCTTGGATTTTTTAGGCCACAAAAATATCAGCTATGCCGATGTGGCCGGTAAGGGAAAGACCGCAATTACTTTCGACCAGGTCACCGTCGAAAAAGCGATCCCTTATGCCTGTGAGGATGCCGATATCACCCTGGCTGCCCACGACGTGTTTGTTCCCCTGCTCGAAGAGCGTGGGTTGACGGCCCTGATGAAACAGGTTGAGATGCCGCTTTTGCCCGTCCTTATGAGTATGGAGATGACCGGCATCTGCGTGGACCGGAACCGGCTAAACGATCTGTCCAAATCATTTGCCGGTCAACTGGATCTCCTCCAAGGTCAGATTCATGACCTGGCCGGCGAGGCCTTCAACATCAATTCATCCCAGCAATTGGGACGGATTTTGTTTGAAAAGCTGAAGTTTCCGGTCCAGAAAAAAACCAAGAAAAAAACCGGTTACTCCACCGACGTAGAGGTGTTGACCAAGCTGGCCCGCAGCCACGAACTGCCGGCTCTAGTGTTGCGCCACCGCACCCTGGCAAAGCTCAAGTCCACCTATGCCGACGCCCTGCCGGACTTGATCCACGCGGAAACCGGCCGTATCCACACCTCTTTCAACCAGGCCGTGGCTGCTACCGGCCGGTTGAGCAGCAGTGACCCCAACTTGCAAAACATCCCCATTCGCACCGAAGAGGGTCGGGAGATCCGCAAGGCCTTCGTGCCCCGGCAGGGCTGGCAGTTGCTTTCGGCCGACTACTCCCAGATCGAGCTGCGAATCCTGGCCCACTGCTCAGAGGACCCGATTCTTATCCAGGCCTTCATCGATGATGAGGATATTCATACCCGCACGGCCAGCGAGGTCTTTCAGGTATTTCCCCAAATGATCAATGACGAGTTGCGGCGGCAGGCCAAAGCGATCAATTTCGGCATCATCTACGGCATGAGTGCGTATGGCCTGGCCAGGGATCTGGAGATCAGCAACAAGATGGCCCAGACCTACATCGACCACTATTTTACTCGCTATCGAGGCGTCAAGGCCTTTATCGACAGCACCATTGCAACGGCCCATGACACCCGTCAAACCAGCACGCTGCTGGGTCGCCGCCGACAATTGCCGGACATCGCCAGCACCAACCGCAATGTTCGCCGGTTTGCCGAGCGCACCGCCGTCAACACCCCCATCCAGGGCACTGCGGCGGATCTGATCAAACTGGCCATGATCAATGTGGATCAGGCCGTTCGGAAGCGGCGGCTGAAAACCGCCATGCTGCTCTCCGTACACGATGAGATGATATTCGAGGTGCCGCCCGATGAGCTCGACGATGCCAAGGCGTTGATCCGCCGGGAGATGGAGAGCGTGTGGGATCTGGCCGTTCCCTTGAAGGTCAACATGGCCTGTGGGATAAACTGGGCCGAGGCGCATTGAGGAGGGTTGTCATGAGAATGTCGACAGGGATACTGACATCAATTCTGATCACCATGTTGCTCGGTTGTGCCGGCCCCCGGATCACCCTGTTCTCGGATGCTTCCGATCCGCTTCAGGAGGTGATCCTGGACGGCACGGCCGACGACAAAATTCTGGTCCTGCCCATCAGCGGTGTTATCACCGATGCCCCCAAAAGTCGCATGTTGCGAACGATGCCGGGGCCGGTGCAGGAGGTCGTCTCCCACCTGAGGCTGGCCGAGACGGACGACCGCATCAAGGCCGTACTGCTCAAGATTAACAGCCCCGGCGGTACCACTACGGCCAGCGATATTCTCTACCATGAAATTCTCGCCTTTAAGCGGCGTACCGGAAAAAAGGTGGTGGTCTGCATGATGAACCTGGCCGCATCCGGAGGTTACTATGTCTCCCTGCCGGCCGACGTGATCATGGCCCATCCGACCAGCGTGACCGGTTCGATCGGCGTGATCCTGATGCGACCCGAGGTGTCGGGGCTGATGGAAAAGGTCGGTGTGGCCATGCAGGTGAATAAATCAGGTGAAAACAAGGACATGGGGTCGCCCTTTCGTCCCACCACGCCGGTGGAGGCGCAGATGCTCCAGGACCTGACCGATGCCTTGGGCCGACGGTTCATTCGCCTGGTGAAACAACACCGCAATCTGGACGATGCGCAATTGGCCAAGGTCGCCGACGCCCGGATTTTTCTTGCCGATGCCGCCGTTGCCGCCGGCCTGGTTGACAAGATCGGTTACCTCAAAGACGCCATCGAGGAGGCCAAGGCGATCGCCGACCTCGATACCGACGCCCGGGTGGTGGCTTACCGCCGTACCCAATACCCCGACGACAACATCTACAACACGCTCACCAGCGGGGCCCGGGCCGGTCAATCACCTCTGATGGACATGGGGGCTATCGGTGATTGGCTCTCCCTCGAGACCGGCTTTTACTACCTGTGGCCCCAGGCACTGGGATCGCCTTAATCCTATTTAATAATCGGAGCGGCACTCGCTGCCCGGGTTTAATACCGGAGGCTTTCGGCACCGTCATCGCTACCCAAAGATGAAGCGGGGGCGGTTTGTGTCAACGACAGCGATGGGTGGGTAAAATTGCATGCAAACCATCCAGACACCCGGGAAGGCTGCGTTTTTTAAGGCGTCTCCCCAGCGTTTTCATCGCTTGTCTCCGGTGTCGCCGACTGTTTCACGGTTTGATCCACCGCCCAGTAGATTGCCTTGAAGGCTTCCGGAAACCCCGTCGGTGACACCCTTCCCGTTTCGATGAACTTGACCACGATCTCCTTGGTGGCCCGAAGAATCTGCTCGTCTTGGCTTGTCTTTCTCATCAGTACCTACTCCGCATGGTAATATTATTAAATATATTAAACTGTTAACAGGAAGGCTGCTGGAAGTCAACAACGGCTTTCGACGGGGGCGGATCGCCGTTCGAAGCGGCAGGGGCAACAGAATGTTTGACACGGTTTCCGCCATCCTCTAATAAGAAGCCCCAACGGAAACCGATTGGAGAGGTCCATGAAATCCTATGATCACACTGTCCGCTATACCGTGGACAATCCGGACGTTGTCACCACCGATCTGCTCGACCCCATCGAGTACCATTACAAAGGCAAGCGGGATATCGTCATCACCATCGCTCAGCCGGAGTTTACCTCGGTCTGTCCCATGACCGGGCTGCCGGATTTCGGCACCATCAACATCCGCTATACACCGGACGATTTTATCATCGAACTGAAGTCCTTGAAATATTACCTGCTCCAGTATCGTGACGTGGGCATCTTTTATGAGCATGCGTCCAACCGGATCCTCGATGATCTGGTACGGGTGCTCAAACCCAAGATGATGGAAGTGACGGGTGTGTTCACGGCGCGGGGGGGGCTGACCACCAACGTTTGCGTACGGTATGAGGCGTCGTCATGATTGCCAACGTCGATCCGAAAAAGAACCTGCTGCCGTTGCTGCTATTGATCGCGGTGTTGGTCTCGGGCTGCGGCATGGCCGCGTCTTACCGACCGGCGTACCAAAAAACCATTCGTGATTATTCCGGCGGTGGCGGATACCGGAAAACCGTCGGCGTTATGGCCCTTTCCAACACGACTGTTTTTACCGGTGTATGGGTGGCCGAACCGTTTATGGCTGCCTTTCTATCCGGCATGGAAGCGGTGGCTTCCAATGCGGTACTGCTGGTGCCGGGAAAAATCGACGTCCCGCCGTTTCTATGGAATTCGCCGCGCATGGCCAGCGGTGACCTGGATGTGTTCACCCTTGCCGGACAGGCCCGGCAAGAGGGTATGAATGCCGTGGTGAGCCCCATTCTCATGGATATTCGGGTGCGCAAATTGAATACGGGATTCTGGTTTTTCAAGGATGTGGAATATCGCCTCCAGATCCAGACCGCCGCGGCCATCTACGATGTCGTCACCGGTGCCCGGCTGGCCCTCGGCATCCTGACCGATGAAATCGCCATCAACGAAAGTCAAGCCGGCATCATCCGAAACGGCCGGGAAGCCCAGGTGGACGATCTGGTTGACGTGGCCGCGGAGATGGGCGAAAAACTGGGCGAACAAATGGGCGATGCCATCCAGGGCGGCGCGTGGCTGGCATCCGTCATTGCCGTCGAAAACGGGGCCGGCGTCATTGCGGCCGGCGGCGAGGCGGGCATCGCGGCGGGCGACCGCTTCACGGTGATGGATGGCAGCGGTGTGCTGATCGGCCTGGGTGGTCAGCGCTTTGTCTTTCCCGGGCCCAAAATCGGCGAAATTACCATCGGTCGCGTGACGCCCCGGCTGTCTTTCGGCACACCCGAATCCGGGGACGCCCCCCCGATCGGCAGCATTTTGATCCCCGGGTGGTAGTCGGGTTTCCGGTTAGTGGTTCATGGTTCTGTGTTCCGGGCCGATGGCAAAATCGTCCCGGCGTATTGCCGGATCAGTTGCCTGGCCTCTTTTTCCGAAGCGACAAACCGGATGGCGTTGCGGAACTGCCCGGCGTTGCGCATGCCTTTGACAAACCAGCACAAGCGGCTGCGCATCATGCGACAGGCCGTCTTTTCCCCCAGATAACGCACCGAATCGTGAAGATAGCCGAGCATCATCTCAATGCGCTGGGCATCATCGGCCACCTTCTTTGGCGGACGGCCGTGGGCCAGCGCCAGTATTTCATCGAAGATCATGGGGTTGCCGATGGCGGCCCGGCCCACCATCACCCCGTCGCAGCCGGTTTCGGACAACATGCGCAAGGCCTCCGTCGGTACGGTCACGTCTCCGTTGCCGATTACCGGAATGGTCAGGGCCTTTTTTATCGCGCTGATGATGGACCAGTCCGCCGTTCCCCGAAATCCTTGCGTGGCCGTGCGCGGGTGAACGGAGATGGCATTCACGCCACAATCCTCGGCCAGACGGGCGATCTGCAAGGCCTGCTTTCCGGATGGCTCCCACCCGGACCGAATCTTGATGGTCAGCGGGATGCTCACGGCCCGGCGAACCGATTCGAGGATCCGGCGCGCCAGCGGCGGGTCTTTCATTAGGGCAGACCCCGAGTTGCTTTTCAGGATTTTTTTGACCGAGCAGCCGAAATTGATGTCGACAATATCAGCACCTGAATCTTGGACTATCCGGGCCGCATCGGCCATGATCTGGGGATTCGATCCGAAAATCTGCACCGACAGGGGCTTCTCCTCGGGTGTGCTGTCCAGTAGCAGCTCGGTTTTACCGGAGCCATACACCAGGCCGTTTGAACTGATCATCTCCGAGTTGACCAGCCCGCAGCCGGCCCTTTTGGCCAATCGCCGCATGGGCAGGTTGGTGATGCCGGCAAGCGGTGCCAGCACGGTGAAATTGTCAGTTTCAATGGAGCCGATTTTCATTGGCGGCCCCTCTGGTCACAGGCTGGGTTGGCGTAGCAGAACAGGCAACTGTGGTAGCAGGGATGCAGGCTGTAGGACCCCACGTCGACGGAAGCCGTGCAGCCACACCCCGCTGCTTTTCGCTGGCCGGTATCCTGACGGAGGGATATTAGGCCACCATGAACGGCCATGATCCATCGGCCTGAAATGCATGCCCCGGCGCGGATGGTGGACTCTGGGGGAAGCCGATCCAACACCTTTTTTTCACAGCACAGGGCAAGTTGAATGCCCAGGGGGATCAGGGTTTGTTCCATATTCAGCAGAATCTTTTCTCGTTGCACCGGTGACGGTTCGACAAAGGTTAGCCTGTCACGGGTGCGCCGTTCAATCTTGCGATAGCGATCCATGAAGCTGGTGATGCAGGTGTCGATGCCGCACTTCCCGGCGGCGACGGCAATGGTTTCGAAATCATTCAGATTGGATTCGACGATGCCGGCTGTCCTGGTGAAGTGGCAGATGGGGTCGAAGCGCCACCGGACCGATGCGGCCCCGAACCGGCGGCACAATTGCCGCAACTGGTCCAGCCGTTGATCCAGGCCGGGCACCCCCGGCTCCAGGATGGGTGACCGTGAGTTGACGGTAAAGTTGAATAGCAGGTGGTAACCCATGGCCTGGAGCTGCTCTCCACAGCGATCTGCCAGAAACGGTCCGAAGTCTTTGGACCAGAAGACAATGGCGTGTACCCGCCGTGGTGTTACGGGCACCTGCCTGACCTGCCGGTTGAACGGATTGACCACCTCGATACCACCACGGGTCATCCGGTCCATGAACCAGGGCATGTAAAAGGCGGGAATGTCCGTTCGCCTCGATACGGACAGGACCTGTTTTGGTTCGCGTTTCATGTTCGAGGATTCGGCGGCGGCCTACCGCTTCAATTTATCGGACAGGGAGATCACCGTGGCCTTGCCGTCGGCAGGCGTGGGCGGTTTGTTGGGAACCGCTTCGTGAAGGTCGTCTTCCTCCATAGTGGATTCCGGGCACGTAATCCGCTCCAGGCGCATCCGTTTATCGTTCATGGTAAACTCGTCGCCCATGATATACCGGTCCCGCAGAATCCATGTGACCACCTGTAGCGGGACCTGAAGCATCAGCAGTTTTACATGGTACCAGTCCGGTTTGTTGTCGGGACGAATCTGTTCAATCCGGGCATAGCTCAAGGGTTGATCCTCAAAATGGATCAGCACGATATCATTTTTTGCGGCCATATAGGTATCTTATTGCTTCCTGATGGTTCGGTTACGGAACCCGTTTGCCGGAAACCGGCTGTCGATAAAGTCATAGACGTATATCACACGGCGACGGTCAAATGAAGGGGTGCCGATTAAAAATCGTTGACCGGAAAAATCATATGCCCTAATGCTTAACTTGGCCAAACCGGAAATAACATACCGTATGCACCAAGCCCAAAAGGAGGTCTACCGGTGACCCAGTATCGCATTCATCCCATCGTCATGGGAACCAAACAGTTCGACAAGGGTATGATGACTTACCAGCACGATTACGGAACGCCATACATCATCCCCATTTACTGCTGGTACCTGGAGGGCGGGGACCGAACCATCCTCGTGGATACCGGCGAGATGCACCCGGTGCAATCCGACGATCGTGAACAGGCCATCGGCGGGCGGATCTATACCTTCGAAGCGGGTCTGGCCCGACACAACCTGACGCCGGAAAGTATCGATACGGTGATTCACACCCACCTTCACAACGACCATTGTGAAAACGACTACAAATGCACCAACGCCGAAATTTTCGTCCATCCCAAAGAATTGGAGCATATCCACGATCCCCATCCACTGGATTTTAGATATGTGGCGGACTACATCGAAGATGTGGAGGAGAACGGTCAGATCCGGCTCGTGGAGGGAGACACGGAGATTGCCGAGGGCATCCGGGTGTTGCATACCCCTGCCCACACCGAAGGCGGCCTGACCGTGATCGTGGAGACGGCCGGCGGTAAGGCGGCCATCACCGGCTTTTGCGTGATCAACGACAACTTCTTCCCGCCCAAGCAGGTCCGGGCCATGGAAATGGAAGTGATTCCTCCCGGCACCCATGTGAACGTGTACGACGCCTATGATATCATGATCGAGGTCAAGGAGGTGGCCGATATTTTGTTGCCGCTGCATGAACCGGCCTTTGCCGACGGCAAGCCGATTCCCTGACTGAATATTCATTCATTTGTATGAAGCGGGACCTGATCCCCGTTGCAGCCCAAGTGTCTATGCTTTCTTAGACGAGATTTATTAATTTATTCTGATATAATAAGCAATTATTTGCTTCCAGAAGATAAGCCGACAACCGTTTTGCGCTTGACAACGGCTTTTTTATTCTGTCAAATGAATGAGTGTTCATTCATAGTTAGGTTGCTTTCGAGATCGAGGCTCGAGAATCCTTAACTAGTGCCCGTCCAGAAATGAGGGA
>DEIP01000096.1:3854-13699 GCA_002352605.1 Desulfobacteraceae bacterium UBA2771 | reverse complement strand
CTCTGCGGGTGGTCGGTGATTGCTCAATATGGCTTGAATCAGGCCGGGAATCGTGTACATTTCCGCCTCGATGGTTACCACAAGACCAAGCTCACGGGCCGTCTGGGAGGTAATGGGACCGATGCTGGCCACAGCGACACCCTTCATGAGATGGTCAACGCGGTCCGGTGGCAGCAACCGGTGAAAGTTTTTCACAGTTGACGAACTGGTGAAGGTGACCATGTCGATGGTGCCGGCATCCAGGCGGGTGACCAAATCGGCGGCGTTGTTTTCCACTTGCCGGGTTTCGTAAACCGTCACCTCATCCACGGTGGCCCCCATGCGGGTCAATTCCACGGGAAGCACGCTACGGGCCTCCTTGGCCCGGGGCAGCAGAATCTTGGCGCCTTCGACCGTGGTGGCGGCAAAGGCCGCCACCACGGATTCGGCGCGGTAACTTTTTGGGATAATGTCGCTTTTCAATCCTCGGGCCATGAGCCGGCCGGCGGTGGCCGGGCCGATAGCGGCGGTTTGAATGTGTCCCAGGGCGCGTACGTCCAGTCCCTTTTCAAAGAGACGCCGGAAGAAATATTCGACGCCATTGACGCTGGTGAAGACGATCCAGTCATATCGGTCGATGGCCTCGATGGCCCTGTCCAAATTATCCCACGCCGCTGGTGACACCACTTGAATGGTGGGGCATTGGATACACTCGGCACCCAATTCCGTCAGTTGGCGAACCAGGTCACTGGCCTGCTCGCGGGCTCGGGTGACCACGATGCGGCGGCCCAACAGCGGTCGGCGTTCAAACCACCGCATGGTCTTTCGCAGGTTGACCACCCCGCCGACAATGATGATGGCCGGGGCTTTAATGCCTGCCTTTTGGGTTTCGTCGACGATGGTGTCCAGGGTGCCGGTCACGGTTTTCTGTTTGGGGGTGGTCCCCCAGCGGATGACGGCCACCGGGGTATCCGTCGAGCGGCCGTTGGCCACCAGGTTGGCGGCGATGCTCGGCAGGTTTTTAACCCCCATGAAGAAGACCAGGGTGCCGATACCCGTTGCCAGTGCCTTCCAGTCGACGCTGGACTCGGCTTTGGTGGGGTCCTCGTGGCCGGTAACGAAGGCCACGTCAGATGTATAGTCTCTGTGGGTCAGCGGAATGCCCGCATAGGCCGATGCGCCGATGGCGGCGGTGACACCCGGGACGATCTCGAAAGGGATACCCGCGGCGATGAGTACTTCCGCCTCCTCGCCGCCACGGCCGAAGATAAAGGGATCCCCCCCTTTGAGCCGGACCACCATGTTCCCCCGTTTGGCCTTCTCCACGATCAGATCGTTGATCCCATCCTGGGGCAGGGTATGGTCACCGCCCTTTTTGCCCACGTAGATCATTTGCGCATCCGGGTTAACGTGTGCCAGCAGGGCCGGTGATGCCAGATAGTCGTACACGACCACATCGGCCCTGGAAATGCACTCGACCCCTTTGACGGTGATCAGGCCGGGGTCGCCGGGGCCGGCACCCACCAGAAATACGGTGCCCGTTCTTTTATTTCTGTGCATCGGTGTTCAGTCTTTCCAAGATTTCTGCGGCCCCCATGGAGAGAAGCGTTTCGGCCAGCTCCAGACCGATCCTCTCACTCCGGGATTCAGGGCCGGTTTGTGACTGTTTGATTATAGGGGCGCCGGTCACATCACAGACCAGGCCGGTGAGGGTGTACCCGTTCTCATCGATCCGGCCGTGGCCGGCAATGGGAACCTGACAGCCGCCCTCCAGCCGTTTTAAGAACGACCGTTCGCCCATCACTACCCGGCGGGTGGGTAAATCCTCCAGGGCGGCAATCACCGGTGCAATGCGTGGGTCCGCTTCCCTGATTTCGATGCACAGGGCGCCTTGGCCCACGGCGGGCAGCATGAGCGATTCATCCAAGACTTGGGTAATCCGTTCAGCCAGCCCCAGGCGGTATATACCGGCGGCGGCCAGCACGATGGCATCCAGCGATTCACTTTCCAGTTTTCTCAGCCGGGTGTTCAGGTTTCCCCGTAAGGGAACGATGGTGATATCGGGGCGTACACGCAGCAACTGGGCCGAACGGCGTAGGCTGCTGGTGCCCACCCGGGCCCCCTTTTTCAGGCGGTCCAGGGGCAGTTCGTTACGGGTGATCAGGACATCGCGGGGTTCTTCCCGCTTGGGGATCGCGCCGATACACAGCCCGTCGGGAATGTCGGCGGGCATGTCTTTCATGCTGTGTACCGCCAGATCGATGCCGCCATCCAGCAGGGCCTCTTCAATCTCCTTGACGAACAATCCCTTTCCTCCCACCTTGGCCAGCGGGACGTCGAGGATCTTGTCTCCCTTGGTTTTGATGATGGTCAGTTCGATGGTGAGACCCGCATGGTGACGGTTGATGGCATCTTTTACCCAGTTGGCCTGCCACAGGGCCAGTCGACTGCCCCGGGTGCCGATGGTGATGGCTTTGCCGGCCATCAGTGGCCACATCCGGCGCAGCTGGATGCGCTGCAACCGGTGCATGACGTGGATGAGGCCGAGGCGCTTACTGTCTGGCCGCCGCTGCCCTTGCTGACGAAGCCGCAGGTGGACATGAGTCGGCAGACCTCGCCGGCTTCACAGGCGGGGCACTGATCCGGTCGGCTGCCGCCCAGCACCAGGTATTCAAAATTGTGACCGCATTCGTTACAGTGGTACTCATAGATGGGCATGGAAGGTTCACTCCTTATTCAATTTTGTCCCCGCGGTGGGCCTCTGAGAAAAGCCACCGTAAGGTTGTTTCTGACTTCAGTCGGTCCGTCTCCTCCGTTACCGGCGGCCGGGAAAGGCGCTCGCGAAAAGGGTTAGTATAAGCACGAAAGGGCTGTTAACAACCTCTGTGCCGGCCAGGCTTGACGAGAAATCATCAAGCCCGCCGATCAAACGGTGCCTCAGGCGGTCTCTCGGGATGCCTTGGCGGCCATCATCCGGCTTTGCGTCGCATCGATCTGTGCTTGGCTGTCATGACCCAGGCCCTCGGCCCGTTCAAATTCTGCCAATGCACGGTCCAGTTTTCCCTGGTGCAGGTAGGCGTGGCCCAGGCGGTGTCTGAATAGACCGTTGTCCGGGGAGAGCCGAACACTTTGTTTGCAGAGCACCGCGGCCACATCCGGGCTTTCTTCCCGGTGGACGTATAACCGCCCCAAGGTCGAGAGTGATTCAGCGTCGACGGGGTTTATTTTTACTGCGTGCTTATAGGCCTGGATGGCCTCCTTGGTCAGCCCCAATTCGTTCAGACAGGCGCCGAGACTTTTAAATGCCGGTCCGGATCGGCTGTTGGTATGGGTGGCCTCCTCGAGGTATGGTCTGGCTTTTTCGGTGGCACCCATTTTCATGAACGTCTGGCCGATATGAAAGATCACTTCAAAAACATTCGGCTCGCGGGTGTCGGCCGCCAGGAAACATTCCAGCGCCTGTTCCCGACGCCCTTTGAGCAGGAGGATATAACCTTTGTTGTAGATGGCCATTATCTCTTCCGGTGCCAGCCAGATGGCATTTTCAAAAGCGGTCAGGGCATTGTCGTAATCCTTCAAGACCCCATAGCAGACCCCCAGGCTGTTATGCAGGTTCACGTCCACCGGGTCAAGCAGCAATCCCCTTTTATACTCATCGATGGCACCGGTGACATCGCCGGCCTGGTAGTGGCGGTCCCCGCTGATGTTGAGGCTCACCGCATCGAAGCCGGTAATGGTTCCGGGACCGAAAAAATCGGCATGTTCAAGGGCCTTTTCCGCATTCTTCACGATTTGGCTGCGGGCGTAGTTGGTCGACGGGTAGGCGGCAAGGCCGATGTTGACCGGTGAGAGCCGTGCGTCGGAAAAAGCGTTTAACAGACCTTGGGCCAGCACCTGCCCATCGGTCTCGCTAAGGTGGGGAAATACGCAGGCAATCCGAGCACGACCGATGCGTGCCCAGGTGCCGTCATGAGCCCGGCAAAAGGTGGCGATCGGCGTCAGGGTATCTTGGGCAATGTCTGTTTCCTTTCCATCGTCCGATCTCTTCGCGGCCGGCCACTCAATCCTGACCGCCATGGCAACGAGCGTGGCGGCGGATGCCATGTGGGTGGCGATGGCACGGGCCAGCCCCTGTCGGTCAAGCATGTCGGGAAAGAGGGTGCCGAGGGGGGCGGAAGTGGCATCGTCTTTGCCGGCTGAGACTTCCTGTGAGTCGCCGTGGTCGATAATGTCATCTGAATGGGAGAAGAGGAACTCCTGCGTCGTGCTTCGATTCTTAAACAGATCCGGGGTGTGTTTTGTCATCGATTTACCCTCTCTCGGTGCCGTCGGCCAGCATGTCTGCAAAGGCCTTTTCGATAATATCCAACTCTTCTTCCTGTAGGGTCCGGGGGTCCATGATGAACCGGTCGTTTTCGATTCTGCCGATGATGGGCGTGGTGTGGTTGCGCATCCACCGCTCGATGGCGTTGGCGGACCTTCCATGAACACTAACGCCTGTGCAGCAGCTGGGCAGGTCCAGCAGTGGCAGCGAACCGCCGCCGGCCTTGGAGGAAATATCCAGCAATTCCACTGTGATCCGTGCACCGGGCAGCCGCTCAAGCCGGGCTTTTAATTCTGCCGCTTGTCCTTGAACCACCGATAACGGCAGGGTGAGCATTCTCAAGGAGGGAATCTGGTGCACGGCCTGGCGCTCGTTTCTGTAAAGCCGCAAGGTGGCTTCCAGGGCCGCAAGGGTCATTTTGTCGATACGCAGGGCCCGGGCCAGTGGATTGGCTTTGATCCGGTCGATGTGTGGCTTGTCGCCCAGGATGATGCCTGCCTGGGGGCCGCCCAGCAGTTTGTCGCCGCTGAAGGTGACCACATCCACCCCGGCTGCCAGGGACTCCTGGACGGTGGGCTCTTTGATCAGGCCATATCGGGAAAGATCCACCAGGGAGCCGCTGCCCAGGTCTTCCATGACAGGAATGCTGTGGCGCCGGCCGATGGAAACCAGGTCGGGCAGGGAGACTGCGGCGGTGAAGCCCACGATACTGAAATTGCTGGTGTGGGCCTTAAGCAGCAGCCCGGTCTGTTCACCGATGGCGTTTTCGTAGTCCCGGGGGTGGGTTCGGTTGGTGGTCCCTACCTCTTTCAAAACGGCGCCGCTCTTGGCCATGACGTCTGGAATCCGAAACGCCCCGCCAATTTCCACCAGTTCCCCGCGGGAGACAACCACCTCCCGGCCCGTGGCCAGGGTGTCCAGGCAAAGCAGTACGGCAGCGGCATTGTTGTTCACGATCATGGCGGCCCGGGCCCCGCTCAACTCGCAGAGAATGTCCTCCACGGCGCTGTAGCGGGAACCGCGCCGTCCTTTTTCCAAGTCAAACTCCAAATTGGAATAGCGGCTGGAGATGGTGGTTAGGTGGTCGATTACCGCCGGGGAGAGCAGTGAACGGCCCAGATTGGTGTGTACCACGACGCCGGTGGCGTTGACGGTGCGTTTTAGCTTCAGGGCCATGGTTCGGGCAGCCTGCTGTTTTACGGTTGCCACCAGTGCCTGGCGGGAAAAACGGCTGCCGTCCAAAGGGACTTCGGATTTAAGGATCCGGGTCCGCAGGGTATCGATGGCAGTGCGGATGGCTGGAATCAACACCGACTTGGGAATGTTGTCGAACTGCCCGCCGTTTGCTGCATATTCGAGGATGCGGTCTACGCCGGGAAGTCGTTTCAACTGGGCATGTTTGTGTTCATCCATGGACTGGGCTCTCAATCGGGGGTCGGGTCAGGAATTGTTTTCCGTCGGTTCCATGGCAGGTTCGAAAACCTTTCCCGGGATCAGATCCACGAGGTCGCTGAACTGCGCGGTGGACAGGTCCAGTCGTGCCAGGTGATCGGTCAGATTGTCGGTACCCATGCGCTCCAGTTCGAGACCGGTGTGAAACCGGGACATCAGCAGATCGGCCAGGTAGACGATGGTGGTCAGGCCGTCGTTGCGCCTGGTCTCCGCCGGTCTGTGGTGAAATCGGATCGCATCGGTAAGGGGGGCGGGCAGAGACCATTCAATAGCCAGCAATTCACCTACATGGGTGTGATCAATACCCAGGATTCGGGTCTCCACGTCGATGATCTCGGACTGGCGGTCCTGAAATCTCCGATAAAACATCGGATAGGCGCCTGTGATATACTGGTCGAGTACCACCTTTCCGATATCGTGAAGCAGTCCGGCCGTGTAAGCGACACCGGGGATGGTTTTTTCCGTCATACCGGCAATTTTTTCCGCGATCATGGCCGTGCCGATGGCGTGGTGGTACAGGCCCCCCTTGCAAAGGCTATAGCCATTTCCACACTGGTTGTAATAGCTTTGCACGGCTGCGGAAATAACCAGCTTGATGAACAAGTCCTGGCCGAGAAAGACCAGGGCGTGATCCAACGATACCACGTCGTGGCGTTTGGAGAACAGGGCCGAATTGCACAGCCGGATGGTCCGGGCGCTGATGACCTGGTCTTTTTTTACCTCTCCGGCTATTTTATCGATGTCGTAAGCGCCGTCCTCGATGATGCGCAGCACCTTCAGGGCGACCTGGGGAATGGGCCGGATCGCTTCGATGGCCTGCTGAATGTCTGAAATCGTCGGTGATGATTCGTCGCTTTGCGTGCTTGCCGTATCGAATCCGGCTGGCTGGATGCGCCATTCCCAGTGCTGCATGTCCAGTTCAATGGAGCAGGTGAAAAAACCGCCCGTTTCCGATTGCACCACGGCGATCCCTTCGCCATCCAGTGCCGCCAACACTTTTTCGGCGGTTCTGCCGCCGACATCCAGGCTCATGTCCTGGGGCGTCAATGGGCCCACCAGGGCGCCGCCGGCCACGACTGCCTGCATGTTGTCACGGGTGGCACCCAGATTGATCAGTTGCTTTAAAAACAGGGGCATGCCGGTGGTGGCATATTTTTCCGGTGAACCCATGCTTCCGAGGCTGATCGGTTCCGACAGCAGCAGATGGATGAGCCCTCCTACACCGGCAGTCGTATCAAACACGACCACACCCACGCAGGTGCCCAAAAATGCCTGAAGCAGGCGGGGCTGGGTGCGGCCCACCTCGAAAGACCCGGAACTCACATAGTATTTATTTGCGGTCACCATTTTGGATTGCCTTTCGTTTGATAGAATTCCCAACCGCTTAGCTTACCATTATTATTATATGTTTTTCAACCACTCCCTGACCTTTTTCCACCGACCTGCGCTCAATCGCAGATGAACGGGTAATCCTGGCCGGGGTGGCGGCCCCGTCGTTTTGCTTCAGCCCCCCGGGGCATCGCTGTTCCGAGGCCTTCTTCTTTGGTGTTGCCACTAACCACATGTTAATTATTGCATTTTTTATGGAAAGGCGTTCTATTACCCCAATGGGTTACGCTGAGAAATCGATCCACAGAATTGCGCCGGATTTTTTTTCTGGGCCCGGTAACTGCCGGTGATTTGAATATCATCGTGGAATTTCCTGGACCCTTTTCCAAATACCCCCAACCCGCGGACAGATCCATGACTGTTCTTTCAACGGAAGTGATGGCCGGTCAGCGCTTGATGGTAGGCTTCGACGGCACTGACTTCAACGACGACCTGGAATTTCTCATCGAAACCTTGCAGGTGGGGGGACTGATTCTCTTCTCCCGCAATCTGGGTACACCGGAGCAGATCCGGCGGCTATGCCGTGACTGCCAGGAAACTGCTGCCAGGTGTGCATTGCCACCGTTGTTCATCGCCATCGATCAGGAGGGCGGGCAGGTGGCCCGGCTCAAACCACCATTTACCCAGTTCCCGGGCAATCCGGCCATGAAACATCTTGAGGACGCCGTCCACTTTGCCCGGGTGACCGCCGGCGAACTCAAGCAAGCAGGAATCAATATGGATATGGCACCGGTGCTGGACGTCGTCCCGGAAGGAGTGGACAGTATCATGGCCGGTCGTGTCTTCGGCAGCGATCCGGGTTGGGTCACCATCATGGCCATGACGGTGATCGATCATCTTCAACGGTGCGGTATCATGGCGGTGGCCAAGCATTTTCCCGGCATCGGCCGTACCGTCCTGGACAGCCACCTGGTGCTGCCGGACCTGAAGATCGACGTACAGGCCCTGGCCGAATCCGACCTGATTCCCTTTAAGGCAGCTATCGCTGGAGACGTGGCCGGTATGATGCTCTCCCATATCTGCTACACCGGCATCGATCCGGTATGGCCGGCCAGCCTGAGTCCGGCCGTCACGGCTGACCTGTTGCGGCGACAATTGGGTTACGATGGTGTCGTCATGACCGACGATCTGGATATGGGCGCCATCAAACCCAACCACGGCATCGACACCGCCATCGGCCAGATCCTGATTGCCGATGTGGACATCGCCCTCATCTGCCACAAAGGTCCGGATATAGAGACGGCCTGTGAGAAAATCCGCAAATCCCTTGCCGACGATGCCATCCTCAGACGGATGGGCGAGCGATCGATGGCACGGATTCAGCGGTTGAAGAGCGCATACCTGCAGGAAAATCGAGGGTTTAAACCGTTATCATGTTGAAAGGCGGGATGGAACACAGGCCCGGCCGTTTCGGTGTATCCCCTGTTTGACTATTGGCAGGCCAGGAGGGATTCGAACCCCCAACACCCGGATTTGGAGTCCGGTGCTCTACCAATTCGAGCTACTGGCCTGCAGTGTGTTCAGAGGCACCCCTATACAACAGAAAATGGAAAAAGTCTGCCTAAAAATGAAAAAGGTGTAGCCGGTTCGACAATTCTACCGAGCGTGACAGGTGTCATGTTTTTGCCGGTGGCCGGGTTGAATGTGACGGGCGGCTCGACGCCGTAGGAATGGACCATCGCCGATCATATTGTTTTTATTTCCCATTTGAATTTTTCGGAGTTGGTATAAAAATTGTAATTCCCTCGTTCGGAGAACCGACACGAACGAGGCGATCATGATTCGGAAGACCGGCACAGGCATCGATGCGTATCTTCGAAATGCGGGAATCAAATCCGTCGGTGCGACCCGCCCCAAGAATTTTATCCCCGTGAAAACCGATCTCGCCCCATCCTTTTCAGAGACTCTCACCTCGGCGATATCTTCGAATCCCTCGGGGGCCATTGGAAAGAAGACAGGACTTACGGTCTCCGACTATATGAATCAGGCCACCACCGGTCCATCAACCGGGTTTTTCAGAAATTCGACCATCCGAAACGGCTCCTTTCAACCCGCAAGCTTGAATCGATTCAGCAATGTGTTCGCAACGCCAAAAAAAGATCACACCACCGCCACCTCGGCGTCCCATGCCGGTAGATCGGGTACCGATGCCGGCGAGACGATCCATCCCGATAGCGAAGCGTTGATCGCAGACAGCATCCAAAACGCGGCCGGGAAATACAACCTTCCGGAAAAGCTCATTGAAAGCGTGATTCAGGCCGAATCCAACTTCCAGGTGAATGCCGTATCCCCTGCGGGCGCCCAGGGGCTGATGCAGCTCATGCCGACAACGGCTAAAGAACTTGGCGTGGAAGACCCCTTTGATGTCCGGCAGAATATCGACGGCGGCGCCTGCTATCTGCGGCAGATGCTGGATCGCTTTGGAGGAGACATAAGACTGGCCCTGGCTGCCTACAATGCAGGTCCCGGAACTGTGGAGAAATATAATGGGAACGTTCCTTACCGGGAGACGCAAAATTATATCGAACGGGTTCTCAAGGGTAACATTCAACTGCAGGAGATGGTCCGCTCGAACATCTCCGGCAGGGCGGCGATGTAGTGGGTAGACGATGTGCGCCTATACTTCATCGGTGATCATGAAGGTGTCGAATTTCCTGGCAAGGTCGGCAATGGTCTCAAGCTCTGCCAGGTAGAAGACTTT
>DEIP01000096.1:0-3796 GCA_002352605.1 Desulfobacteraceae bacterium UBA2771 | reverse complement strand
GAGTCTAACCATCAAGTTCCTATCTGTCATGCTGGTTTAGGTAATGGAACAGAACATCGTTGATCGTAAAATTTACTGGGGTGATCTTGATTCCCTCGGGATCGTATTTTATCCACGCTACTATGAATGGATAGATGCATCCGGTCATCTGTTTTTTGAAAAGATGGGTTTGAATATGGCTGGCCTTTGGCATGCCAGGAAGATCGCCTTTGGCCTGGTGGAGACATCCTGCAACTATTTTAAACCGGGAAGGTATCATCAGACGGTTCGTATCGTTACAACCATTAATACCCTGCAAAAAAAAGTGATTACGCTTAAGCACCGCATTCAGGCCAAGGCAGATAACAAGCTGATGGTTGAGGGGCTTGAAAAGAGGATTTGCCTCGATGTTTCCAACCCGGAAGACTTCAGCGCTATAGATATCCCTTCGGACATATTCGGAATTTTAAACAAGGCCCTTTAAAAGCGTTCCTTTTGTGGAAAAAATGAGTTATACTCGAAAGTATCCTGGATTCTGACAAAGGGAGGGCATGATGGCAATTTCGGTTATGATCCAACGCACATTCGGCGACAAGGAAAAAGCGGTCAAGTTGGCTCCGCTGATCGTGAAACTTCGATCTCTGGCCACAATCCAGCCTGGTTACATTACCGGCAGGACATTCCGTCGCCTGGATTGCCCCGGTGAATACCTGGTTATCAGTACCTGGAGCGGCCTTGACGACTGGAACCGCTGGCTGCAAAGCGAACAACGCACGGCACTTCAAAAACAGGTCGACGATCTACTGGGCGAAAAAACCCAGTATCGGGTCTACGAATCCATGGTTGGTGGAATTATCCAGCAGTTTTAGGCAGTGGCGGAGTGAGCCCACAATGGTTACTTCCCTTTAGGGTCGGGGGCTTCTATAGCTGACTTTCGGGGGCGATTTTCATTAACCAGGCGTTGAAGCGGAGCCACCAGCCAGTCAAGGGTTCTTTGGTTTCGATTACTTCCTGGTTATCGATTCGGCCGTGCCATTCAAGTTTGCCCTTGTCGTTTACGAGTACCCTATAGGTAAGGGTTGGCAGACTTTGTTCCCCGTCTTGTATAAAGGTTTCAACCATCGCTTCAGAGTCGATTAGTAGGCCCATCTCCGCGTTGAGCACAATCGATCGAGGATCAAGATTCAGCGAGCCGACAAACAATTGTCTGCGGTCAATGAGGAACGCCTTGGTATGCAGGGTCAGTGTATCCGGAGTGTCTTTATTGTCACTCAATTCGCGCGCCGCATTGGCGCGCACTTCATACAGCTCGGCACCGGCACGAATGACATCCCGACGATAGCGCGTATAGCCTGAATGCACCGGCACATGATTGGTGGACGCCAGTGAATTGGTCAGAATGACGACCCGCACCCTCTTGGCCACCAGGTCACGAATTAACTGCACCCCCCCATCGCCCGGCACATAGTATGGTGAAATAAAGATTATTTCTGATTCGGTACTTAGAATGACGTCGCGCAAGTCTTTAGCGAGCCGCATATGCGTTTCATTGATCTTGTGGATCAGTTTGTCGGGACTGTCGGCAAGCACACGCGCCGGCGCAGGAAAAAATGGGAGCCGGTCAGCAATGAGATCCATCAGCAGCGGGCTGTTGAGTGCTTGTTTGTACACGGTATCATAGATCCCATCGAACTCTTCTGCGATATCCGCTCGAACGGTTTCCAGGTCTTCGTTTTTTGGATTCTTGATGAACTGCTTGATGGGAACAGCACGCGAATGGTTCCAGTATTCGTCGAAGGAGTTGGATATTTCGGCTGCGATTGGCCCCACGGTCAACACATCGAAGTCGACAAACACAGCGTCTGTTTTGAGCTCAAAGTACTCATCGGCGATATTGCGGCCGCCGACGACGCTGATCGAATTGTCTACCGTAAAAGATTTGTTGTGCATGCGGCGGTTTGCCTGCCTGAATTGGCCGATAAAGTTGAATGCATATATGCCGCTCCGGGAAATGGGATTGAATATTCGGATCTCGATATTGGGGTGTTGATCCATCAGCAGGAACGTGCGATCGGGAACGGAGGTAAATACGTCATCCAGCAGGAAGCGGATCCGAACGCCCCGATCCGCCGATTTGAGCAGCGCGTTTGCCATCACGGCGCCCGCTGTATCGAGTTTCATTAAAAAATACTGCATATCGATACTTTTTTCCGCTCTTTCCGCAAGTCGGAGTCTGACACCCAATGCGTCCATGCCTTTATTCAGGGGATAGAAGCCGGAGCGCCCGTCATGCTGCGCGGTCTCGCGTGCGGCGAATTTACCCAACACCGTATTTTCTGTGTTAATGATCGCTGTGCTAAAGGATTTGGGTTGCTCAAAGGATACCGTCGCACAACCGGCCAAGAGGCCGGTGATAACCAGGATTGCCGAAATTTTGCATCGTTTGAAAGATATCATTTTGCTTAGCGTTGTCGTTGGGTGGACGAAATCGTTTGATTTTGAGGCACTCAGCGAGTCAGTTCAAAACTTTGACGCCGATCTCAAATCCGATGATCGATACTATGTTTACCGCGGTGCCTGCTCGATCTTTCCCAAAGTCTCCTCGGAAATTCGCTCGCGATCACCACCCGCCAACCAAAGTAAGGCACAGGGGTCAAGAATCATACGATTTTTCCCCACTCCGGTTCTGCAGTTTAGTCTTTGTCGTGAACGTTGTCAAGATTGCCGCGGCAAACCGTGTGCATGGCAATGGTATGCGCCGAAATGCTTAAAGGGCCTCGGAAATAATAAAACCGATAATTTTACTTGTCTTTTTGCCCGTGTTCGGCGTTGCGTCGATGGCCGCATACAACATAGATGGATAAAAAGCTTAACCGTCGCTTTTCTCCTGGGCTTCCGTCACCGTGAGCTTCAGCCGCAGAGACAGGTCGTCCAGTTGGGCCTCGGCCGCTTCAGACGGCGCGCCGGTCAGCAGGCAGGCGGCCCGCTGGGTCTTGGGAAAGGCGATCACATCGCGGATGGAAGGCTCGCCGCACAGCAGCATCACCAGGCGGTCGAACCCGAATGCGATGCCCCCGTGGGGCGGGGCACCGGACGCCAGGGCGTCCAGCAGAAAACCGAACTTCTCCCGGTAGGTCTCCGGCGGCATGCCCAGGGCGGAGAAGACCCGCTGCTGCAGGTCCATGTCGTGGATACGGATGCTGCCGCCGCCTACTTCAAAGCCGTTGAGCACCAGGTCGTAGGCGCGGGAGCGAACGGTAATAGGGTCGATTTCCAATCGGTCGTAGTCTTCCTCCACGGGGGCCGTGAAGGGGTGGTGCAGGGCCTGGTAGCGTTTTTCCACGTCGTCATATTCGAACATGGGAAAGTGGGTGACCCACACGAAGTTAAACCGACTGTCGTCGATGAGCCCCAGCCGTTTACCCAGATGGTTGCGCAGGTGCCCCAACGCTTCGTTGGTGATCTTGGGCTGGTCGGCCACGAAAAAGATAAGGTCGCCGGGCTGCATGTCGATGCGTTCGGCCAGTCGGGCTTTTTCCTCGTCGGTGAAGAACTTGGCGATGGGTGACTGCCAGGCATCCTCGCGCACCTTGATCCAGGCCAGGCCCTTGGCCCGGTAAACGGCAACGAACGCGGTGAGATCGTCGATCTCTTTTCGTGAAAAGTCGTTGCATCCCTTGGCGTTCAGGGCCTTGACGATGCCGCCTTTTTTAACCACGCTGGAGAAGACCTTGAACCCTGACCCCTCCACGATATCCGATATGTCCTTGAGTTCTAAATCGAATCGGGTGTCGGGCTTGTCCAGGCCATAGCGGTC
>DEIP01000073.1 GCA_002352605.1 Desulfobacteraceae bacterium UBA2771 | reverse complement strand
TTTGACAACGCCTATTTCCATGAGGTACGCTCAATCGAAAGATACGATCGACATTTTCACCGCTGACGGACTCTGGCCGGCCCGGGGGGCTTAGGGTTCGCGAAAAAATAACTTCGCAGAATTGGCGCTCAGATTTGGTCCAGGTTTGGCTGATCCGAGAGAGCAAAACCACAGGAATAGCAAGCTATTTCGAGGCTTTTGAGAGTGAGGTATCTGCCAAAGATGGGCTGAAGCTGAGATGCGAAAATGTGAAGTTATTTTTTCGCGAGCCCTAAGTAAATGTTTAATTCGGAGGATCAAAAGATGAAAGGATACACACAAGTTTATACCGGCAGTGGCAAGGGGAAAACAACCGCGGCTTTTGGACTTGCTCTGCGGGCTGCCGGAGCTGGGCTCAGAGTCTATATCGCGCAGTTTGTCAAGGGGATGAAGTATAGTGAGCTTGATTCTATTAAGAAGTTGTCTGACTTCATTGAGATCAAGCAATACGGTCGGGATTGCTTTATCTTTAAGGACCCCGAGGCGGAAGATATTCGAGTTGCTCAGGAAGGACTGAAAGAAGTCTCCAAACTGATGCAATCCCGAAAATATGATGTTATCATTCTCGACGAGGCCAATATCGCGACCTATTACAAGTTGCTCTCGGTAGATGATCTCCTTGAGCTGATCCAAACAAAGCCTGAAAACGTCGAGCTGATCATCACCGGCAGAATGGCTGACCCCAGAATTATAGAGGCAGCCGATCTGGTTACCGAGATGAAGGAAATCAAACATTACTACCAGAAAGGCATTCAAGCACGGGATGGGATCGAGAAATAAATTGAAGGGGGCAATGGCATTTGAAAGGGTGCATGCATAGCGAAATGAGGTGTCGTAGATTCGATTTTGCTTCCACCGTAAGCCGATTGTTACGGGAAAATACTATAAAGCAAGGGGTCTTTTATGCCTCCGTCCCTATTGTGCCCCATCATCCCCAGGCCTCCCAATCGCGCTTGCTCAGCCAGGCTTCGGCGGTAGCGATGGTTTCCGAGGCACTTGGCTTGACCGTGTAGCAACCCCACTCACCTTCGCGCTGAGCGTAGACGCAGGTGCCCTGAAAGAAGTCCGACATTCCGTGCGCGACAAAGCGGACAAGCGCTCGGTCCTTGGTGTCGTTGACTTCGGCGATCAACGGTTTGCGATGCATCGAATACCAGTACCCTGGCTCGGCGAGGATGCGGACGGGGATCTTGAGGTCGCGGTGCAGAACCTCTTGAGCCGACGGTGTGGCGCCGCGCTTCTTCGCGACGAGTAAGCCGAGCCCGTGGAAGGTTCCCCTGGTGTCGCTTTCAACAGTTTTTAGGACGGTCGCGAGCTGACCGCGCTTGTGTTCGGTCCAGGAGTTTCGTCGGGGGGTCTCGAGCAACATCGATCGCCGGCCGAGCGGTGTGATTCGCGCCATCATGTCTTCCGGCGCGCGCCAGAGGTAGAAACGCCCCCGGGCGAGGCGTACCTCTTCGACGAGCTCGCGAAGGATAACCGACCCTTCCACGAATTGCTTCGCGCGAGCGTGCAGCCGCTGCAGCTCCTCCTTGGACAGCTTGGCCAACTTGGGTCGCGGAACCCTCTCGGGCCAGCCTCGATTGCGAGATCTCATACCATCACCTTTTGGAACGGACTTTTCGAGGGTTTGGGCAAATAACCCCGAAAATAAGAGTCGAAGACGGTGAGCGGTGCCGCCATCAATCATGTCGGCGCTCCTGATAACAGGATCCATCTGGTCGATAACCAATGTCCTGACGCCCCAGGGCAAAGACATGTACCTGGTACTTGGACCCGAGGTCGGTCACCGCTCACCTGTGGAGATCTTAACATATCATGCCGGCCATGTCCTCTTTTTCTTTTGACGCTCATTTGATCCGATCTTATTTTTGGACATCCCGTCCTGAAATTCTTGACAGCCATCTCCACGTATCATATCTTTTTCTTACCCAATCTTACAAGGAGCGTGCAGATGGCAACCACGGTTCTATCGAGTAAAGGCCAGATCATCATCCCCAACCCCATACGGACGGTCCACCGGTGGGAACCCGGCCAGCGGTTCGAGGCCATTGATACCGGCAATGGTGTACTGCTCAAACCGGCGAGCCCTTTTCCAAAAACCGATATCGAAGAGGTGGCCTCCTGTCTCCCTTACAGCGGCTCGGCAAAGACCCTCGCAGATATGGATAAGGCCGTTCGCCAAAGCGCCGAGGAATCGAACCATGATCGGCGTTGATACCAATATCATCGTCCGATTATTGACTCGGGACGATGAACAGCCGTTCCTGAAAGCCAAAGCAATTTTTTCCAAAGAGCAAATTTTCATCGCCGACACGGTCATCCTGGAAACCGAGTGGGTGCTTCGTTTTGCCTATGGACTCAAACCGGATGAAATCCGAATGGCTCTTACCAAGCTGCTTGGCCTTCCGAACGTCCATGTCAACGCCCCGGAAACGCTAAGCAGCGTTCTTCGGTTATATCAAAAGGGACTTGATTTCGCCGATGCCATGCATCTTGCGGCCAGCCTCCGACACGACGCGTTCCTCACCGTCGACAAAACCCTTATCCGCCGGTCCAAGGACCTGACACGCTGCCGGGTCAAGGAACCGTGATAGACAAGTAATTGGGTTCACTTTATAAAGTTCACGATCCTTAGCTTTTCCAGTTCGGAATATTGAGGCAAAAGCGTTCCGTCGGTGATCTTATCCAATTCGCCGATGACGATCAGCATCATGCATAACGTTTGGGATACGACTAAAAAAACAGGACGGAGAGACGTTGATGTCAGCGGAAATCATCATGGTATTGGCTATTCTGATAGCGGTCATCATCCTTTTGGTTACCGAATGGGCACCCCTGGAGGTCTTGGCCATGCTGGTCATGGGCGTTCTGGCGGTCACCGATATCGTCACTCCCAGAGAAGCGCTGGCCGGGTTCAGCAACCCGGCGGTGGTGACCATCTGGGCGGTCTTCATCCTCAGCGGCGGGCTCACCCGGACCGGCATCGCCAACATTCTCGGTCGACAGCTGCTCAAGGTCGCCGGCCGCAGGGAATCGACGCTGGTGGTGATCATCATGCTCACCGCCGGTGTGCTTTCGGCGTTCATGAACAATGTGGCCGTGGCCGCACTCATGCTGCCCGTGGTCATGGACATCGCCCGCAAGACCGACCGCTCACCGTCCACCCTGCTGATGCCCCTGGCCTACGGGTCGCTGCTGGGCGGGCTGACCACCATGATCGGCACCCCGCCCAACATCCTGGTCAGCGAAGCACTGCGCGACAACGGTCTGGAGCCGTTCAGGCTCTTTGACTTCTCACCCGTGGGCCTGGTGGTAATGATCTGCGGGATTGCCTTCGTCACGCTCATCGGCACACGCCTTTTGCCCAAACCCAACATTGCCGAAGAGACCGCCGGGCACAGCCGGGATTTCCGGTCCCAATACCGGCTGCAAGAGCATCTGTTCCAGATCAAGATCCCTGATGGTTCCGCCCTGGTGGGCAAAACCCTGGCCAAAAGCCGACTGGGGGCCGCGCTGGGGCTCAACGTGGTCGGCATCACCCGGAAAGGCGCATCGCTGTCGGTACCGCCCATCACCGAAATCATTCAAACCGATGATCTGCTGATCGTAGAAGGGAGTATGGATCAGATCCGGGAATTGAACCACTGGGGACAACTGCTCACCGAAACCGATCCCATCGGCACCGGCGTTCTGTTCGACCACGGCATGCAGGTGGCACGGCTTCGCCTGAAGTCCGGCGGCGCCTATGAGAATCAGACCTTGTCGGACATCGGATTTCGCAACCGGTTCGGCCTCAATGCGCTGGTTATAGACCATGCCGGGCGGCAAGTGAATGAGGACCTGAAAGTTCAACCCCTGAAAACCGACGACATTCTCGTGGTTCATGGCCCGTTGGAAAAGCTGGCGGAACTGGGGAACGATTCCCATTTTCTTCCGCCGGAGATGATCACCGCCGGCGATCTGGCGCGGCACGCCGACCTGGGCAAACGCCTGCGCCAGCTCCGGGTTCCCGACGCGTCGAAACTGATCGGGCTGACCCTCAGGGAAAGCCGCCTGGGGGATGCCGTGGATATCCAGATCCTGTGCATTGTACGCCGGGACGGGAGGGCCCTGATCCCCACCTCAAACGACCGTTTCGAGGCCGAAGACCGGCTGATTGTTTCGGGAACGGCAGACATGATTTCCATTCTTCTCATGCAGGGCCTCGAAGGCATGTTTGTGAAAGATTCTATCCACCAGCCGGACCCGTCCATTCTGGAGGATGATCAGGTGGGGCTGATCGAGGTGATGCTCTCACCCCACAGCGTCCTGTCCGGAATGAGCCTGCGCCGAATGAATTTCCGGGAAAAATACGGATTGACCGTACTGGCCATCTGGCGCAAGGGAACCGCCTATCGAAACGACCTGCGCGACATGGCCCTGCAGTTCGGTGACGCCCTTTTGTTGTATGGGCCATGGGCCAAACTGAACCTGCTGGGTCGTGAACCGGATTTTCTGGTACTCACCGAGACGGCGCAGGAGGTCCCCCGGGAAGAAAAAGCCAAGGTGGCCTTAGGCATCATGGCCGCCGTGCTGATCCCGGTGATCATGGGCTGGGTGCCCATCTACATTGCGGTGGTCATCGGCGCCGCCCTCATGGTGCTCACCCACTGCCTGACCATGGAGGAGGCCTACCGCTATATCGAGTGGAAAGCGGTTTTTCTCATCGCCGGAATGCTGCCCCTGGGCACCGCCCTGGACAAGTCCGGCGCAGCCCGCCTGCTGGCCGAGGGGGTCGTCGGCACCCTGGGCCCGTTCGGCCCCCATGCGGTGCTGTTCGGTCTGCTGGTGATCACCTTCATCGGCACCAGCATTATCCCCACGGCGGCCCTGGTGGTCCTGATGGTGCCCATCGCCCTGAAGACCGCCGCCGGCCTGGGCATCTCCCCCTACGCCCTGATGATGGGCATTGCCATGGCCGCGTCATCCAGCTTCACCTCACCCATCTCTCATCCGGCCAACGTGCTGGTGATGAGCCCCGGGGAGTACCGGTTCATCGACTACGTCAAAGTCGGCGCGCCCCTGACGCTGGTGGTGCTGATCGTGCTGATGCTGGTGCTGCCTTTCTTCTGGCCGCTGTAGTCGGCAAACATGGCCCACCGTCAAAAATCCGTTGAACAAATTCGGATCGGAGTCATTGACCCCCCATAGGGTAATGTGTTAGTTATCTCGGGTGAAATTTGCCCTTTCTCCTGTGCTGGTAGGCGTCGAACCACACGCAAATTGAATGCCGACCGATTTTCATTCGGCGCCCTGTCGTCAACCGGATCCAATCCCATTATTGGTTGAACGACCTGATCTCACGGACCGATCAAAGTAACCGCATACAGTCATTAAAAACATTTCAATCAACGCTCACAACCAAAAGGAGGGGAAAAATGAAGCCGTTCAAACGAGGTCTGCTGCTATTTGTTGTTCTTGTGTTTACCGCCGCGTGTGCCCATACCGACAGCGATACCTTGCCGTCATCGAACCTGGACCGAATCGTCCAAAGCGGCGTCCTTCGCGTGGGCACGGCAGCCAGTATGCCGCCGCTGAACATGCTGAATAAATCCGGCACCCCCATCGGACTGGATATGGATCTGGCCAGGTATATGGCCGGCGCCATGGGGGTTGAATTGAGCATGGTGGTCAAACCTTTCCCGGACCTGCTGCCTGCACTGGAAGCCGGTGAGGTGGACATGGTAATTTCCGGTTTGACGATCACCCCGGAAAGAAACATGAAGGCGGACTTTGTGGGACCGTATCATATTTCCGGCAAGGCCCTGCTGACCAAATTCAAATCCCTCGTGACTTCCGAGGACATCGAAAAGCTCAATTCTGAGGCCTTCGCCTACACCGCTCTGGAAAGTTCCACCAGTGCCGCCTTGGTGGAAACCCTGATGCCCAAAGCCCGACTGGTCACGGCCAAGAACTACGACGATGCCGTGGATATGGTTCTCACCAACAAGGTGGACGCCCTGGTCGCCGACTATCACGTCTGCGTGCTGTCCTTGCTGCGCCACCCCGACGCGGGGCTGGTTTCATTGATCACCCCGTTTACTTACGAACCGCTGGGCATCGCCATGCCGCCGGGAGATGCGCACTTGGTCAACTGGGCCACCAACTTCCTCAACACCATGAGGGAGTCCGACGAGTTGATCAAGCTGAAGGTCAAATGGATCGAAGACCCTTCCTGGCTGTCCGATCTCAAGTAGCACCTTTTCATTGAGCGAAAAAGACGGGTGAACGCGATCTCTATTTGATGTGCACCCGTCTATCTCAATGCACATTTGACCCCGACAACCCACTTCGAAAAGGGGTCGCGGCATGAAGATACCGTCTTCCCAATCAATCCAACGACTGTCTATCGCAAAAGGGCACGATGCGATCGATCATCAAGCAAGGGTTTCCCCCAACGGAAGTCGATAGAGGAGGCGGTATTGTGAGGGAATTCACCGAAGCCCGGATAACTCGTCATGCCGTTCGCGAATTCAAGACCCTGACCGGCGCCATGGCCATCCGGGGGTCCTATCGTCCAATCGGAAAAACGGGCAAGGCGCTGGCGCGATGCCTTCGGCGCCTGAGCGCTATTTCAGGGCACCCCGACCAAGAAAGCCGGAATACGTTCCATTGTCTTGAAGCCCGCCTACCTGATCACCAGAGTCATTCTCGAAGAGATCCTGGGTGACCGATGCAACGGAATTCAACATGGATGAAGCTGAAAAACCTGAGGCGCAACAACATTATCCTCCTGGTCTGCCTGCTGTCCCAGATCATCCTGTTCCCCATCTTCGGAGAACGGGATTCACTGGTGCGGGACCTGCTGTTGACCGCTATTTTTTTCTCGGGCATTTTCTCGCTGGATTTTTCCACCAAATCGTTGAAGATACTTCTTCCGTTGGGAACGGCAACGGCAGCCACCACGTGGATCGGGCATTTTGTTAGCAATGACGTCGTTTTCCTGATCGATTTCACCACAACCTTTCTCTTCATGGTGGCCATCGTCACGCTGATGATCGACCACATCGCCCGCAGCAAAAACGTGACCGCCACCATCATCCTCAGTGCCATCAACGGATATCTGCTGCTCGGTATACTGGGCGGGGTGTTACTGGCCTTGTCAGATGTGGCGCATCACTATTTTTTTACTTCAGGAAGCCCCGGCATCATTTTCCCCGGCACAGGCCAGCCGCAATTCAACGATTATCTCTATTTCAGTTTGGTTACCCTCACCACACTGGGCTATGGTGACGTTACCCCGACGGCCCACCTGGCCCGTTCCATAGTAGTGCTCATCGCCATTACCGGCCAGTTGTACATGACCATCCTCATCGCCATGCTGATAGGCAAGTTCCTGGCCCGATCCGAAGGAAAATAAATGCACCGAACCCGGAAACTATTCATGGTCAGTATCGGGTGCGCCGGCATCCTCATGGCCCTGCTGCTGACGGTTGCCCTGATCGCCCACCTGCTGGCCAACCGGGAGATGGTGAAATCATTCATCGTCGCCAAAACCGATCAGGCAACCGGCGACACGTTGGATTATGACCGACTGGAGATCGGCTTTCTGCCCCTGCCTCATTTGAAAGCCCGCGACATTCGCCTGCATCGGCCGGAGGCATTTGAAGTCTACGCGCAGGAGTTGTCTGCGTACCCCCGGATCCTGCCGCTGTTGAAAGGCCGGGTCAGCATCCGCCGGCTTTCCCTGGTTGCCCCTGACATCAATGTTCGCATAGGGTCTATACCCTTGGAGACCCCGGGTTCGCCGACGGATAAAGAAGGCCGTTCTTTTAAGGAAGGCCTCAGGACAACCATTGGCGGCCTTTTTGGCGCCCTTGGGACCATCGATCCGGGAACGGATCTGCGGATTGAGGATGGCGTGGTTACCCTGGCCTTCACCGATGCCCCGGCACTCCGGATGACCGGCATCAATGCCGTTGTGAAAAATGATAGCGGCGACCTCTCCCTGAACCTGCACTGCCGATCAGACTTAAGCGCAACGGTTGACCTCAATGCCAGAGCCGACATTGCCGCCGGGCAGGCCAGTGGGAAAGCAACCCTGACCGGCATAAATGTGCGCCCCCTGTTCGCCTATGCCGCCCTTCCCGGCGGCATCGCCACCGAAGATACCCGGGCAACGATCAATACCACCTTCACCCTCAACGGACCCGAAACGGTACACAGCCGGTTTGACCTTCAGTTTCCCACACTGGCGGTCATGCGCAAGAATCTGAAGCTGAATCTGGAAACAGTCGCCATTTCAGGTACCGTTGACTATGCCGGCGAAAGCCTGTCCGTGTCCATCGACACCCTGCAGTCCGCGCAACCGGCATTGGACCTCACCGCCGCTGCCAGCATCGCGCCCGTGGGTGAGGCCGGCATGTCCGTCGTCGAGGTCCACGCCGCCGCCGGCAGGTTGGATGTGGCCACCGCCGGTTTCATCACCCAGGCGATCGCCGGCGACCTGGAGGCGATTAAAACGGCCTTTGCGGTTGCAAAGGAAGGCGATCTGACCGATGCCACCTATCTCGCCAAGTTTGAAACTGCCGGCAACGGCTTACGGTTGACCAAAATGAAGGCTTCGGGCCACATCACCCGGGGCTTGGTCACCATCCCGGGCATCGATGCCGATCTTGAAGAGATGGATGGGGATGTCGCTTACGAAGATCAACATGTGGCCTTCAACAATGCCAGCGGCCATTTCAAGGGCGCGACGTTTAATAAGCTGGATGCCGCCATCGATTGGGAAAAAGAGTCGACCCTGTCCATCGCGTCCTCATCCGTGAAGGTCGATATGGCGCCATTTTACAACTGGCTTACCGCCTTCGAGGACCTTGCCGAACTAAAAAAAATTATTGGTTCGATCGTCGGTAGCGTACGATTGTCTGCCCTGAATGTCGATGGTCCGCTCACGAAACCGCAAAACTGGGCTTTTGACATTTCCGGTACACCGCAAGCAATCCGGGTAACCAGCCCCCTGGTGCCCTTTGAGGTCGAACTCTCCGGCGGTGAGATCCAATACATTCCCGGGAAGGAACGGGCAATTGACGTTAAAATTTCTTTTTTAGACGGATCCTTTGTCTCCTCATGGCACTCCCCAGGGAGCATCGATCCTGAATATACCGCCTGGCGAATCGACGGATCCATGGGGCAGGTCACACTGGACTGGCTGAGTACGGTATTGCCCATCCCCCAGCATCTGCAGATGAAACCGCCCGTGGATCTGTTGGACGTCACCATCATAGAAAAGCAACCCCATACGGTCTCCGTCAAAGGTCAATTGAAAACCGCCGGCGGCGTGACCCTTTACACGGATGTCACCCGATCCTCCGACGGGTGGCAGATCCACAAGATCCATTTTTTAGACGACCGCTCGACGGTCGTGGTGTCGGCACGCCAACTGGATTCAGCGATCGAATTGACCTTTTCGGGAAATATTGAAAAACAAACCGCCGACCGCTTGCTCAGGAACAACCGAATCCTGTCCGGCCGTCTCGAAGGCGATTTTCACGCCGTCATCAACACCCATGCGCCGTTGAATTCCTCATTTACCGGAAACCTGGCCGGAGAAGGACTCCATATTCACCATCTGCTCTCTGAATCCATCGACGTGAAGCAATTTTCCATCGACGGCAGCGGCGGCCAACTGAAGATCGCACCCTCGGAAGTATTCCTGTGCAACAATCTGCTGGTTGTGGACGGGACAATAGACCGTGGCAACAACGGCCTGACATTTGATCTCAACGTGGATGCGGATCGATTAGACGCGGAACTGATCCACACCTTAAACCCCGGCAAGGAGAAACAAAAGCCTTCATCCACGCTTCTCCTTGGGGGAAACATTCACCTCAAGGCCACCGATTTCACCTTTAACGACTTTACTTGGTCCCCGGTGAAAGCCGATATCCGGGTCGACAACGATAACATCCACATTCAATTGGACCAAGCCAACCTGTGCGGCATCTCCACCACCGGAGCGCTGGGGTTCTCACCGGAGGGCATGAGTTTGCAAATCACCCCCACGGCAACGAATGTTTCGCTCCAGGAGACGATCGGCTGCCTCTGGGATAAGCAGATAAAAGCCGATGCCCGGTATGACCTCACCGGCGAAATAAACCTGCCGCCGACCCGGGAAGCCCCGGCCCAATTCTTGTCCGGACAGATGGAATTCTCATCGATCAACGGCAGGATCGATTATGGCAACCTGCTGATGAAGATCCTTTCTATTCTCAATGTCACCGAAGCGTTCACCGGTGGGCATTCCGATCTCACGAAAACGGGAGTCGGGTATGCAAGAGCCCATATCATGGCCGAGATCGGTGAGGGGAAAGTGCAGTTCAACGAAATCCTGATGGACGGGAATTCCCTGAAGATCACCGGCCAGGGAAGCATCGATCTGAAGGACCAGGAGGCTGACATTATCTTGCTGGTCGCCCCCTTGAAAACCGTCGATCGCATTGTCAACAAGCTGCCCGTCGTCAACTACATCATCGGTGGTTCACTGGTTTCCATCCCCTTGCGGGTAAAGGGTAAGATAAGCGACCCGTCCGTTGTGACCATGCCGCCGGCGGCCGTGAGCAAAGGCCTGCTGGGCATCATGGCGCGCACACTCAAGGCACCCTTTAAGCTGGTGGAAGGGGTGGCGCAGCTGGCCTCGGAGGAATCCGAAAAAGGGGTGGCAACACCCCCCGACACCACACAAAAGGGTCCATGAGAGAACGAGGCAACCATGCAATGAAACGGCTTATTGCGGTAATCATCAGTCTCATGATCGGCCTGACAACGCCACCTTTCCCGACAATGGCATCCGGTCCGATGGTACGCCTTGACGGTGACCGTCTCAGCCTGGAGGCAAAGGAACAGTCGCTGTCGACCATTCTGACAATGCTGGCCGACCAGGGGATTCGCATCCGCATCGATCCGCGGATCAACCCAACGGTTACGGCATCATTCAGAAACCGGCCCATTGGCGCCGCCATCGCCGGCATCTCGAAATCAGTCGACTATGCCCTCATCTGGAGAAAGGACAAAGCATCAACCGCCGGAGAACCACGACTCTGGGAGATTCGAATTTTTTTCAAGGGTCAGGAAGCCCGCATCCGGCCATTGCAAAAAAGGGTCAACTTGATCGTTGTTAAGGAAGATGACGGCACCCACCACGTGAAGGATATTCTGCTGATCCGGTTGGGCCCGAAGATGACGGAAGCCGCCCTGGCGGCCCTTATGGATCGGTTGGGCGCCACAATCATCGATACCTATTTGCCCTTGGGCATCGTGCGCCTGCGTCTACCCCACGGCAGTGATGTAACGGCGATAGCCGAAACCATCTCCGGCACCCCGGGTATCCGGAGCGCCGAACCGGACTATGCCTACCCGCTGGAGGGTGGCAGCCCCGCCCGAATCGACACGCCTCCGCCATCTCCCCCGCCGTCGCGTGCCCCATCAACCGGTGATGCCATCGTAGCGGTAATGGACAGTGGTTTGCATGCTGATTATGCCGGCAACCCGTTCGTCCATGCCGCCTATGATGCCGTCGCACCGGGCATCGAACTCGGTGACCAATTGGGTCACGGCACACAGATGGCCCTGATTGCCTCGGGGGCGATCAACCCTTTGGGGGCCGGATCCGACACACCCGCCGGCAGCCCGGTGGTCGCCATCCGTGCATTTGACGACAATGGGTTTACTTCCAACTACACGCTAATCCGCGGCATCGACTATGCGATTGAAAATGGTGCTCGGGTCCTGAGCCTGAGTTGGGGGTCGGAGACGCCAAGTTCGCTGCTGGAATCGGCCATGAGCTATGCCGCTTCCAAGGGACTGATTCTGGTGGCGGCCGCCGGTAACGCCCCCACAGGCAAACCGGTCTATCCGGCCGCCTACGATAACGTGATCGGCGTGGGCGCACTAACCCCCAAGGGCGCTGCATGGGACCAGTCCAACTACGGCGATTTCGTGGCCGTGTCCGCACCGGGCCTGGCCGACCTGCCGGTGGGATACAACGGCGATCCGGGCGTCTATGCCGGCACATCCATCGCTACCGCCTATACCGCCCGCCGCGTGGCCGCAATTATCAACCAGAATCCCGACGCCGATCGGGCGACGATCTTGAAACGGCTGTCAGAATAGTTTATTAAAGACCATTATTTTCGCGGGCATGGCCCGCTCTCACAGAAATGGGATTTCCCTTGGAAACAAAAAACCCCGCCGGACGAATCCAACGGGGGCGGGGCACATCTTTATCGCCGCAAAAGATCAGGTTTCTTCCACGGTGATGGCACCCTCCTCGCACACTTCCACACAGCTTTCGCAGCCGAGGCACTCTTCCGCGTTTACCGCAACGGATTTTTCATCCTTCATTTCGAACACTTCCACGGGGCACACATCGACACACTCTTCGCAGCCAACGCATTTGGCCTCGTCAACGATCGGGTTAAAAGCCATCTTAATAGTCTCCTTTCAATGAAGTTCAATTCGTGTTGATCCAATTATCAACATCTAATCGCTCTATTATGGAAAAGGGCTTATACCAAAAAAAACACTCCGTCAAGCGTTGAAGCCTTTTTTTTCAGCGGGTCTCAAACCGGTTCTCAAAACCACGTCAGTTGGGCATTTCATTGATTTTAGGACCAACTGTTCACCAGAACAAACGGGGTATGGCGAACTGAATTCGGCTTTTCATTTTCTTCGGGTGGGGTGGCGGCTGAAGGCGCCATCCGGCTGATCACGGTTGCGGGTGTCCGATTCGCGGCGACAAATAGGGTGACGGTGACGGCCTGTTGCGCGGCCGCACCGGCGGAAAATGACGTCAAGGAAGCAATGTCCGTAGATGGCAGGGTGCCCCGGACGGCAAGATCCGCCAGCACCCGGCCAAATACCGGCGCCTCGCCGTCCGATGGAAGGCCGATTCGAATGTCGGCCAGCCGCTCGAGATTGATCGTTTCAGCATGGGTTTCCAACAATGTATCCATCACCGACGCGCTGGTGGTGACCAGCACCGCCGGCATCGCGGCATCGGCGGCGGCCAGGGTGGCCCAGGCACGAATACGCTGCCCGGTCAGTTTTGCGCCCGGATCTTCCTGCCAGATCGTTGCGCGGGGTGACTCACGATTAAACGCCGTCTCATCGGCGCCCTTCAAGCTCTCCAGAAAATCCTTTTCCAGCGCTTTAAAGCGATGGAGGTCATGGGCCAGGTGGTCGGTGGACAGGTCATTCTCCTGGGCCACGGCCAGAAACAGCCTGGTGCTGAATCCCGCGTCCGAGCCACCCGATCGACGATCCGGTGTATGATATCGCTTGATGTCGGTACGGATCCGATTAATGGTGGTTTCGTCGAAAAAAGGGATCTCCCCCTGCCGGACACTGAAAAAACCGGCCCCCGCCGTCGATCTCCCCGGGTTCAACCGCACCCACGCCGTGAACTCCACCAGCGCAGCACGCAGTCGGTCATCATCATGGACGATCGGCGTCCGGATCTCGATGAGTCCTTGTGATGCCAAGGCACGCAGACCTTCGGGAATACCGGTTTTCAATGGCTGATAAACCACCACCGGTCCCAAGAGGGCGGTCAGTAAACGGGCCGTGGGTTCCGACAGATGGGTAAACGGCATGTATGCGGGGGTCATAACGGTCTCCAATATGTGAAAAAACAGATCTTGGCCGCAAGATGCCATTTAGGAGCGGACACGATCATCCCGGGGTACCACCCCCATCTCCAACAACTGGTCGCGCAGGCGGTCCGCAAGGGAAAAGTCCTTGATCTGCCGAGCGCGGGTGCGCCGTTCCATTAATTGCTGCACGGCCGAGTCCCGGGCCTCATCCTCGAAATCGAAAATGTTCACCACGGCGTTGATGCGGGCCAGGTTCTCCAGCACTTTTTCAGCCCCGACAGAATCGATTTCACCTTTTAAAATCAGGGTATTGATGCGCTTCACCATGCTGAACAGGGCGGCCATGGCGGCGGAAATGTTCAGGTCGTCGTCCATGGCGGTGGTGAAGCCATTTTTAATATCATAGCACAGCTGATCCAGCTCCCCGTGCGCATTTCCCCGGCGGAGGTTCTTCAGGGCACGGACGCAGGCATCCAACCGTTCCAGGGTCTTGCGCACCCGGTCCAGGCGCGCCGCGGAAAATATAACCGGTTTGCGATAGTTCACCGAGAGCAGCCAGAAGCGAATCTCTCTTCCCGTATAGCCCATGCTCAGCAGGGCCTGAATGGTCAGGGCATCACCCTTTTCGTCCACCTTCTTGCCGTCCACCAACACACGGTCGCAGTGGATCCAGTATTTGGCAAGGGTTTTGCCGGTCAATGCGCCGGCAATGGCGATTTCGTTCTCGTGGTGGGGGAAGACCAGCTCCCGGCCGGCGCAGTGGATATCGTAAAAATCCCCCAGGTAGTGCATGGACATGGCGGCGCATTGCAGGTGCCAGGAGGGACGCATGTTGCCCCATTCGGTCTTCGTAAAGATGCCCCGTTTGAGTTCCGACAGCCGGGTACGCTTGAGCAGGGTAAAATCGCGAGGATTGTCCTTTTCGTACTCATCCAGATCCACGGTGGCACCGAGGCGGATCTTGTTTAGATCAATTCCCGACAAGCGGCCGTATTCCTTGAACCGTGAAATGTCGAAGTAGATGGAACGCAGTTTTTCGTAAGCATAACCCTTCTTGACCAGTCGGTCAGCCAGGTTCACCATATCGTCGGTGTGTTCGCTGGCCTTGGGGTAGTGGTTCGCCGGCTGAATGCCCAGGGTGTCAAGATCCTTGTGGAAGGCATCGATCTGCATGCCGGTGAAATCTTCCAGGGACATGCCGGCCCGCTGTGATCCATCGATGGTTTTGTCGTCCAGATCGGTGATGTTCATCACCTGCTTGATCGCGTATCCCCGGTAGGCCAGATAACGGACCAGCAGGTCGGAAAAAACGAAGCGGCGCCCCTCCCCCACATGCATGGCGGCATGGGCCGTGGGGCCGCAGACGTAGATGGAAACCTTCCCCGGATTCACCGGCAGAAAACGCTCTTTCTTGCGGGTCATGGTGTTGAACAGTTGCAGGTTGATCTTCTCCCGAACGGCAAAGAGCGGGGTGGACAGGTAGCGTTCGCCGCCATCGGGGAAAACCATCACCAGCGTTCCCTGATCCATGGTCCTGGCGACTTCGGCGGCCACCACCATGGCGGCGCCGCTGCTCATGCCCACCATGAGACCCTCTTCCCGGGCCAGGCGCCGAGTCATCTCGAAAGCCGGCTCATCCTCGACGTTGACCTTCTCGTCCAGCAGATGCTTGTCGAATATTTCCGGCTGATAGGCCTCCTTCATATTTTTCAGCCCCTGGAGCCGGTGCCCCAGATAGGGCTCCACACCGATAATCCGAATGGCGGGGTTGAATTCCTTAAGCCGCCGGGACAACCCCATCAGCGTACCCGAGGTGCCCATGGTAGCCACCACGTGGGTCAGCATCCCCCCGGTCTGTTCCCATATCTCCACAGCCGTGCCATGGTAGTGGGCCTTCCAGTTGGCCGGGTTGTTGTACTGGTCGGTCATGAAATAGAGGTCGGGATTCTCCCGGGCGAGGCGGTAGACCTCTTCGATAGCGCCGTCGGTGCCCAGATGGCCGGGGGTCAGCAGAATCTCCGCACCCCTTGCTCTGAGGATCTGCTGCCGCTCCACGCTGGCCGCTTCGCTCATGGTCAGCAGCAACCGATACCCCTTGACCGAGCAGACCATGGCCAGGCCGATGCCCGTGTTGCCGCTGGTGGCCTCGATAACCGTCTTGTCCGGTCTCAATTCGCCCGACCGTTCCCCCTCTTCGATCATGGAGAGCGCCGGACGGTCCTTGATGGAGCCGCCGGGATTGAGGTACTCCAGCTTGGCCAGCAAACGGACACGGGAATTGGGGTTCAAGTGCCGGATCTCCACCAGCGGGGTATTTCCGATATGATTCAGGATGCTGTGGCTCATGAAAATAATCCCCACCCTCTATTTGCCATTGGGGCGTTGAGATGAGGCATTGCCCTCGAAGTGTGCCTCGAGTGCGGCTTCGATCTGTGCCCCCACCGTATGCCGGTCGCCGGCGGCATCAATGATGGCAAAGCGTTGCGGTTCTCGACGGGCCAGGTCCAGGTATCCGGCCCTCACCCGTTGATGGAAAGCCAACCGCTCCTTTTCGAAGCGGGATTCCTGCGCGTGGAGAGCATCGGTGCGAATCCGACGCCAGGCACGGGCCAATCCGGCTTCGGGGTCCAGGTCCAATAGCAGGGTCAGATCAGGCATCAAGGCCTTGCAGGCCAGTTGGTGCAGCCTGCGAATCATCTCCCTGTCCAGACCCCGGGCGTAACCCTGGTAGACCATGGTGGCATCGAAATAGCGGTCACAGACCACTACCCTACCGGCGGCCAAGGCCGGACGGACGACCGTTTCCAGGTGCTGGACCCGGTCTGCCACATAGAGCAGCAGTTCGGCCGCGGGTGCCAGATCACCGTTGTCCGGGTGGAGCAGGACGGAACGGATCTGGCCGCCGATGGGGGTACCGCCGGGCTCCCGGGTGGTCAGGCAGTCCCGGCCGGCTGCCGTCATCCATTGGCCAATCGTTCGGATCTGGGTGGTCTTCCCCGAACCTTCGATACCTTCAAGGGTAATGAACATAATCTCCTCAACGCCAAGGGCCCAATCGCCATGGGTAAGAACATCCAACCGAATGGCCGCTCAATCGAGGTCAGACCGCGCCGGGTCCCTTGTAAAAATGACGCTCCAGCAGCCGGTGATAGGGCGTCCACGATCCGTCCGACGGGTCTTTGGCCACATATTCGCGGACGCTGTTGACCCGGGAATCCATCTCGTCGATATGGTTGAGCAGGATCGCCTCGATGGTTTTGGGTGGCTCCGGTGAGCCGAAGGCGCGCTCGCCGTGGTGGCTGACGATCATGTGCTTGAGCAGCAGCGCCTGAACTTCGGGAAAATCCGGCACCTGCTTCAGTTTTTCATCCAGCATGGACAGACCGATGACGATGTGACTGAGCAGCCGGCCTTCATCGGTGTAGTCGATGCTGCGTGTATATTCAAGTTCCCGGGTCTTGCCCACATCGTGAAGAATCACCCCGGCCAGCAGCAGGTCACGGTCCACGCCGCTGTAGTGCCCGGCAATCATCTCCGACAAAACGGCCATGGACAGGGTGTGCTCCAAAAGCCCGCCGATGTAAGCATGGTGCATGTACTTGGCCGCCGGCGCCCGGACGTAGGCGGCCACAAAGGCCTCATCGGCCCAGAAAACATCGAAAAGAGATCTCAGATACGGGGTCTGCATCCGGCTGGTCATCTCCCGGAGCCGTTCGAACATCTTGGCCACGTCACGGATGGTGGCCGCCAGAAAGTCCCCGGCATCCACCTTCTCCTCGGGCACCCGGGCCATATCCTTGACCACCATTTGAAGGCTGCCCCGATATTCACCCACCTGCGCCCTGACGTGTACGAAATCTCCCTCAGCCACCGCCGCAACGATGCGCGCCACCTGATCCCACACCACCCCTTTCACCTGTCCGGTGCGGTCCGACAGGGTCACGTTTAAAAAAGGGCTGCCGTCTTTCTTGTGGACCATGTTTCGCTGGGCCAGCAGAAATACCTCGTCAATGGCGTCGCCAGCGACCAGTTCAGAGACAAAACGTTTGCTCATCAGAATCACCGTCTCCCGGCCGTTGCACATTCAACGACCGATCGTTCATGGGTTAGCGGAATGTCCCACCGGGCCATCGCCCCCGGGGTGCCATAGTCGGTCATATCGCATTTGATGGGAGTCATGGATGCCATCATCATCGGTCGGCAGTACTCGCATGAACGCTCATTTTAATCTGATATGTCGCCGGACAAATACGCCTTGCGCCCGTTGATGAACGACGGCAAAACTGTTGTTGCAATTTTACGCAAGATAGCTTTATATTTAATTTTTTATTTAAGTGCAAGCGGTTATCCCGCATCCGCCTCGGCGGTATCCATACTAAAAACCACCTCTTTCCCGGAACGTCTATGCCTTTAGTTAATTGATGCGGTCGTTCATGTTCGGTTCATCGCCTCCTGCCGTACGCCATTTTGTCGTGATTCTGGCCGTCCTTTTCTGGTCGCTCTGTTTCTGGACGATCCGGGGCCCGAATGCCCGCGCCCAGTCCGTCACGGACCGGCTCACCGGCAGCCCGAAGGTGCCCTGGCAGATCAGTGCGGATTCGGTGGACTATGATGCCGCATCCACGACCTATCATGCCAGGGGAAACGTTATCATCGAAAAGCAGGCCGCCCGCCTGGCTGCCGATACGGTTTCCTTCAACCACAAAGCCATGACCGCCTCGGCCGCCGGGCATGTTGTCATGACCGTGGGTGACGACGTCTTGACCGGGGATCGACTGGAGCTGAATCTGGATCAGGAAACCGGTGTGGTATTCGGCGGCAGCGTTTTCCTGAAGGAGAACCATTTTTACATCCGTGGCGCACGCATCGAAAAAACCGGCAAGGATACCTATCGGGCAGAAAAGGGATCCATCACCAGCTGCGACGGTGACCGACCGGACTGGGTCATCACCGGCCGGACGGTCAAGGTGACCATCGAGGGTTACGGCAGTGCCACGCACGCCGTGCTCAGGGCCCGGGATATGCCGCTGTTGTATACACCCTACCTCCTGTTCCCGGCAAAAATCAAACGCCAGACAGGCCTGCTCATCCCGGAGGCCGGCTACTCGGACCGCAAGGGATTTTCCTGGGACCAGCCGCTCTTCTGGGCCATCAACGACAGCAGCGATGCCACCTTATATACCCATTATATGCAGAAAAGGGGCACCAAAATCGGTCTGGAATACCGCTATGCCCGGACCACCGAGTCCTATGGGGCCATCATGGCTGACGGCCTGCGCGACCGCAAAATCGATGATGGTACCCCGGAAGCCACGGCAGATTGGGGCTACCCCGGTGATGCCTATGATCGACCCAACACGGATCGCTACTGGCTGAGGGCAAAAGCCAACCAGGAACTGCCCTGGGGCGCCAAGGCACGACTGGATCTGGACATCGTCAGCGATCAGGACTACCTCATTGAATTTAAAGATGGGCGGAGCGGATTCAACGAAACCCGGGATTATTTCCTGGAGGCATTCGGCCGCGATCTGGACACCGATGATGAATCCACACGCACCAACCGGCTGAACGTCAACCGCACGTGGGCGCGCTATTCCCTCAACGGCGGTCTCTTATGGAACGACAATGTGACCAACCGTCGATGGGAAGAGACCGACGACACCCTGCAGCAACTCCCGGCAATCGAATTTGACGGCGCCAAGCAAAACGCTTTCGGAAGCTTGGTTTACTGGGATCTGGACTCCGAGTATACCTATCTTTTCGAGCCGGACGGCGAGCGGGGACATCGCGCCGACGTCTATCCCCGGGTCTATCTGCCGCTCAAATGGAAAAATTACCTGTCGCTGGAACCGTCGGCCGGCTGGCGACAGACCGCCTGGGTCATGGACCGCCGGGAAGACAAAACCTTAGACCGTTCCAGCTATCGTCATATTTACGACGCCAAACTGGACCTCTCCACGGAGTTTTCCAAGGTAATGGATTCCCCGGCGGCAGCCGTGGATCGGATCCGCCACAGCCTCAAACCCAGGGTGGTTTATGAATACGTTCCGAACCAGGATCAATCCGACCTGCCCGATTTTGACACGAACATAGACCGCATCAACGAGACCAACGAGATCACCTACTCCCTAACCAACACCTTTACGGCAAGAATGGCCGAGGCGGACCGGCTCACGACCACCACAAAAACAACCACCGCCGGTGACGATACCGTTTCTGCAAAAGGAAACGAACGACCGGACTGGATGCAGGCAGATCCGCCGATGCCGGTAATGTCAGACTACAATCGCTTTTGCCGCTTTTATGTGGAGCAACGCTATGACATCGCAGCGGCCGGGGATAATGCGTCCGAACCCTTTTCCGACATCTATGGCGAATTGGAATTCAATCTCGGTCGCTATGTATACATTGATTCCGACGCCAGTTTTGACACATACGAAACCCATTTTTCATCACACAATTTGGGCGCCACCATCGCCGACCGTCGAGGGGACCGGCTGTGGGTGACGCACAGCTACAACAAAGACACGAATGAAACCATCCGCGGCATCCTGTCCGTCAGGCTGACCGACCGCCTCATCGCCAAGGGCGAGTATGAGCGCAACCTGCTCGACCAAAGGGACATCAGCAAAGGGGCCGGTTTTTTCTACAAAACCCAATGCTGGTCTGCTGATTTCTTCTATACCGTGGAAGGCGATGATAAAAAGTTCTCCTTCATGATCAATCTGATGGGCATCGGCGGATTTGAACAATAGCAAATGGGAATGCCAATTGCCTTTTGGTGGAGGGGATGATAGACAGACCATCCGCTGATGCGCCGTCGGGCCAACGATCGGGACCGATAAACGTTTAGGGTTCGCGAAAAAATAACTTCGCAGAATTGGTGCTCAGATTTGGTCCAGATTTGGCTGATCCGAGAGAGCAAAACTACAGGAATAGC
>DEIP01000084.1:7475-8160 GCA_002352605.1 Desulfobacteraceae bacterium UBA2771 | reverse complement strand
CCTCAATTTTTATAACTATTTGTTTTTACTGCGTAATTTGATTCCTCCCAAGTACCGGCCTGGCGCCCACCGCTATATAAAAATGGGAAACTTCAGTAAAAAAGGTGTGTACTGTAAAACAAATATAAATAGATAGGCACTTAGGGCTTGGAAATATCGCCTATAACGGCAAAAGCCCGGATCACAGACATTGTGTCTAAGATTCGGGCTTTTTGGTACGTAAAAGTATTTTTACGCCGACAAAGTAACCGATAGTATAATCAACATTGATCGGTTCGTAAGGAGCTTATTTTAATCTGATCAAATGAGTCTATTTTACCAAAAATATTGTTTATTGTGGAACAATGTTGCACGAGAACGTGCCCAAAGGTTCTTGGCAACCGAAATCTTCTCCAAAATCACCAGAAATAAACTCCCCATCTTCGGTTGCGGTCCCACAGAATTTAAACCACCCCTGATAATTCATATCCATTTCAACATCTTTATTTTCATGATCGATGTCCGCATATATAGTGGAAATGGCTTCCCCATTACATTGACCATCACCAGTGTCTTTTCCTGATATCTTACAATGGTAAGAAAGATCTGTTCTAACACTGAAATTTCCTATGTAGCCCGCTCCACCGAAATTGCATTCATAACGTCCAATAAATGATTGAGCCATATCATAACTCCGCGTTTTTTT
>DEIP01000084.1:6217-7413 GCA_002352605.1 Desulfobacteraceae bacterium UBA2771 | reverse complement strand
TTATTTCTAAATTTATCTCGGTTTAAAAGGAAGAGTTTATACTCGGAGTCAACTTTTGATTCAGGCCCATCGTCAGGTATAAAATCATCAGAAGTAAGCAGAAACAGAGAATGTACAGAACTATTTATTTTAATACCATTTGATGGTTTAATATCGCTATCCAAAACAAGTAGAAGTTCTCTAACATTTAAGTCAGGTATTTCAGAAGATTCCCCGTAGGTGGCATTGTTTAAATCAAAAAGCGTAATTTTGGACTCTCCTTGAATTGATCCGATCTTAACTAAACCTATATAAAAGTCGATATTTCCTTTGTAGTTGAATTCCCCAGAACTATTTGTGAAACCCTGATCGCTACCGGATTCATATCTAAGGTTCTCAACCGGACTCCCGCCTAACGTAAGCGTCCCTATTCCATCGGGTTTAGGTCCGCCGCTATCACTGCCGGAGCTGCCACCACAACACCAAAGAGAAAAGCACATAATTATAAGCAACCGATTTAATATGAATTTCATCAGCTCACCTTCACTTTTTAGGTGTTTCGACATCAGCAAAGTAGATCAACAGGTCAAATTGGTTTTTATTAGAACACCCCATCGGCAGAGCCCATCGAGTCTTATCTTATTTTGCCGTGCCGAGACGATAACCTACTAATGTTAATTTTTCATTAGCAGCATCTTCCGCGTTTCGGCCAGGTTTATTTGTTAACCATGAGCGCTGTTCCAATGACCGTTTCCACAAACGCCAGGAACCAGGCCATCCCCCCGTCAGCTATAGGTAATCGGGTAAAACGCCGTACTGCCGAACCTGCAGGGCGAATCGATCCAGGTCGAGGCCCTTATGGAAAAATGTTGTGTTTCCGATGTGAGAAGGTGCGGCATAGCGATGACAGAAGGGTAAACAAAGTGAGAAATTTGGATGGCATACTTGAATCAACCAATGGGAAAATCAAGAAAGGGGCGCTGATAACTCAATTCATACTTTAATATCTGCTTGTATCACACAGTCGGTTCCCGCTGCACGCGCATTTTGAACAGAAACCGCAAAACAACGGCCAAGGGCAAGGCATAGACACAGATATTGTAAACGACCTGGGAAAGAGGTGCCAGCCATCCGATCTGAAACGCCGTGATCCATACATTGCACAACCGGAAGGCCACCTGAAACAGGGTCAGAGCCAGAAAGCCAAGGGCCATCCA
>DEIP01000084.1:0-6195 GCA_002352605.1 Desulfobacteraceae bacterium UBA2771 | reverse complement strand
CGCCATCAGCATACCGCCCAGAGCGATCAGGCTGAAGGTCTGATAGTAGAGATCGTGGGTCCGCGGTATCACCAGCTGTAGGGAATTCAGTCTGAAGATCCAATCAATCAGGGCATCTATGGCACTGATATACAGCCTGTTCAGATGAATCCAGAAAATAAACGGTAGGCTGGAGAAGATTAAAAAGCGTAAGCAAAAACCGGCTGGGCCGTCTATCCGATCCGCATTGGATATCCAGTGACACCACAACAAGCAGATGGCAACGGTTGCCAGCAGCATACCCAATTGGCCGAAGTAGACATGGGCCGGTTCGAACCAGGCGGGGGATTTCCAGCCGATCAGGATTATCGTTGCAATCCGGGCTATATTTACGGTGAACAACAGGGCCGTGCCAGCTCCCAGTCCGATCCATTGTTCAGAACGGGTGGCTGGAAAGGCAACAATGAAGGCGGCATACAGGATCATGAGTTGAACGGCTGAACATTCGGCGATGACATTGACGCTGAAACCGCCGGTGCTGATATATGCACCCTGGACCACCGGTTTCAGCCCCAGCAGTTGAATCAGATCTCCGACCAGAAGGGCGGTGAGGCGATTGAGCGGTTCAAACCAGGCTTCGGGAATAAGACTGATGGCAAGAATCCCAAGCGCGGCTGCCAACAGGAATTTGCGGGTGAACGAAAGCAACAACGATTGCTGCCTGGCTACCTGACGCGCTGCAACCTTCGACGCCGACCGTTCAGCCCTCCTGATCGCTTTTACCCGTTTTGCACGCACGTGCTCGTTAAACCCTGCTACCAGCCGGCGGTCGTCCATCTGTTAGCTTTGAGCTTTCGGCCCTAAGTCTTTGGGCTTTCCGACCTTAGACCTCCGGCTTCTGTCCTTTTACTTCACCAGCTTCTGGGTGACCAACCCCATCTGGGTGATTTCCAGTTCCTGCATCAGGTCCAGTATCTCCACCACCTTTTCGTAGTAGATTTTGGCATCTCCCTTGATGACCACTGGAAAATCAGGATCCACCGCCTTGTATTGGCGCAGGCGGGTATCCAGTTCGGCGAGGGTCACCGGATAGGCATCCAGGTAGAGCTGGCCGTTGGCGTGGATGGTGACGGCCTTGGTCTTGGGTTTGACCAGGCTGGGGGTGTTGCCGGCCTTTGGCAGGTTGACCTTGATTCCCTGCACCGATGCGGTGACCGCGATGATGAACACCACCAGCAGGGTCCAGGCCAGGTCCAGCAAAGGAGTAATGTTGATTTCGTCAAAACCCTTCATTTCGAACAGGTTTCGTCTCATATTGCTTCTCCATTTCCGTTTTCTACCTTGAGGGCGAAATCGTCAATGAAGATGGCGATGTCGGCGGTGATGTCCTTGATGCGGCTGGTGAGAAAATTGTATCCGAAAAGTGCGGGAATGGCCACGATGAGTCCGACGACCGTCGTGGAAAGGGCCGACGCCACACCGGGGGCAATGGCCATGATATTCGCCTCGCCGGCTGCGGCCATGGCGGCAAAGGTGTTCATGACCCCCCACACGGTCCCGAGCAGTCCCAGAAACGGTCCACCGGAGATCGCCATGGTCAATACGGTCAAATTGCCGTTGAGCCCTTTGGTTTCGTTGATGAAGTTTTTTTCCAACTCCGTACGCAGGGTTTTCAGCGTTTGCCGGAACATCCGGATCGACGGCCGATTGCTCTCGTTCTCGCAGTGAGGTCCACCGTCAATCGCCTTACAACCGGCCCGATGGATACGGTACAGGTTGGAATTTTGCATTTCATCTTCATCAATTTCGATGGATAACGGGTTGTCGGCGGATTGAAAGGCGGAGAGAAAGGCTTCGTTCTCGCGACCGGCCATTACGAGAACAGTCGTTTTCCATATAAAAACAAACCAACTGGCCGCGGAAAGAAGCATCAACAGGAGGATGACGAACAGCCCGTCCAGGGTGATATTCCTTATTATGCCGCCCAGATAAAAAATGGGTAACCCGCCGCCGCCGCCGCCCATGAGCTCTGTGCCGAAGGTGAAGAACAGATCCCCGTCCCCCTGCGCGGCATGGGCGGCCCGGATGCGGTCACCGGATAATGGCTGGTTATAAATACCAATCTCGTCAACATCACCGATGAAACTGTGACCGCCGTCGGCCCCGTCACCAACAATCAAGTCACCGGACAGCGGTGGCAGGCTCCCGGCCAGGTTGACCCAGGTCATCTCCATGCCGTCCAGGTATACGCTCAACCGGTTGCCGGGGCTGCCGGTGACGGTAATTAGATGCCAGGAACCCACCGGAAGGTCCGTGCTCTTTTCGGTAGCCCATGTCCGGCCGTCGGCATCGCCGATGACAGTGTAAATTTTGGTGCCGTCGATGCCCACCACCAGCGATCCCGATTCATTCCGCCTGGAGAATAACCAGGCGTCGGTCTGGGTATAATTGATCCGCGCCCAGGCGGAAAGGCTGAAGCCGGCGGAAAAATCCAAAGACGGGGTCTCGGGAACCACAATTCGGTCACCGGCACCGTTGAGGGTAACGCCATTACCGATTACGCCGGGAAGCCCCTGGCCCCCGAAAAAGGTCTCGATGTGGTTGTTGCTTGCCGATGCATCCTTGGGTGGGCCTTCCACCTCCCCCAGGTGAAAGGCGGCGACCTGGTCCATGCCGTAGGTTCCCCCGGCATCCTGGCCACCCAGGGCCGCTTCGTTGCCGTAATACATGTTGATAAAACCCTGGTCCGTGTCGCCGGCGATACGCGGCACCTTGACCCACACCAGGGCGATTTCATCCAGGAAATCGATTTTCTCGATATGGTGCTTTAGCAAGGTGAGGTCGTTGGCGGCCACGAAACGGATATCACCGCCGTCTTCACGGGCATTGGTAAAATTGAAGTTTCCGCTATGGAGCCGTATCAGTACGGTCATATCGCCGAGGTTTTCCTTGATATCCGCACCGGTTTCCGTCGTGTTGAAGCCGATCTTCTTTCGGTATTGCCAGCCGTCGTTCCACCAGCTCTCTTCGGCCCATGAATGACCGGGAGAAAAGAGAATGGCGACGGCAATCAACGTCACTGCGTGAACAGTAAAAAACATTTTGATTCTCACTATTACCTCCGAAATCTGATGGAAAAGGGGCCGTCTTCCCTCAAGGAGAGAGGGACGGGGTGAAGGGCTTCTTTAAGGGCCGATGAAACGGGTCAAACCAAATACCTGCCGAAGATTAATCCTCGTCTTCGTCTTCGCCCATCGATTCTCCGAAGCCGACCACCTCCACCGCCACCCACTTGGGCACGAGGGTATCGGTCAGGTCGGCCACGTATGAGGAAAAACGCTCCCTGGCGCCGGCCAAACCCGCCTGTTCCTCGGCGATCTTGCTGGTTTCGGTGACGGTGCCGGCCCCGGCCAGGGCTCCCAGGCTGCCGACGGATGCCGAGGCATCCGGAACCCCCACGGACGCTCCCCCCACTTCGATATTCTGGACGTTGACGACCTGGGTGGCCGCCAGAATAATATTCTTGCCGGCGATACCGGCCTCGCCGGCATCGATCTCCCCTGTGGGGGCAAAGAGGTAGATGTCACCGGGTTCGGGCTGCACTTCGGGGCCTTCCAGGCCGTCCGGATCGAAGGTCAGTGCCCGGACGCCGCTGCCCACCGCCGGCGGCGTGAATACGATTTTGGGTTCATCGCCCGATCTGTCAACCGTTGCCCTGGCCACACTGATGGCCGTTTTCGAGCCCCGTCCCGCATTGATGTTGCCCTCCTGGGTCCAGGCGGTGATGTCGCCGCCGCCGAAGGTCATCATGCGCGACTCGTTGACGTTCAGATCATCGTTCACGAATACATCTATGCTTCCGCCCGCAGTCGTGTAAATTCCGGAGTTATCTCCCTGGTCGCTGGTTGGCCGAAGGCTGGACTTGCCCACATTGATCTCGCCGGCGGCGACAATGTAGATGTCCCCTGCATTGCCGCTGCTGTAAATCTGGGAATTGACCATGTCGAGGTCGCCCTGCTCAATTTCAACACCGTCGAAATAGGGATCGATTACCTCATGGTTGATCTCCTCGAGGATTTGGGCGGCGGCTTCCGGATCGCCTTGGGCCAAGGATTCGCTGTACACCTTGCCCTGCTCGCAGATAGCGGTGAAGAAGCACACGGTATCATCCAGTCTGCCGGCGATTTCCGCCGAATCAAACCCCAGGCCCGAATAAACCGCCAGTCTCATAGGGGGGTCTCCATTTTCTTCGGCCGGTGTTGGCAGAACTGAGTTATAGAGGTTGCCTACCACCCGGATCCCATCGGTCGTCCCCAGATCGATTCCATTTCCAGCAGTTACGATGACGCTGCCCGGGCCGCCGACTTCGATGCCGGCCTGGAAGGTGGTGCCGGTGCCGGAACTGAAGCGGATATCATGGGCGGCGGAGATCAGGGTAACGTCGTCCAACCGGACGTTTTGGGCATGGTAAAAAATATCGGCGATACCACCCCCGGCAATCACCTCCGAAGATTTGGGAACAAACAGTCTCAGGTTCCTGACATCCCCACCGGCGTGGATGATCACCGGTGTGACATCCTTTCCGTGTAGGATCGATTCGGTGTGTACATAGCCACTGGTGATGACGGAAAACGGCTTATAACCCGCATCCGAAGGGACGGATCCATAGACCAGCGACGGATCCGCATCTGACATGGCCAGGGTGTGACTGATCCCAAAACCATCCGGCAGATCTGAATTACTGCGGATATCCCCTCCTGCCATCAAGATGAGGTTGCCGGTTGCCGCCGGAGCGAGGAAGAAAGAATTCTCCAGGAGAATATCCTTGGCCGCGTCGATCGTCAGCGTAGCAGGTATTACGCGGCTTCGCTGCCTCAGGCTTTCTTGGGTTTGCAAGTAGAATCGTGTTTCACCGGCCAGGATAACGTCCCCCCGAACGGACTCGAGGGCCACGGCGGTATTTTCCGTGTAGCCCAGATCCCACAGGGTGTTGTAATCTTGATTGGCGATGGTGGGGTTGAGCACCGTGCCCAGTCCGATGCCGCCCTGGGCCACCAGTTCGATCCGGGCGTCGAAGGCTTCGATGGGTTGATTTTCGAAACCTTCCCGCATGCCGAAATTCTCAAAGGTTTCCAGACGGGCGTAGCCATTACCGATCAGGAACCGGCCGTTGAGGTCATTGCCGGCGACCACATCAAGGTCGCCCTCCTTGAACAGGCCGGCCGCGCAGGCAATGTCCCCGCCGGCATGGATGGCGATATCGCCGCCGGCCATGGTGACGATACCCTTGCTTCCTCCATTGCGATAATCGGCGTGATAGAAAATCCTGTTAAACGATGATGCATCCCAGGCATCAGCCCCCATCGTTCGGCCAGCGATGTCTCCGCCCACGTCCAGGGTGATGCTGCCGCCATGGGCGTATTCCCAGAAAGAGAACAAAAGAAAGCTGGGTGATTGATCGGGGTTGCTTTCGGGATCCGGTGCCTCGCCGATGGTACGGACGGCACCACTTTTATTTCCCGCTTCCAGGTTCAGGTCACCGCCGACCGAGAGTCGGATATCTCCGGTGGTTGTCTGGATGCCGCCGTCCTTGATGATCATATCGCCACCGGTGTGGCCGTACATCGAACCGCTGAATGAGCCGATGTTGTAAGCCATCTGTGTAATGGTCATGGGATTCTGCGAGCCGGCCGTGCCCAGTTTTGTATTGCCCGCCGAAGCGAACCGGATGGGCGCGTTTTCCGTATAGATCAGCACACCGTCGCCAATAGTGAGGTGGCCGTTATCCGTTGCGGGTGATGCGTTGACCGCAAGGATATCGCTGCTCTTAAGGTCTGCACCGGCCACCAGGTTGAGTCCCCATGAAGGAGCGGCCGTTTTTTCCCGCAGGGTCAGGACAGGGGTGCGCGCATCGATGATGTTTTTATTGACGGCCAGACTCCCGGCGCTTCGCAAGGTCAGGGTGCCGTATGGCAAATCATCGGTGTATCGGGAGAAGTCTATCGCTCCTTGTACCGAAAGGTCGGCGTCCGAGCGGATTTCAATTTCCGGTAAGATGTGCAGGTCACCGGCGTCAACGCCAGTCAACCGGTGCTGGAAATCCAGGGCTTCCATCCAGGCAGCAGCATCGGCCATCAAGGTGTCAATGAATTCCGCATTGACAGTCGTGATCCCATCATAAACGCTGACCCCCTCGGCATAGAAAGCCGACGCACC
>DEIP01000064.1:7613-8327 GCA_002352605.1 Desulfobacteraceae bacterium UBA2771 | reverse complement strand
CTGCTATACCAGCTGTATCCGGAAGGTTGAATATTACCACGAAATAAAACAACAACGAAACAACGTCCCCTTTACCCCTAATATCGACCTTATGCCTTCGGTTAAATTTTTCGCAAGCCTTGATCTCGAACAAAATCCGTCTTCTGAACAAACACGAAGTTGAAAACATGAAAAAGGATCCTCATCCTTTTCCAGCAGCCTGCCAAGCCTCATCCAGTCGCGTTTCCACATAACGGATCAGGTCGTCATTCCAGCCATCCATGTCAAAACAAATGGCATCCTCGCCCAACAATCCCTCGGGGACGAAGTCGCCGTTTTCTTCAGGATCCGAAATCATTTCACCGTAAAAGCATACAGACAGCCAGCGGGGATCATCTTCGATCACGTCAAGCATGGCAAAGAGGGGCTTTCCTTTCTGTTTCTCGTGGGCGACCCTGAGAGAATAGGTCACACCCGGCCGGGGGATAAAGTCAAGAACGACGCCCTCTTTTTTTTCGAGAACCGCCTTCAGATGCAAAAAGACCGACTTGTTCTTCTCCGCTGTCTCTCGCCATCCATCGATAAATGCTTCGAACTCCTGTGCCGCTTCTTTTTCCATTGGTCACTCCCTTTCATTCTTGATTTCCATCGTCTTGGCGTGACGAAAAAGAGCATATACCATTTATTGTGCAAAAAGGGAATCGGTTGACCGTGTTTTTTTCTCATCGGAAAACG
>DEIP01000064.1:0-7460 GCA_002352605.1 Desulfobacteraceae bacterium UBA2771 | reverse complement strand
TTTCATTTGAGCCCCGCAAGTCAATTATCTCCGATTCAACTAAACCTTGACCTGGTCCAACGGCCTCAAGTAGATAGAGCCTGATTATACAATTCTGGATACTGAACTTTAAACCGGTGGTACCTGGGAGACGATCGATTGAATCTCAACACTTTTATAAAAAACGCCCTCGAATCCGGCAGAACCGGTTTAACGGAAGCGGCATCTAAATCGATATTGGGCCGATACGGTGTGCCGGTGGTTGCTGAAACCATTGTCGCCACGGCCGCCGACGCGACCGCGGCCGCCGTCGATTTCGGTTTTCCCGTGGTGCTCAAGGGAATCGGCGAAAACCTGCTGCATAAAACCGAAAGCGGCCTGGTTCACCTGAACCTGTCCGATGAAAATTCCGTATCGGCGGCCGCGGATCAAATTCTCCAGGCGGCACCCGGGGCGCAAATTCTCGTTCAACCGCAAATTCGTGGAAATCGGGAGTTTGTGGCCGGCCTTTTCCGCGATCCCCTTTTCGGTCCGGCGATCCTTTTTGGTTTGGGCGGTATCTTCACCGAAGCCTTATCCGACGTTGTTTTTCGACTGGCGCCCCTCACCCGTCAGGACGCGGCGGATATGATCGAATCCATTCACGCCCAATCGCTGCTCGGGCCATTTCGCGGCGAAGCGGCAGTGGACCGGCAAACCCTGTTGCAGACCTTGATGGGGCTCTCCACCATTGCTGCCGATTTTCCCGAGATTGCCGAGATCGACATCAACCCCCTGATTGCCATGGCGGACGGCACCCTCAAGGCCGTGGATGCCCTGATCACCCTGGCCCGACCGGATGCGGCCACAACGACGTACCGGCCGGTGCCGCCACCGGCCGTCCACGCCTTGTTCTATCCTCGTTCGGTGGCCTTCATCGGTGCCTCTCCTCAGTTGGGCAAATGGGGACATACGCTAATCTGCAATACCATCAAAGGCGGCTACGCGGGCGAGGTGTATGCCGTCAATCCTAAAGGCGGTATCATCGCCGGCCGACAGGCCTTCAAAACGGTGGGCGAGATTCCCGGAAAAGTGGATATAGTGGTGGTGACCTTACCGGCAAGGGAAATCTTGAACCTGATTCCACAACTGGCGGCCAAGGGTATAAAAAATGTCTTGATGATCACATCCGGCTTTGGAGAAACCGGGACCGACGGCAAGAAACTGGAAAGCACGCTGGTGGAAAAAGCCCGACAAGCCGGCATTCTCATTCTGGGTCCCAATACCATGGGGATCTGCAATCCCCACATCAATTTTCTGTGCACGGGAACGGCGGTCCGCCCCATGGCCGGCTCCACGACGGTGGTGGCCCAGTCCGGCAATATGGGGACCCAGTTGTTGGCCTTTGCCGAGCAACAAGGCATCGGCATCCGGGCCTTTTCCGGCTCCGGCAACGAAGCCATGATAACCATCGAGGATTACCTGGAAGCCTTCGAGGTGGATGACCTCACCCGAACCGTGATGCTCTATATAGAAAGTGTCAAGCAAGGCCGCCGCTTCTTCGAAATCGCCCGCCGGATAAGCCCTAAAAAACCAATTGTGCTGCTCAAGGGGGGGCAGACCCGGGCGGGTAGCCGGGCCGCATCCAGCCACACCGGTGCCATGGCAACGGACAGCCGGCTATTCGATGCGGTCTGCCGGCAGGCAGGTATTGTCAAGGTGGACCAGTCCATGGAACTGCTGGACCTGTCCGCAGGTTTTGCCTCCCTGCCCCTTCCCAAGGGTAACCGGATGGCCATCATGACCTTGGGAGGCGGATGGGGTGTGGTCACCGCCGATCTGTGCAACCAGTTCGGTTTGGATGTCCCGGAACTGTCCCATGACTTGATGGTCGGAATCGATAAAATCCTGCCGCCCTATTGGAGCCGATCCAATCCCATCGATCTGGTCGGAGAGATGGACCATTCCATCCCATTGCCCGTGATGGAAGCACTGCTGGCATGGGACGGCTGCGATGCGGTCATCAATTTGGGCATATACGGACGCCGCCTCTTTTTCAAACGTCTGGTCGACTCGGTGAAAACCGCAGACCCTTCATATACCCCGGATTATCTCGATGAAGCCGTCAAGACATTTGCCGACTATGAAAACAAATACATCGAGGAGACGGTTCGTCTGATGGAAAGATACGGCAAACCGGTGATTGGGGTCAGCATGCCCGCCAATGAAAAGGCCGCCACCATTTGTCGTGTGGCGGGCCACGATCTAAAGGCGGTATTTTACGAAACGCCGGAGCGGGCGGTAAAAACAGTGGCCCGTATGGTCGAGTATCAGCGCTATCGCTCCCGCAGCTGAAGGCAATCAATGAATTCATCACTGCTCATCGCCGCCGGGGCCAGTTTCGTCGCCGGATTACTTGGATATACGATCGTCAGGCTCTGGATCAAGCCCATCGTTCGTTACACCACCATCAAGCGCAAACTCGATCGTGAACTTAACCGATATCTGGCCAATATAGAGCATCATATCGCCAACAATGGCGACCGTTCGGAACCGTCCCAAGGCGGTGATGCAACCCCTAAAATGGCCCGCAAGCATGCCATGGACCTGGTCTCCTGTTACGGTACGGAGATCCCTTACTGGTACCGCCTCTTGCTGGACAGCCGCAGGGAGTCACCATCCGAGGCCTCGGGCCTGCTCACCAACCTGTCCAAAATTCGAGACCTGAAACAGGTTAAAAAGCGTATTGACGGCGCACAAAAAGGACTGAGGTTGAGATAAATGGAAAAGAAACGTCCGGAAAACAAGCAACCGGTTCAGCTTGATATCGACGACGATGGCCTCCATCGCTTCCTGATGGCCGGTGACACCATTTTCGGGGCTGTGCTCAACGGCAGCCGAATGATTAACCAGATGCGCCGGAATCACGAACTGGGAATCCTGGAGACGCTGGCCCTCGGTCACGCCTATCTGGGCGCCTGCCTGATGAGCGCCGGCTTAAAAGGCAAAGATCACTTGGGGTTGCAGGTGGATTGTTCCGGGCCGATCAGGGGTCTGGCTGTAGAGGCAAACGCCACCGGTGACGTGCGCGGTTTTTTGAAAAATGTTCCCATCCCCGTGGATAAGCCCCTGGAAGACTTCAACCTCGCTCCATTTTTCGGGGCCGGGTTTCTATCGGTAACCCGCACCCTGGCCGATGCCAAGCACCCCTTTACCGGCAAGGTGATGATGGCCCACGGGACGCTGGCCAAGGACCTGGCCCATTACTATCTGACCTCCGAGCAGATACCCACATCATTTAGCCTCAGCATCAAATTCGACGGCGATGGGAATGTGGCGGCCGCCGGCGGCCTGTTCCTGCAGGCCATGCCAAACGCCGATGGCGCGGTGGTCCGGCAGGTTGAAGATCGGGTGGTGGCGCTTCCATCCATCGGTAGCTTTCTGGCCCACGGAACCGCACCGCAGGAGATGGTGCTAAGTCATATGGGAGACTATTCTCCCCGTTTTATCGATCAGCGGAAGGTGGGCTTTTTCTGTCACTGCAACCGCGATCAGATCCGCAATGTTCTCACCCTGCTGCCGATCGGTGAATTGAGGGATATTCAGGCCAAAGGCCCCTTCCCCGTCGAGATCCGTTGCCACCACTGCAACACCCGTTACCCCTTCTATCGGGAGCACATCGACCGAATCGTGGCGGCACGGTGAGACCGCCAAAAGAAGGACATTGATCCGCTCAATCCATATTTTTAATTTTCGAAGCCCCGGGAATCAGTGTCTGGGTGGAAATAATACCATCAATCAGACGCGCCTTTGCGTGCACGAACTGGCCGATCACCTCGGCATCGGAAGTGATCAGGTCCCGGGTCAAGGCGATCTTTGCCAGGATGTCGATGCTGCCGTGCACCGCATGAACTTCTCTGACCTCGGGCAGGGCGAAAAGCTTCTCCACAATCTTCAGTTCCCGCTTGGCCTCCACATTCATAAGGAATGAATTCGACAATTTTGGCCATAATATCGGAACGGTCGAACTGCTTGGCGGCGGAAATACGGTAGTTGCCGTCCAGAACGTAGTATTCATCTTTGATCTGGTAAGGATCTTCATGGTGTCAACATCTCCTATTTGAGCCCTATTTACCCTTTTCATCGAAGGTTGTAAACGCCCCTTGACGCAGCAGCGGTGAATTGTTGATAATACCGAACATTGGTAAACAAACATCGATTCACTACCAAACAGGAGGGAAACCATGCCCCGGACCTCACCGGCCGACTACTCGGCCCTGGACAGCCCCGACGTGCTGATGGTTCTATTCCATCCGCGAAAATCAACCGGCCCCATGAATGGTGATGACCATTTCCGGGAGATACGGATCCCGGTTGAAGGCAACGTCCATGTCGGTGCCCGTTTTCACATGACACACACCAACGGCCCCACCATTCTCTTTTTTCACGGAAATGGTGAGATCGTGTCCGATTATGATGATATCGGCCCCTTGTTCAACCAACGGGGCATCAACTTCATGGTGGTGGACTACCGCGGTTACGGCTGCTCCGATGGCAGCCCGACGGTTACCGCCATGATGGCAGACTGCCTTCCGATCTTTGAATTTGTTCAAATGTGGAAAATAGAAAAGGGGTTTGCCGGCCCGCTGATCGTTATGGGGCGCTCTTTGGGCAGCGCCTCGGCCCTGGAGTTGGCCGCCGCCTGCGGGGACCGGATAGACGGGCTGGTGATCGAAAGCGGATTCGCCTGGGCAGGACCGCTGCTGCGGTTGTTGGGCGCAGAACCGGACCGCATCGGATTTGATGAGTCCAACGGATTCGCCAACGTTGACAAAATCCGGACCTTCGCCAAACCGACGGTGATCATTCACGCCGAGTTTGATCATATCATTCCCTTCAGTGATGGTAAGACATTGTTCGACGCCAGTGGTGCATACGACAAGGTTTTGGTAACCATTCCCGGCGCCGACCACAACGACATTTTCCTGCGCGGACGCGAGCGATATCTGGAGGCAATCAACGGTCTGACGGGAAAATGTTCCCCGCTATAAGGGCCCTGGTAAAAGATACATTCTTTCCGATGGTGGGGATTATTTTTCCAAAGCCTAAAGTTCTTGTGAAGGCAACCGAAAACAAATTTTAATCAGTTTAACTTCAAACGTATCGGAGTTCGCATAAATGCCATCGTTGATCATGATATCGAACAAATCACCGACTCACGGTGAATGCAACGCCGATCCAATCTCGTTATCGGATGCCAATTGTATCGTCTTGCGCCTGGATGGCGAGGGGCGGGTGCTTTTTCTCAACCCCTTCGGATTGGACTTTTTCGGCTACAAGAAGGCTGAAATAATAGGTCGGCATGCCGTGGGGACCATCCTCCCGGAAAAGGAAAACAACGGAAACGCCCTACCGGCCATGATCGATGAAACGATTTGCCGGTCAGCCGACAATTTGCAGCAGGTCGATGAAAACTGCCGTAAAAATGGTGATCGGGTCTGGGTGCTCTGGTCCAACCGGGCTTTCCGGGATGAAACCGGTAAAGTCACCCAAATTTTATGCGTGGGCAACGACATTACCGATCAAGATGTTTTCGAGGCGGTTATAGACGCGGCCGGGGTTCGGCTGACCACTGCGACCCTGGCACCAACCTCGCACCTGCAGGAAACCATTACACAGCTGAGAAAAAAGGTGGAAGCACATAAAAAAGCCCGGCGGGCGATGTCGGAAAGCCGTAACCGGCACCGCCTTTTTTCCCAAGCATCCACCGAAGGAATCCTGATTCACGACAATGGCATTGCCATCGATTTCAATGATGCATTCTCCGATTTGTTCGAATGCCCGCGAAACCGGTTAATCGGGATGGACATCATCCGTGATTTGGTTTCACCCGAAGACGCACCACAGGTTAAACAAATCATTAACGCCAACGATGACCGGGTCTTTGAAATCACCGCCCGATCCATCACCGGGCGGTTGTTTCCCGCAGAACTGCGTTCCCGGACCGAAGAACTGGTCGGTCGGCCTTGCCGAGTGGTCAGTGTGAGGGACATCACTCACCGTAAAAAAACGGAACGTCAGCTGATCCAGTCCCAGAAGATGGAGGCCGTGGGGACGCTGGCCGGTGGCATTGCCCATGACTTCAACAACATGCTGGCTGGCATTCAGGGCAACGTGGAGATCATCCGCCACCAACTCTCCCCCAATAGCACGCACCAGAAACGATTGTCCATCATCAACCAAATCGTTCAACGGGGCGCCAAACTGTCCGGCCAGCTCCTTGGCTACGCCCGAGGCGGGCAAACGGAAGTCAACGAGATCAACCTGAATCGCCTGGTTGATGACACCCTCGAGATGTTCGGTAACGCCCATCATCAGATCACCATTCAAACCCACTTCAGTTCGGACCTCCCTGCGGTCAGGGGAGATCACACCCAGGTTGAACAGGTGTTGTTGAACCTGATGATCAATGCCGTTCATGCCATGCCCTCGGGCGGGTCTCTGTTCATCGAAACCAATACCACCGTTCTCAGCGCCCTTGAGACCCGGGCCTACGAAATCATTCCGGGCCACTATGCCATGCTCTCGGTGCGGGACACCGGCCACGGCATGGATCGTGAGACCCGGAAACAGATCTTCGAGCCTTTTTTCACCACCAAGGCACAGGGTCAGGGTACCGGGCTTGGACTGGCCTCGACCTACGGCATCATCAAAAACCACAAGGGGTATATCGAAGTCTATAGTGAGCCGGGGGTGGGTTCCCAATTCAATGTACTGCTACCGGTTTCCAATGGGGCCGCAAATGCTACCGCGGCCATGGATACATCCACCGAAAAAGGAACCGAAACCATACTGATCGTGGATGATGAACCGGAATTTCTCGACGAGGGACGGGAAATGCTGCTTCTTCTGGGATATACCGTCATCACGGCCGCCGACAGTGCCGAGGCCGTGGCCCATCTCAAGAAGCAGACCGGAAAAATTAAGTTGGTGATCGTTGACATGATCATGCCAGGACTATCCGTGGATGAAATCATCCGCCGATTTAAAGAAATTGATCCGACCGTTCGCATACTGCTGTCCAGCGGATACAATCGGAACGCGGAAGCTTCCCGGAACCTGTTGCGAAGCTGTCACGGGTTCATCCAAAAGCCCTTCCGTCTCGCCTCGTTGTCCAAAAAAATCAGGGAACTGCTGGGAACGACGGTTGATTAAGGATCTCGGGCAGTCGCAGTTGGATGGGTACTTAGGATCGTGAACTTTATAAAGTGAACCCAATTACTGGTCTATCCATCCGTTTTCTGCGTTACATCGACGGCCACATACAACCCGTATGAAACCGTTGATGTGCCTTGAATACGAACGGATATCCTTCGCAATTTTCGTTCACTTTATTTCGTCCCCAATCCTAAGCGGCTTCGCCATGTGGTCAACCAATGATTCGTGATCGGAAAAAAAAATCCATCGATCGCTTTTTCATCCTGAACCCGCATATCCGTTGG
>DEIP01000093.1:1236-4931 GCA_002352605.1 Desulfobacteraceae bacterium UBA2771 | reverse complement strand
ACAATGGACGTCCCCAAGTCCCCTCTGAATTATACGCCTTGGGCATACACCGGATTTGCGTCCCAATTTCAGGAAAAACACCAATTTTGATGGTGATTCAAGTGCTCAAACGGTGTGTTTTAATTTTTTGGACCAAGCCCCCTTTTCCGATGAATACCGGCTAATAAAGCCATACAACATCCTGTATCAGCATGGTTATTGACACACAACGCCATTTTTGCCATACTTTGGCTCACAAAAGAAAATTCCTTATTCCTTAAACAACCAATCTGAGGTTCGGGTCAAATGAGATGGGCTTATGCGTGGCATATGGTGTATCTGGGCAGGATCAACCCGAATCACAAATTGTGAATCATTGGGCTCCGATCTTTTTGCCATAGGGACCAAATAGCCCACCAACAGCGCGATCACCACCCCGGCACCGCTCAACTTGGGTCCAGCATACCGGCCCGGACGATAAAGGCGACAACCGCATCGATTCCCTGACCGGTTTTCATGTTGGTGAAAAAATATGGTTTGTCGGAACGCATCACCCGCGTGTCGTTTTCCATCACCTCTAAACTGGCACCGACCATGGGCGCCAAATCTATTTTATTGATCACCAGAAGGTCGGAGCGCGTGATGCCGGGTCCCCCTTTTCGTGGAATTTTATCGCCTGCGGAAACATCGATCACATAAATGAACAGATCGGCCAGCTCGGGGCTGAACGTGGCGCTTAGATTGTCACCGCCGCTCTCCACAAAAACGCAATCCAGATCAGGAAAACGGTCGCTCAGGTCGGCGACGGCCGCCAGGTTCATGGAGGCATCCTCACGTATGGCGGTATGGGGGCAACCACCGGTCTCCACCCCCATGATGCGGCCTGGTTCCAAGGCCTGGTTGCGAATTAAAAATTCCGCATCTTCGCGGGTATAGATATCATTGGTCACCACGGCAATTTCAAATTGCGTGCGCATAGTCTGGCACAGATGTGCCAGCAGAGCGGTTTTGCCCGATCCAACCGGACCGCCGATGCCCACTCGCAAGAGAGAAGATGTCGCTGTCATATTGTCCTCTTTCAAGAGCGATAAAGCCTCGTGTATTGGGTTTCATGAAGGCTGCTGGCGATAGCCAGGGCTGGACTGGATGCACCGATGGCATGGTCGGGCCTATGAAGCCCCGTGGCCACGGCGTCCATAACCACTTTATCCAGATCATGGAGCATGCGATGTCCTTCGGTTTGACCCAAAGGGATGATTTTTATGCCGGCCAGCACCTGATTTTCCAGCCAGGACCAGACATACCCCAAAGCTGCCTGAGGCAACGGAATATCCCAATGGGCCGCGGCAAGAGCAAATCCGGCCAATTGGCAACGGGAGAGGATGGATTTTGTCGTTTCCCGAAGAGGCAGTTGCAGCCCTTCCAACAGCGCCACCATGGCCCGGCCCCGATGCTTTTCTTCCATTTGCAATTCATGGGATTCCCGCAGCGCCAGAAGATAGTCACACCATTTTACCAGATCCTGATCCCTTCGATCTTTGCAGGCAGAAACCATTCGGGCCAAAAGGGGGATATCCACATGGGCCAGGCAATGGCGGATCAGATCATCCAACCAGGACTCAAGGCCGGGGCCATCTTGAATCCATCCCTGGGCAACAGCCCATTCCAGACCCTGGGAATAGGCAAAGGCGCCGGTTGGCAGCGAAGGGCTCACCAGATGCATAAGTCGCAGCCAATACCGGTCAACCATGGTGATGCCCGCCCCCGGTGTATGCACCCAGTTCCGGTTCAAAGGGGCCCTGCACGATCCGAACCGCAAGGCCCAGTCCTTTGACCATGTCGTCCAACACCGGATCGTGCAAGTATTGAACCTGCCGTTCCCGGATCTCAATGGGCGCGTGCCGATTGCCCAGGTGGTAGCATGCCCGGGCAACGGCCAAAGGGTCCGCATCGGTAACCATGGAAAGGGTCTCGGGGGCCGCGCAAACCATCACGACATCACCTGTTGTTGAAACCAGCAGGTCCCGGTCGCGCAAAATCGTCCCCCGCGGTAAAAATATGCCGGCATCCTCACCGTTGTCGAGAACGACCCGCAAACGGCTCCGGGTCCGTTGTTCCCAAGGCAGCTTCAGGGTCTGGGTGTGGGGTCGGGGTTCGTTCAACTTTTTGATCAATCGCAGCATAATAGAAGATCTCGGCCCAAAGGCACATGTTTGGTTGATTTAGAACAAAAAATAACGCTGGGCCATGGGCAATACCTTTGCCGGCTCACAGATGAGCAATTCACCATCCGCCCGTACCGTGTACGTCTGTGGATCGACGTCAATCGTGGGCATATAGTTGTTTAATATCATATCTTTTTTCCCGATGCGCCGACAATTTTTGGTAACGCCAATGGTGGAAACGAAGCCAAGCTGTTCCGCTACACCGGAATCAATAGCGGCTCGGGATAAAAAGGTTCGTGTGGTTGCCGCTCTGGCCCCGCCCAAAGCGCCGAACATGAGGCGATAGTGCACGGGCTGGGGCGATGGGATGGAAGCATTGGGGTCTCCCATGGGGGCTGCGGCAATCATCCCCCCTTTAATCACCAGGCTCGGCTTGACCCCGAACAGGGCCGGTTTCCACAGCACCAGGTCGGCCAACTTGCCCACCTCCACCGAGCCCACATCATGACTGATGCCGTGGGCAATGGCCGGGTTGATGGTGTATTTGGCAATATAACGTCTGGCCCTGAAGTTGTCATGTTCGGCCGTGTCTTGGTCAAGACTGCCCCGCTGAACTTTCATCTTGTGGGCCGTCTGCCAGGTGCGTATGATCACCTCGCCGACCCGTCCCATGGCCTGGGAATCCGAGGCAATCATGGAAAAGGCCCCCAGGTCGTGTAAAATATCTTCAGCTGCTATGGTTTCCCGCCGGATGCGCGATTCGGCAAAGGCCACATCTTCGGCGATTCTCGGATCCAGATGGTGGCATACCATGAGCATGTCCAGGTGTTCGTCCACGGTGTTGACCGTATAGGGACGGGTGGGATTGGTGGAGGAAGGCAGCACATTGGGTAAACCGCAGGCGCGGATGATATCGGGTGCGTGCCCACCGCCGGCACCTTCGGTGTGGTAGGTGTGAATGGTTCGGTCTTTAAAGGCCGCCAGGGTATGCTCCACAAAACCCGATTCGTTGAGGGTATCGGTATGGATGGCCACTTGCACATCCATTTTTTCCGCCACGGACAGACAATTGTCAATGGCCGCCGGCGTGGTTCCCCAGTCCTCATGCAACTTTAGGCCCATGGCGCCTGCCCGGACCTGCTCTTCCAATGCCGTTGGCAAACTGGCGTTGCCCTTGCCGAGAAACCCCAGGTTCATGGGCAGTTCGTCGGCGGCCTGAAGCATGCGATGAAGATTCCAGATCCCAGGTGTGCATGTGGTGGCATTGGTTCCGGTGGCCGGACCGGTGCCGCCGCCGAGCATGGTGGTAATACCGCTGGTAAGGGCCTCTTCAACCTGCTGGGGGCAGATAAAATGGATGTGGGCGTCAATCCCTCCGGCCGTAACAATGGTATGTTCGCCGGCAATGGCTTCGGTTCCGGGGCCAATCACAATATCGACACCAGTCTGAACATCCGGGTTGCCGGCCTTGCCAATGCCGCTGATGCGACCGTCCTTGATGCCGATGTCTGCCTTGACAATACCCCAGTGGTCGAGAATAAGGGCGTTGGT
>DEIP01000093.1:0-1203 GCA_002352605.1 Desulfobacteraceae bacterium UBA2771 | reverse complement strand
CACCTTGCCACCGCCGAACTTGACTTCGTCGCCATAGTGGGCGCGGTCTTCTTCCACCTGAATCCACAGATCGGTATCCGCCAACCGCACACGGTCACCAACGGTGGGACCGAACATCTCCATATAGGCCTGCCGTGAAATCGTCTTCATTGGTTTGCCCCCACAGGGCCCATTATTTGTCCGTTGAAACCGTATACATGCCGTCGGCCACCATAGGCCACCAAAGATATCTGGCGGCGTTGCCCCGGTTCAAACCGAACTGCAGTTCCGGCTGGAATATCCAGGTGAAACCCTATGCTCTTCTCACGATCAAAGTAGAGGGCCGGATTGGTTTCGAAAAAATGATAGTGGGATCCGACCTGGATGGGACGGTCACCGGTATTGACCACATCCAATTGGATGGCCTGTCGCCCTTGGTTTAGGGTCAGTTCCCCTTCTTGGGTTATAATCTGTCCGGGTATCATGATCTCTTTTTCTCCATGCTTTCCGATAATGTCTTTGAGACTGGGTTATCGATCATCGCGGTATAACCGCATACCGCTTCCTCCCTCTGCATTGACAAAGCCTTCAAAAATCCAACTTTTTACGAATTCGTAATTATTGGAAAGTATTTTTTTTCTGGTTCGTGTCGATCCGGAAACGAGGAATATCGGGCAAAATAACCGTTTCCGGATGGACACGGATTATATTATCGGATTATGAACCGTAACCAGCTTGGTACCATCGGGAAAGGTGGCCTCCACCTGCACTTCGTCTATCATCTCGGCAATCCCTTCCATCACATCGTCTTTGCCAAGCAATGTGCGTCCGTGGGCCATCAATTCGGCAACGGTTTTGCCATCCCGGGCACCTTCCATAATTTCTGCGCTGATAAATGCGGCCGCTTCGGGATAGTTGAGTTTCAAGCCCCGATTTTTCCGCCTTTCGGCGAGCAGGCCGGCAGTAAATAAAAGCAGTTTGTCTTTTTCTCTAGGCGTTAGCTCCATAGTTATTACTCCTTAAAACTTTTTTCTATGTCTCCCAAATTCGCGGCACACAAACATCTCGGCCCGTCAACTTCGGCCGAAGCTGTGCCCAAATCGATGTAAATAAAGATTTCACTTCCGACGAATCATCACCAAGGGTCCGGACGACCAGCAGGTCATCCATCAAGGTGATACCGATCCGCATTTCTGGTCGGTCCTTGTCAACCTGTCGCACCGG
>DEIP01000008.1:82977-120150 GCA_002352605.1 Desulfobacteraceae bacterium UBA2771 | reverse complement strand
AGGGTATTTTGGATATGGATAATTTTTGATGTAACGAGGTCTGTAGGACAAAAAACGAGCGATATTTCCCGGTGATAATCCGAATCGTCTCGTTGGGCCCTAACCATCGTTTAGGACCGTGATCACTTCAGCCTTTCTTAGAACCGTGCCATCCCGTTTATCAATATACCCGTTTTTAACTACGGAAAGAATCGTTTCGTCTTTCGATTCCGGTGCGGTACGGGTATCAACGACCTTGCAGTAATCGATTCGGGCCATGTTATCCGTAAATCGCATCGGGGCCACGTCGTGGGCCTGCAACAGGCGTTTTAGCTTTCTTTGGATGGAACGGATATTCTTTGAAAGCATGCGGGCGCTTTTATCGAAATCGTCTTGTTTGGCTTCGATTGTCTCATCAATGTTCTCAAAAGCATCGAGCAACGTCAGCAGTTCGAGCATTAAGTTTGCTTCTCTTTCTTGAAACGAATCACGCGTTTCCCTCAGGCAACGGTTCAGTTCGGCTATCTTGAGCTGAAACTCGATAAATTTTTGTTTCAGGAACTCTTTTTCCGATCTCATGCATCCTCATCAAAAATCGAAAGGCGCGTTAAATCGGAAATGGGCCCCCGATTCGATTCAAACGCTTCAATTCGCTCCAAGGACTGCCTGATGCGGCTTAAATCGACGCAGTGCAAAAACCGTTGCGCGGCTCCGGATATGGGATCCAGCAATATTTTTTGGGCCTGAGCCAGTTCCCGACCGGAGTATCTTTTTTCACGCATCGCCCGGGTCACGGCTTGAATAATCTCTTTTTGGGTTACATCGGCATCGACATTCAAAATCTTATACGGGTTCATCCGTTCACCATCGATTGGTTCATATTCAGGTGTATTTCCAATCTATCCATTATCGGCTGCAAGGCACCTACCGTTGTGCCCCATTTATAGAGATCATTGATCATCATCAGCTTTTCCTCACGCTCCCAATCGTTCGCCATGATCTGATCGAAAGACTCCTCTATGAATCCGAAATAGTGATCGCGGACTTCATCGTATTCAGACTCCCTGGCGATCCGGCTGGCTTTGCCCATTTTTTGTCGTTTAAAAGCGGTGTACATTGCCTTCATTTCAAAATGGACCACGGTATCCTGTATGACGCCAGTTGCCATTTCGTTTTCAGGATCAAGTTTCAGGGCCTTGTTAACAATACCTTTCAGTGCTTTTGGGTTTGATTGCCCATTGTTGGACATTGCGACGGCACGGCGGGCCATCACCAGTGACAGCGCTTTGCGCACCGCTTTCGAGGGGCGTTCGTTGTGAATATAGAATAAAACATCCTCGAATGATTTCAATAAATCCCACGCTTCGAAGGCCAACGCTTTTTGCGTCAATTTCCGCTCAAGGGCCGGTGCAATATCGAACAGGGCCGGTGTCGATTGGAAATAGCGGATTGTCTGGGTATCCCCATTTTCAAGGCGGTGCAGACCATACTCGAAACTGATCAATTGCATCGCATAATCGATAAATTCATCCCTTTCAAGATCCGGTTGTAAATCCGTCAATAGGCCGGCGGCTTCTTCATACGCATTGTTTTTCAACCGGTAAAGGTAGTTGCCCGCAGCCGTATAGTGGGCCCCGAACTCCAGATACTGCTGTTTATTTTCAAAAAACGCCTCGTTTGCGCTTATCAGAGAAAGCACTTCATCCGATCGGCCGAGGTGGGCCGCAAGCCCGGGTGTACAGATCAGATCGACATCTTTTTCTTGGTTTTCTAAAAACGCCGCAAGCGTTTGAATCAGTTCCTTATCGATGGTAAAATTGGTCAGCGCCCGACCACCGTAGCGGGTATCGTCATGCTTTTTGATCAAATTTTCGGCCATGGCGATCAATTTTTGGCGAACCTTTTGCCATTCGCCGATACTACCGGAAAACGATTCCGCAATTGACGGCGAATAGATCGCGGGCAGCCAGTAAATCAGCATGGTGTGAAGCCGGCGACCGTCATCCTCAGCCATCTTGAACCACACTTTTGCATTGAGTGCCACCAGCGCCGGGGTCAGGGGGCCGCTGGCGGTTGTCAGGATATCCGAGATGGCTTCAAATTCCTCCGCTTCCCATAGTTCCTCTATCCAGGCGGATCTGCCGTAGGCGTATAAATTTTCAACGCTCCGTCGCTGGTCCGGCGTTAGAAGGGCATCGTCCGTTTTCAGGAGATAAAATGCATCACGATAAATTGATGCATAATCGTCTTTCCGTTTCAGGCAATCAACGAGATGGGCGCCGAGGCGTCGGGCGACAACGCGTTTTTGTTCAGCAAAGCGGTCGTCATTGACTTCAAGGTCCTCCCAGACTCGGAGACATTGTGAAAAGCACCCCATTTGCGCCAGGGCAAAGCCATAGTCGTAACGCCCCCCGGCTTTGGTCAGGGGCAGGGTTTTGAAAATATCCACCGCCTCGGCATACCGCCCGGCCCCGACCAGACACCTCGCTCTTTTTAACAACAACGGCTCACTGGTTCCACCACGGGCGTCACAGGCTTTGGCATAGCACGTGGCCGCCCGAAGGAGATCACCGGCCGCTTCGGCCGCCTTCGCCAGGGAAACGGCATCCCGGCCGGTTAACTGCCACTTGAAGTTCTCGATCCGCTGTGCAATCCACGCTTCATTTAAAACCGCATTGGCCTGTTGGAAACATTTCAAGGCCCTTCCCAGATCCCCCTTTTTTTCCGCTTTGCGCGCCTTTTTAACAAGCTGCTTGGCATTATCGGTTTTCAGCGCTTTGCGGCAGCAGGCAATTTTCGCGGCAATATCGCCGCGCGTAAGTTTTTTTTGCGCCGTCTCGAATTCTTTCATGGCCAGGGAAAAGTTACCATCCAGAAAGAACTTTTCAGCCCTTGCCAGGATGCTCTCGATGTTTTTTTCTTTTTTTTTCTTCATTTCAAAGCTCCCGCCAACTGGATTTTAACCTTGGTTCCGGGGTACATTCGAGCATTCGGATGGGAATCGTATTTCGATGGCAAACACGCCTTCCCGGGGCAATAACGCGTTTTGATAACGATTGGTGTGTCACCGGACCGAACGGTATAAACCCAAAAGAGACGATTGTCCGCCAGTAAGGTAATCGCCCGATAGATCCGTTTCGCCTCCCCGGCGGCTTTTAATATCGCGATCCGATCCTTTCGGCTGACATTGTAGATCGAAAGTTCCGGGTTATGCTCCAAAAGAACCGGGTAAAAATGCCCGGCGCCATAAAAACGTTCGGCAATGCCCCACAGGGTATCGGTATCCGTTGCCCGGTAGCAATCGAATGCATTGCCTGCCGCTTCAATGCTCCGGGTCGGTGTTTTGATCCCGGACCCGCCCGGAAAGTGTCCGGCAATTGGCTCCGTACCGGAAATATCACCCTTCCCGATATCCAAAAACGGCCGTTCGTCGATCCGAATCTCCGGCAGCGGTTGCGCCTCCGACAACTTACGCCGGCTCTCGAGTTGTTCGGTAACCAGGGAGACCATTTGCTCCTGTTTCGCCAAGATGAGATCCGATCGGGATCCAACCGTATCAACGGCATGCGTAAACGCTGATTGTTGCCGTATCATACGGGATTCGAGCATCCGGATCCGGTAAACGCCGAGTCCGAGTAAGGTCGCCCCCAACAGGGCCAGGCCCCCCAAAAAGAGGGGAAAGAACACACGCTTCTTTCGCATGGATGCCGCGTTCGGCGATCTTGCCGGCTCAGCCGTTTCGGCAAGCGTTTCGGCCAACGTATCAAGGACCTTAAAGCATGTTAAATCGGCATCACACTGGGGGCACTTTTCACGATCGTGCGGTATATGCTCGAGATTGCAGATGGGGCAAACGGTTTCCGATCCCATTTAACGCCTGATATCCTTGTGGATGGTTCCGGTTTTCGTATCGTATTGATCCAATATCTCTTGGACCTGCGGAAGGACTTCTTCAAGCGTTGAAGTCACCCGGTCAACCTCGGCATTCACATGCCCCCGGCCGATGGTTTCCAGTGCATTGAAAAATTTTGCGGCTCTGGCCGGTTCGTGCTCCTCGCAGCACTCCCCCGCTTTTTTGATCATCATTAATGCGTTAACCCAGCCGATACTATCCAGCGTGGTGTCCAGGGCTTCGAGGGCCTTGACATTTTCCGCATAGGTGCCACACGCATCCATCTTCTTTAGTTTCTCGATCCTTTTTCTTATAACCGCTTTTCGCCTATCTTTGATCATCGGCCCAAAATTATTCAGTGCATCTTGGGCATAACAGATCAGCGGTTTGGAAGTGATATTCTTTTCCGCTAATTTGGCGGCCTTATCGATTTTCATTTCGGTCGATTTATAGACCGATTCGTTCACATCATCGGTTTGTTTATCGATCACATTTTGAATATCCGTAATCACGGAAAGCGCTCGACTGGTTAGATCCTCAATCGTATAAATATCATACCCTTTTCGGTTGGCCGTATTGATCAGATTCTCCAAAGAAATAAATAATTTTTCATCCGCCTTGCCGCGTGACAAGGTTTTCGTCAGCTCCACATGGGGCAGCTCTTTCAAACCGGCGGCCACCTCGACCAGGTTGTTCTCGTCGATTTTCAAGGTGACTTCCATATGAACCGACCCTTCCGGATGGGTTTCATTTTCATCAATTCCCAACCACAAATCGCCGATGGATTCCTCCGTTTCGTTCACGATATTGAAAAATTTCATATGAACCAGTCTCTGGTCCGCATGAACGAGTTTGAACGGTTCCGTCTTTTCACAAGGAAGCGGGGTATTTTTTTCAATAAGCAGATAGCGCTCATTATTCTCAAGATAGATGTAATAATCGTGGGCGGCCGCATGAACGATATCGAATACGCTCTCCGAAATAATGTAGCCTTCCAGATCAAACCCGCATTCGTCACAGGTTGGGTCGCTTTGGGACACGGATTTGCCGCAATGGGGGCATTCATAGGTATCTGAAAGCCTGTGACTCAATATGGCGGCACCCTCTGCGATAGCCAGCATGGGCCGTTCATGAAGCAATACTTTTTGCTTTCCGAATTCATTTTCAATGGCCGTAATCACTGCCGGAATCCGGGAACTGCCCCCCACAAGCAGAACCTTATCGATCAAATCGGGCGTAAAGTGGATATCCGCCAGCAGTTTCCGAGTCAACGTAACGGTGGCGTCAACAATGGGGGCGATGATCTCCTCAAACCGCTTTCGGGTCAGCTCCACATCAATATCGATACGGTCTCCGTCGCCGTCTTTCAATATGGCGAGAATTTCGATATAGGTTTCCTGATCGTCGCTTAAACGAATCTTGGCCTGCTCGACGGCTGATTTCAACTCCCCCCAAAAAAGGTTTCTGCTTTGTTCATCCTGGTTGGCGATCAGCGCATCCATATCATCGATGCCATATTCCCGGGCGGTCTCACCGAGCACGAAATCCATGATCGTGTTATCGATATCCTCGCCTCCCAGCCACATGTTGCCGCCTTTGCCTTGTTCGATGAACTGCCCCCCGCTGATGGTCAGCACGGATAAATCAAAAGTGCCGCCCCCGAAATCAAATACCAAAACGGTCTTGGCATCGTCTTGCCCAATGGTATCGACACCGAATGAGATGGCTGCCGCCGTCGGTTCGGGCAACAACCGCCGAACCTTCAAACCCGATAGCGCGGCAGCGGTCCGGGTGGCATGCTTCTGCTTGTCGTTAAAATAGGCCGGTACCGTGATGACGGCAAACACCACTTCATCGCCAAGCGCATTTTCCGCATCCGATTTCATCTTTTCGAGGATTTTTGCCGAGATCTGCTCCGGTGTATGCTCTTTTCCTCCTAAAACCACGGCCAGACTGTTGACGGTGCCTTTGGAGTGAGCGGAAATTCGATACGGGCAATTCATATTGGTGATCATCTTCTTTATTTCCGGATCGTCAAGGTTACGGCCCATCAACCGCTTGACGGCCGTAATCGTGTTGGCCGGATCCTGCTTGATCCATTCCAGGGCATTCCGGCCAACGATGTACTCCTCCATCGTTCCTAATTTCAGCAGTTTTTTCTTTTTTTTGACTGTCACACAAGAAGGCGTGAGCAATTCACCTTCGCGGTTTTTTATAATTTCCAAATGCGCTTTTTTTATGCCCGTAACGGAGTTGGTGGTTCCCAAGTCAATTCCGATCGATTTTGCCATTTTTTCCTCGTGAGGTGATTATGTTAAAGAGAAAACGACCATTCCTAAAAATGAAATGTCACGCCTAACGTTTCTCTCAATTGACTCCAATTACATACAATATATAGTGCCACATGTCAACATCGCCACAACATGATGGTGTAAAAAACACAAACTCCCCTTGGGGGGCCTCTCCGGCGCAACCGAAGGGCCACCGTCCCGACGTCTGGCTGATTGACAGCGCCATGGGGAGCGGGTAATATTTTTTCACCCTGTCTTAACGAAAATGCGGAGTGAAACAATGACGGAGATACCATGAAATCCCTTCACGTCAATTTCAATGAAGCGACCCAGGCCATTGACACCATCGAAACCGCATCCCCGGAGCCCTGGGATGCCGTTTGCAAACGGTTCGACAACGATGTCCGGCGGATCATGGCCGTGTCGGATCCAAAGGGCTACACCGCCCTTTATGCCTGTTATGATGAAAACAATCAGCCGGTTTACTATCTGGTGGAAGAAGGCGAGGCGTTGACGAAATTGCGGCAAAAAACATTTCTCAGCAAACTGGGGCAGACGTAAGGGCCACGGAAATCGGGATGCGTTATTGGTCAGCGCGGATAGTTGCCGTGAGCATAAACATAGTCGTAGCAGTATTCCTGGTATTCGAGATCGATCCTGGCCGCCGCCTCCCGATCGGGATCGACAGATTTCTCCAGACGCATCAGCCACTGCGTTTTTGCATAATCGTAAAGGACACCCCGGATCAGTTCCGGCGTTTCGCTGACCTCCGGGTTGTTTTTTATAAATAGGGCCACGGCATCGATAACCGCCTTTACGTTGCGGATATACGCACTGGCGTCCAACCGGTACTCGGTGGAAATATCCAGAAACTGGCTCAGCAGCACTTTTGCCGTGCCCTCTACGGCATCGATACAATTCATTAGATCCCGATCCTGTGCCTCTCCCCCGGTCAGGGTGTCCCAAGAGGAGATATCAACGTAGAAACACCGCTTTTTTCAGTACAATCATACAGCCGACGAAAAAACAAGGTCGGCTACCGATCGGCCATAACCGCATCGATCTCGTTCAGAAAGCGGCTGGGAGGGTTAAACTGGCCTTTGCGGAAATTGGCGGAAGTGATGAAAAGGCAGCGCTCCGCCCGGGTCACCGCCACATACATGAGCCGCCGCTCCTCCTCCAGGTCTTCGGCGCTGTCCATGGAGCGCCAGTGAGGAAAGAGCTGTTCTTCGCACCCGATCACGAACACCGTATGAAACTCCAATCCCTTGGCCCCATGCACGGTGCAAAGATTGACGCCGACAGATTCCTCTTCGTCATCTTTATCTTCGCGGACCAGGGCGGCCTCTTCCAGGTAGTCCACGATCGTCTCTTTCTGGGCGGCGGCATGGATCAGCTGATCGATGTTTTCCTGCCGGGCGGTCAGGTCCATGGAATTGGCACGGGTGTACTTTTCAAGATGCTCCAAATAACCGGTGCGGGCGATGGTACGTTTGATGGCTTCGTCGGGCCGCAGGTCCCGGATTTCGTCCAGCAGCGCCAAAAGATCTTTCAGGCCATCGTAGAGCTTGGGGGTGAGTAAGCGTCCATCCACCGCCTGCCGAGCGGCCTCCTTCAGGCTCATGGTTCCGCTGCGCATGGAGGAGATTTTTTTCACGGTCCCCGGCCCGATGCCCCGTTTGGGTGTATTGAGGATCCGTTCGAAGGCCGTGTCGTCCTTGTCGAACACGGCGGCGGTGATGTAGCAATTCAGGTCCAGGACCTCCACCCGGTCGAAAAAGCCCTTTCCGCCCATCATGCGGTAGGGGATGTGCCCCCGGCGAAAGGCCTGCTCGAAAGACAGGGAACAGAATTTGGTGCGGTACAGCACCGCCATGTTTTCATAGAGGATATTCATCCGCACCAGGCCGCGAATCTTGTCCGCTACCCAGCGGGCCTCTTCCTGGTCGGTAACAAACTCATGGGTCTCCACCACCCCGCCCTCCTTTTCCGAGAAGCAGGCCTTTTCCATTCGGTTTTCATTATTGCCGATGATCCGGTTACCCAGTTGAACAATTTCGTCGGCGGAACGATAGTTCTGCTCCAACCTGAAAATCCGAGCACCCTTGTACTTCTTTTCGAAGGAGAGGAAATGATCAACATTACTCATCCTGAACGAGTAGATGGACTGCCAGTCGTCACCCACGGCAAAAAGATTACCGTCTTTGAGCATCAGGGCGGTAATCTCCTCGTTCAGGTCGTTGGTGTCCTGATACTCGTCGCACAGAATGTACTGGAACTGGTTTTGGTATCGCTGCCGAAGGTCCACATGGTCCCGCAACAGGTTGCGGGTGAACAGCAGAATATTATCGAAATCCACCGCATTGGCCGCCTTGAGCATCCCTTCGTAGCGCGTATACACATCGACCAAGCGAATGTTGCCCCTGCGGGGATGGTTGTCGAAGTAGGCCCCGGGATTTCCGCTGTTTTTGGCGTTGGAAATCTGACCCAACACGGGGATGGCATGTTTTTTTTCGTAGTTGAGGGCCAGTAGCACTTCCTTGACGGCCTTCTGCTGGTGGTAGATCGTAAACACCTGAAGGGGCGAATGATAATCAAGCAGATGACTGTGTTCCTTGAGGATCCGGAAACAAGCGCTATGGTAGGTCCGAACCCAAGGAAAGCGCCGCCGCTCCATGCCGGTCATGCGGATCAGGCGGCCCTTCATCTCTTCGGCGGCCTTGTTGGTAAAGGTAATGGCCAGAATTTGTTCCGGCAGTATGCCCGATTCTACCAAATGGGCAAACTTGGCGGTCAGGGTACGGGTCTTTCCCGACCCGGCGCCGGCCACCACCAGGGCCGGCGATCCGGTATGTTCGACGGCGGCTTGCTGCTGGGGTGAAAGCTGCATGGATGATCTCTCCTGTCGCGACTGAAAATACCGATAGCGTGACAATGGCAACGGCGAAAAGGCCGACGATCTCAAACGACGGTTGCAAAAACGATGCGGGTTGCGCTAATAAGGCGGCCCATCGGCAGGCGTCTGCCACACCGGGAAGCAGCCCGTAGCAGATTTAAAAAAAACGGGCTCCCGCAAGGCAGATGAGGGAACCCGGTACTGGCCATGGAGCCGGCGCGCGGACTCGAACCGCGGACCTGCTGATTACGAATCAGCTGCTCTTCCAGCTGAGCTACGCCGGCTGAAAACAGAAGGACCAAGTATAGTGTTTATGAACCAAAAGCAAGAAAAAAGTACACCACGGATGCTGATCCGGGCCATTGCACGGCGCACCGGCCCCCTTGTAATCGCCGGTGTCGACGGCAGTGCCGGTGCCTATTTGGCCGACGCCGTCCGAAGGCAGTTGAAATCACCCGTGCTGGTGGTGGCGGCATCAACAAGAGCCGCCGAGCAGCGGCAGGCGGAGATCGATTTCTATTGCGGGGAAACCGGTTCGGCGGTCGTTCACTTCCCGTCGTACAATCTTACCCCGTTCAAATTCATGTCCTACCACAATGAAACCGCCGCCCGGCGCATTCGGGCGCTGTATGCCATGGTTGAAGGCCGGCAGGCACAGGCGATCGTGACCACGGTGGCGGCCCTGCGCCAACGCTTGATTCCCAAGTCCGTACTCATCGGTTTTGCCGAGCTTGTCATCGCCGAAGAGGAGATCGAACCGGACCGACTGGTGGCCAAGCTGGTGGCCGGCGGGTACACCCGCAGCATCGTGGTGGAGGAACCCGGTGACTTTTGCATCCGCGGCGGTATTATCGACATTTTTTCACCCCTGTACGACAATCCCCTGCGGATCGAATTGTTCGGCGATTATGCCGAAACCATCCGTTTTTTTTCTCCTGCCAGCCAGCGCAGCCTGAAGCATGTGCACGAGGCCGTGATTCTGCCGGCCAGGGAAGTGACCCTGGAAAAGGACCGGCTGGATTGGATCGTCGGCCGGTTCCGAGCACGGGCACTGGAACAGGAACTGCCGCACACCACCGTCCGGGATATCGTACAGCGCATCAAGGAGCAGGGGGTCTTTCCAGGTATCGAAAACCTCACCCCGCTGATCTATGACCGCATGGACACGCTTTTCGATTACCTGCCGAACAATACGGTCATCATCGTCGAAAACCCGGCCGAGCTGGCCCGGGTCACTGAAAAAGGCGAACAGGTGGCCCAGATTAACCATGACAAGGCCTGCAGCGATAAGCACCTGTGCGTGGAGCCGGCGGATCTGTTTTTAAGCTGGCAAGAAATCAGCAACCGGCTGGCCCATAAAGAGGCCGTCTCCCTGGTGCCGTTAGCGGTCACCGGAAGTGGTGATCACCCGGCGGTGGATACCGATCTTGCCGACAACAGCGACTTGGTGCTGGCCATGAATCAGGCCAGGAAAACCGATCAACCGGCCGCCCCGCTGCTCCAATGGATTGCCGCACAGCAGGATGCGGGTCGCGCCATGGTGATGGCCTGCGAGACCGACCGCCAGGTCGGCCGTCTCACCGCCATCCTGGCGCCCCATGGCGTGGTGGCGATCTCCGGCCAACCCTTCCCGCAAAAGTTCCGACCGGGGCAGGTATCGATCTGCCGGGGCCGCCTGTCGGCAGGATTTGTCTGGCCGGCGGATGGCCTTGCCGTGGTCACCGAGGCCGAGGTCTTCGGCCCCCGGGTCAGGCGCCCCAAACCCGGCAAATCAGGGGTACGCACGGAACTGCTGGCCTTTTCCGACCTCAAACAGGGTGACCTGGTAGTCCACGACGAGCACGGCATCGGCCGATACGAAGGGCTGGTCAAACTGAGTCTGGAAGGCACCGTCAACGACTTTTTACTGATTGTCTACCGGGGCGATGACCGCCTCTACTTGCCCGTGGACCGCATGGGCCTGATCCAGAAGTACATGGGGGTAGAGGGGATGATGCCGGCCCTGGACAAAATGGGTGGGCGGTCCTGGGAACGGGCCAAGGAGAAGGTGCGCCAATCGGCGGAAAAGATCGCCGGGGAATTGCTCAAAATCTACGCCCGGCGAACGGTCAACACCGGACACAGCTACGGTTCCGCCGACAGCCATTTTGCCGATTTCGAGGCGGACTTTCCCTACGAGGAGACCCCGGATCAGCGCAAGGCCATTGAAGCCGTGCTCGATGACATGCGCAACCCCACCCCCATGGATCGGCTGGTGTGCGGAGACGTGGGCTACGGCAAAACCGAGGTCGCATTGCGGGCCTCGTTTCTGGCTGTCAGCGAATCCAAACAGGTGGCCATGCTGGTGCCCACCACGGTGCTGGCCGAACAGCACTACGCCACCTTCGTCCGACGTTTCGACACCTATCCGGTGAAGGTAGCCTGCCTAAGCCGTTTTCGGACCAAGGCCGATCAACGCCGAATCGTAGAAGAGGTAAAAAAGGGCACCGTGGACATCGTCATCGGCACTCACCGGCTGCTTCAAAAGGATGTCGGCTTTGCCGACCTGGGGCTGTTCATCCTCGACGAGGAGCAGCGCTTCGGTGTTCGGCACAAGGAGAAACTCAAACGGCTGCGAACCAGTGTGGACGTGCTGGCCCTCACCGCCACCCCCATCCCCCGGACCCTGCATCTCTCCATGATGGGCATCCGAGACATCAGCATCATCTCCACGCCGCCGGAACAGCGCCACGCCATCATCACCTATGTGTGCGAATTTGACGACACCGTCATCAGCGAAGCCATCCGCAGCGAGTTGGCCCGAGGAGGCCAGATCTTTTTCGTACACAACAACGTCCACGCCATCGACCGCATGGCGACCTATCTTCAGCAGCAGGTGCCCGAAGTCCGTCTGGCCGTCGCCCATGGGCAGATGGCCGAAGATGACCTGGAAGCCGTAATGATGCGCTTCATGGAACGCGAGATCGATATGCTGGTATGCACCACCATTATCGAGTCGGGCATCGATGTGGCCACGGCCAACACCATCCTGGTCAACCGGGCGGACCGATTCGGCCTGTCTCAAATCTACCAGCTGCGCGGCCGGGTGGGTCGGTCCGAAGAGCAGGCCTATGCCTACCTGTTCATCCCAGAGGAGAGCCGGCTGGGGAAGAATGCTCAGAAGCGTCTCAAGGTGCTCATGGAGCACAGCGATCTGGGGTCCGGCTTCCAGATTGCCATGAATGATCTGAAGATCCGGGGGGGCGGAGCAATTTTGGGCGCTTCCCAATCCGGCCACATCGCCACCGTCGGGTATGACATGTTCCTTAAGCTCATGGAAGAAGCCGTGGCGCAGTTGAAAGGCGAGCCCATAATCGAAGGCCTGGAACCGGAGATCAACCTGCCCATCTCCGCGCACCTATCCGAAGATTATGTCGCCGATATCGACCAACGGCTCTCACTCTACCGCCGCCTGGCCAAAATGAGCGACCTCAAGGAGATTGCCGCCATGAAGGCGGAACTGACGGATCGTTTCGGTCCGCCTCCCGAGGAGACGGAAAACCTGCTGCTCAAGATCATGCTGCGGGTGTTGTCGGTCCGTGCCGGCGTTAAGCGCCTGGACCTTTTCGGCCGGCAACTGTGCCTGGCATTCAGCGAGACCCACCAGCACCATCCCCTGGGAATTGTTCAGATGATCACGGCCGGCAAACAGCCCTACCGATTCACGCCGGACCATCTTTTTAAGGCAATCCTGACCCAGGGCACACCCCGGACCGTGCTGGCCCAGACGAAAAACATCTTGATCGAAATCGCACAACATGTTAATTTCTGACCTTTTTATGAAAACCATATTTGGAAAGGTTGCAATAAGTTATACACACAATAACGCCTCGGCAGGGCGATGCCGTGCGCCGGCTGCCGTCCGTGTATGCCGGGCCATCTGTTGCGCCGTGATGGTCGGTTCGGCGGGTTGCTCCGGTCCGGATGACGTTTCACAACAGGAATCCGTACTGATCCGCACCGACCGGCTGACCGTCACCCGGGCCCAGTTTGATCGTGCCTTTGAGACCGCCCGGATTGCCTACAGCGACGACCGGTCGGTGGATCCGGAGACCATTAAAAATGCCCGGCGGCGTCTGCTCGATCAGATGGCCGAAGAGGTGATCATCAACCGCAGGGCCAAAGAGCTGGGCATCATCCTGGATGACGCCGAAGTGGAAACGGCGATCCAGGAGATCAAAAAGGATTACCCGGAGGAAGAATTTGCACGGATGCTCCTGGAAAGCGCCATCCCTTACCCCTTGTGGAAAGATCGGCTGCGGGTGCGCCTGCTCATGGAGAAGGTCGTGGACTTGGAATTGGTTCAGCCGGTGAACATAACGGTGCAGGATATCGAGGAGTACTATAAGACCCACGAAGACGACTTTGCCGTCGAAGATGAGAATTCCCCTGCGATGGACCTGAACCGTCACATCGTGGAACGACTTCGGCGTCAAATGGTCGAAGCGGCCTACCCGAAATGGATAGACGAGCTGCGAACGCGTTATGGGCTTGAGATCAACTGGGAGTTGTGGGAACAATCCCAAGGCCCTGGCGCCGGATCCAACGGTCAGGGGAAGGAATAGTCGTCTTGAAACGAAATCTCTCGATGGATGCGCTGATCGGAATATTGATGCTGGTCGTCACGGCCACGGCCACGGCTTCTGCTGCGTCCGAAGTGCTGGACCGGATCGTGGCCGTGGTCAATGAAGACATTATTTTGCTGTCTGAACTCAGGGAACGCATGGCGCCCTACGCCCAGCGCATCCATCGGCAGGGACTCGACCCGGACAATGAGCGGAAGACGCTCTTCAAGGTACGCGAGGAGATACTGAACCGTCTGGTGGATGAAAAGCTAACCGACCAGGAGATCCAACGCAACGAAATCCAAGTGGACAGCGCGGAGATCGACAGCACCATCGAGCGCATCAAAACCTCCAATTCCTTTACCGATGAGGATCTTCGTGGCTTTCTGGCACAAGAACAGATAACCATGGAGCAGTATCGGGACAGGATTAAAGAGCAGGTATTGCGCACCCGACTGGTCAATTTCCAGGTCAAGTCCAAGGTTGTCATCACCGAGGAAGAGATCCGGGCCTACTACGACGACCATCCCGAGCTTTTCGGAGGGAAAATCCGTTACCACCTCAGCAACATCCTGCTGCGGGTGCCTGATTTTTCGACGGATGCCGAAGAGACAGCCTTACGGGGACGGATGCGACAGCTCCGATCACGGATAGAAGCCGGCGAGGCCTTTGCCGATCTGGCGCAAATTTACAGCCAGAGCCCATCCGCCGCAGACGGTGGGGATATCGGTGAGTTTGAGACAGAGTCCCTTTCTCCCCAGATCCAGGCGGCCCTCGACGGGTTGAAACCGGGCCAGACCACCGCGACTCTGGAAACGGACCAGGGGCTTCAGCTCTTCTATGTGGAGGCGATCAACCGTGGCGAAGGCACCCCCTTGGAGCGTGTCAGGGACGAGATTCACCACAAGCTGTTTACCGAGTTGGTCGATGATAAATTCCTCTCATGGCTGGAAGATCTGCGCGGTCAGTCACACATTAAAATCATCAATTAGGATTAACTCACGATCCTTGAACATGGCGGCTCTACCCTATGGCACCGGAATCGCATCAGGAACCATTCGGAAGCTATCTAAGGGACTTCCGGCTGAAACAAGACCTGGCGATCGAGACAGTCGCCCGACAGACGAAAATTGCCGTCCACTGCCTCAGGGCCATGGAGGACAATGCCCATGACCAGCTTCCCCCGCGGGCCTATGTCAGGAGTTTCATCAGGACCTATGCCGATGCTGTGGGGGCCAACGCCGATGTTGCCGTCGGCCTGTACCTGTCGGACCTGGAACGACAGGAAAACACCAAGCGACGGAAGTTGAAACGACGGGCCAAACTGGGAGCGCTCCGCCGGACCATGATGGCAGTGGGATTGATTACCAGTATTTTGCTGCTGGTGCGATACACCAATCTTTTTCCTGATCAGGCACCGCCGCAACGCACCGCAACGCCGGACCGTGCCACCCGGCCCGAACCATCAGCCTCCGGGACGGACGCGGCCGGAAAGGGACTGCCCGGCGCAAAACCACGGAACAAACTCAAGCTTCAGGTGATCGCGGTGGAGCAAACCTGGTTGAAAGTCATTGTGGACGGCCAGCATGCCCGCTCCTATGACCTGAAACCCGAGGACCGCCTGGAGTTGGAAGGCACAACCAACTTCAATCTGATGATCGGCAGTGCCACGGGACTGAATATTTTCCTGGATGAGCGACCCGTGAAGATTTTCGGCAGCAAGGGCCAGGTGGTAAGCCTGAAAATTCCCTGACCCATTTGGTATGTAATTCCGGGATACATATCGTTTTCCCAATTGTTGGAAAGCATCCCATGCAGCAGGATCGACAAAGAATTCTGACCGTCAGTGTCAAACGGCTCTTGCGTCGCGGCGCCAGCAGTCGGTTGTGCAAGATCGTCAACAAAACCCATGGCGCGGATCTGTCCATCCTGTTCCGGGACCTGTCGGTCCAGGACCAACGGCTGCTGTTCGACATGATCGATGATGTGGAGCAAAAGGGAATTCTCTTCAGCGAACTGGATGAGGATCTCTTCGTTGAACTAATCGACGGCATGGAACCGGATGGGGTCGTGACCATCCTTGAAGCCATGCCCAACGATGATGTCGCCGACCTGCTGAATCAGCTCCCCGACGAAACCGCCAGCAGTCTGCTCAAGCGCATGGAAAAGGAGGGATCCGACGAGGTCGAGGACCTCATGCGCTTCGAAGACGACACCGCCGGTGGTATCATGAATCCCGATTTCATCGCCCTGAACCAGGAGATCACGGCGAAAGCGGCCATCGAACAAATCCAGACGGAGTTTGCCGAGGTCGAGATGCCTTTTTATCTCTATGCGGTGGATGAATACAACAACCTGGTGGGGGTCTGCTCCCTGCGTCAGCTGGTGGTGGTCAAGCCCCAGACCCCCTTGAAAGCCTTCATGACCACCGAGGTCCTTTCCGTACAAACCCATATGGACCAGGAGGAGGTCGCCAAGCTGGTGGCCCGTTACGACATTCTGGCCGTACCGGTGGTGGATGAAAGCAACCGCTTGGTCGGTATCGTCACCGTAGACGACGTCATCGATATTTTCCGTGCAGAGGCCACGGAGGACATCCTGAAGATGGCCGGTGTGGGCGAAGAGTTCATCGAGACAAAAAGCATTTTCAAAAGCACGCGTATTCGCCTTCCCTGGCTCTTTGCCAGCTGCATAGGCGGCATTTTCGCCTTTTACGTGATCGGTCGATTCGAAGCGAGTCTGAGCAAGGTCACCTACCTGGTCGCCTTCATCCCGGTCATCATGGGCATGGGGGGCAACATCGGCACCCAGTCCTCCACCATCGTGGTGCGCGGCCTGGCCACTGGACGGCTCAATATCCGGGATATCTGGTCGGTAGTGGGCAAGGAGCTGACCGTGGGTTTTATTCTCGGTCTGATCTACGGCCTGCTGATCGGGTCCGTGGCGCAACTGCAGTACGGCACTATAATGCTGGCAACAGCGGTCTGTCTGTCGGTCCTCTGCTCCATGTCCGTAGCCGCCCTGGTGGGATCATGCGTGCCCATGCTGTTCGCCCGTCTCAATATTGACCCGGCCGTGGCCACCGGACCCTTTGTGACCACCGCCATCGATATCATCAGCGTCTATTTTTACTTTTCCATCGCCACCCGATTTCTCGGTGTCTGACGCCATGACCAGCCTGAGTACCTCCGCCATCCTGCTCCGCCGAATTGAATTCGGCGATTATGATCTGATCGTCACCCTGTTCACCCGGACCCAGGGAAAAGTCAGCGCCATTGCCAAATCGGCAAAAAAGAGCGTCAAGCGCTTTGCCGGGGTGCTGGAGCCCTTTTCCCGGCTCGACGTGGTGTTGGCAAAAGGGCGAGGAAAGCGCATGCCGGTGCTCCAGGAGGCCTCACTCGAAGATCCGTTTTTTAAAATCCGCGAAGATATCATCAAAACCGCCTACGCCAGCTACTGGGCCGAGCTGATCTATCTGTGGATGGCCGAGGGAGAAACCCAGGAATCCCTGTACGAGCTGACGTTGCATGTGCTGGCCGAACTCAACCGGGGAGTAACGCCCGTCGAGGTGCTCAGCATCCTGTTTCAGATGCGTTTTTTATCCCTGACGGGATTCCGTCCCAATTTCGACCACTGCCATGCCTGCAAGACCTGTCTGGACCAGATTCAGGATGCATCGGTGGTCTCGGATCCATCCACGGGTGGAATTGTCTGCCCGTCCTGCGGGGTCCCCACCAACGGCCGACTGAAAATCTCCAAAGGAACCCTGAAACAGCTCATCTGGACCGACACCGGAGACATGCAGCGGGCCGCTCGCGTCCGGTTCACGCCGACGGCCATTGCCGAAGGGCTGGAATTCCTGGAGACCTTCGTCCCCTTTCACATCGGCAAACACCCCAAAAGCCTGAAGGTTCTTCGGGCCGTGAGGCACGCAATCAATAAAAAGTCCCCGGTCGTGTCGTCCCCGCGAAGGCGGGGCACGTCGTGAGGCTTCGACGCCATCTATAACTACCTGAAACTACGGGATCCCCGCCTTCACGGGGACGACGACAAAAAGGGAATTCTGTTTTTTTGAATTTAAAATACCATGACACCGCGAACCAATGACACCGAACTGGGCAATATCGAACCGCTGCTGGAAAACCGCGCCATCGATGCATCGGCACCCTGTCGCATCGATTTCGGGGGGACCCTTGACATCAGCAGCCTTCACTACCCCCTGAGACGCCTGGCCCCCACCACGGTCAATATCGCCCTCAACCGCCGCACCACCGTCAGCCTGGGCCCGGCCACCGGTGATCGGATACGCATCTCGTCGACGGGATTCGCCGACGCGGCGTTTGACCCCTCAGCCGCTCCGTACGATCATCCCTTGGGGCTTATATTCGCCGTGGCCGACTATTTCGGTGCCAGGGGGGTTCACATTCGGATCCATTCCACGTCACCGCCCAAAAGCGGGTTGGGGGGATCGTCGGTGGCGGCCGTCGCCCTGATCGCAGCCTTTTCTAAGGTGCTGTGCAAAATGGATAAGAGAGCACTCTCCCTGGACCAAATCGTGCTGCTGGCACACGCCATCGAACAGGGCGTGGCCGGAGTTCCCTGCGGCTTTCAGGATCAGCTGGCCGCCGCTTTCGGCGGGGTCAACACCTGGACCTGGCCGGCGGATCCGGACCTGCGGCCCTACTCGGGACGTTCCCTGATAACGGGGGATGCTGTCGGGCGCCTGGACCCCCATTTGCTCGTGGCGTACCTGGGCGTCACCCATGTTTCCAGGGATGTCAACAACACCTGGGTCAGGCAGTTCATCAACGGAAGCAGCCGGAAGAACTGGCATGCCATCGTCCGCCTGACCCATGATTTCGCCGACGCCATCACCCGATGGGACATGCCGGCGGCCGCCGAATTCATGAACCGGGAAACGGCCATTCGAAAAGCCATGACCCCCCAGGTACTCGACGATGCGGGCGACAAGTTGGCCGCGAGCGCCGTCGACATCGGGTGCGGTGCCCGATTCACCGGTGCCGGCGGCGGCGGATGCCTGTGGGCCATCGGCGAAGCCGTTTCCATCGCCACCCTGAAACCGGTATGGGAAAAGATACTTGCCAAGCGTCCTGCGGCCGGATTGCTCGACTGTCGGGTAGATGCCACGGGGGTCACATAGGACCGATCGACTAAACTTTAGAAGGGAATCTGCTTAAACGGTTGTCGCCGGCCGTGAATCCGGTTTTTTCGTTTGACACAATATGCATCCCCAATCTTTCCCCCGTGATTTCGCCCGAACGGGTCCCTCGCCCGGTTCGCCGAGAATCACCGGGCGACAAACGCGGCCCTTGTTAAACCCTACCGATAATGATACGAAAGGCGTCTATCGGAAGTAGCTCCGCAAATCCCAATCGATCATAAACTTTATCAACCGTTTGGCTATCGATCCGGACAGTCGAGGAAAGCGTATGAATTTTCAGGATGTGATTCTCACGTTGGACCGTTTTTGGGCCCGTAAGGGCTGCGTCGTGGTACAGCCCTATGATCTGGAAGTGGGCGCCGGCACCTTTCACCACCACACCACCTTGAAGGCTTTGGGGCCCGAGCCCTGGGATGTGGCCTACGTTCAGCCGTCCCGACGCCCCACCGACGGTCGGTACGGGGATAACCCCAACCGGCTCCAGCACTACTACCAGTATCAGGTGCTCCTTAAGCCCTCCCCCACCGATGTGCAACAGCTTTACCTGCAGAGCATGAAGGCCCTGGGTGTGGATCCCCTGGAACACGACATCCGCTTCGTGGAAGACGACTGGGAATCACCCACCCTGGGCGCCTCCGGCCTGGGCTGGGAGGTGTGGCTGGACGGCATGGAGTGCACCCAGTTCACCTACTTTCAGCAGGCCTGCAGCATGGAGCTGTCGCCCATTTCCGTGGAGTTGACCTACGGACTGGAGCGCATCGCCATGTACCTTCAAGGGATCGACAACGTCTACGATCTGATGTGGAACGACAGGGTTAGCTACCGCCAGGTCCACCACCAGCAGGAAGTGGAGCAATCCACCTACAACTTCGAAAAAGCCGACGTGAACATGCTGCTGGACCTGTTCAACCGCTATGAGGCCGAAGCCAAACGGATTATCGAAGAGGGCCTGGTACTTCCAGCCTATGAATTCACCCTCAAGTGCAGCCACACCTTCAATCTGCTGGATGCCAGGGGTGCCATCAGCGTCACCGAACGAACCGGGTATATCGGCCGGATTCGCAACCTGGCCCGGGCCTGCGGCATGGGCTACCTGACACAGCGCGAGGCCATGGGGTTTCCGCTCTTGAACCGGACGGCATGATCGAAAATCGGCCCGACGGATTGGCACCGACATCGAACGTGAAGCCGTAAAGGATTCACAAACCGTCAAATCGTGATCGAGGTGAATATGGACACCCTACTTCTTGAAATCGGCGCCGAAGAGATCCCGGCAGGATACATCCAACCGGCCCTGGACGCCATGGCCCGGAACCTGCTGAAACGCCTGGATTCGGCCCGCATCGACCATGGTCAGGCCCGCACCTGCGGCACCCCCCGGCGGTTGACGGTATTCGTTGACCAGGTGGCGCCCAAACAAAAGACCGTTACCGAAGACATCATGGGACCGCCGGAAAAGATCGCTTTTGACGACACGGGCAAACCCCGTGTGGCCGCGGTTAAATTTGCCGAAAAGGCCGGCGTCGCCGTCAGCCGTCTGAGGGTGCTCCAGACGGACAAGGGCCGGTACCTCAGCGCCCACAAGACCAACCGCGGACAGGCCAGTATCAAGCTGCTTAAAACCATTCTGCCCGAGGTGATCCTGGCAACCCCCTTTCCCAAAAGTATGCGCTGGGCCGATCTCTCCATTCAATTCGCCCGCCCGATCCATAGCATCGTGGCGCTTTATGGCACCCGGTTGGTCTCGTTTACCCTGGGCGGCCGGATCAAAAGCGGTCGCCGGGCGCTGGGCCACATGTTCATGAATCCGGGTAAAGTGACCATCCCATCTCCGGAAACCTACCAGCAGACGATGGCCTCGGTCAACGTCGTGGTGGAGATCGACAAGCGTCGGCAAATGACCGCGACGGCCGTGGCCGATGCCGCCGCCGCCATGGGGGGGCAGGTGTTGCCCGACGAAGCGTTGCTGGACATCGTCACCAACCTGGTAGAGTTTCCCATTGCCACGGCGGGCAAATTTGACGACATCTTCCTCGAAGTCCCCAGGGAGATTCTCATAACGGCCATGCGTGAACACCAGAAGTATTTCGCCGTGATCGACACGACCGGCAAGCTCATGCCCGGCTTTATCGCCGTCAACAACACCCGGACCCGGGACATGGACCTGGTGGCCACCGGCCACCAGCGCGTGCTGCGCGCCCGGCTCTCCGACGCCCGCTATTTTTACACCGCCGATATCAAGGTGCCCATGGAAAACTGGGTGGAAAAGCTCAGAGGCGTACTTTTCCAGGCCAAGTTGGGCAGCATGTACGACAAGGTGATGCGGGTAAAAGCGCTCGCCGGCTGGCTGGCCGATGCGGTCAATCCGGCCGAAAAGGAGAAGGTGACCCGCGCCGCTTACCTGTGCAAAGCCGACCTGGTGAGCCAGGTGGTGGGCGAGTTTGTCAAACTCCAGGGGATCATGGGGCGCATTTACGCCCGGGTCGCCGGTGAGGCACCGGATGTGGCTGTGGCCATCGAGGAGCACTACCGGCCCACCCACAGCGGCGGGCAGCTGCCGGAGACGGAAACCGGCGCCCTACTCTCCATCGCCGAAAAGATCGACTCCATCTGCGGATGCTTCTCCGTCGGCCTGATTCCTACCGGCGCCGCTGACCCCTACGCCCTTCGGCGCCAGGGCATTGGCATCCTGCAGATCATACGCAGTCGGAATCTGAGCATCTCGCTGGCCGATCTGGTGGAAAAGGGTGTCTCCCCGTTTGCCGAAAAGAGCACCGAATCGCCGGCCCGAACCGCGACCACCGTGTTGACCTTCCTGAACAACCGCCTCTCTCATCTGCTAGCCGACGAGGGGTTGTCCAAGGATGTCATCGCCGCGGTGATCAGCGTCTCAGCGGACCGGATCCCCGATGTGGAGCGCCGGGTGGGCGCTCTGGAAAAGCTCAAGGGAAAACCGGACTTCGAACCCCTGGCCGCAGCCTTCAAGCGAGTGGAGAACATCCTCAAAAAAGCCGGGGAAACCGCAGCCGCACCGGTCGACCCGGCCCTGTTTGCGCACGCCTCAGAGGGCGCCCTGCATGCGGCCTGCCAGGCGGTAACGGCACGGGTGGACCGCCTCATGGACCAGGGTGACCTGAACAGCGCCCTGGGTGCCATCGCCACCTTGCGTGACCCGGTGGACACCTTCTTTAATGATGTCATGGTCATGACCGACGATGACGACGTCCGTCGCAACCGGCTGGCGCTGCTGACCGCCATATCGGCCATTTTCGGTCAAATTGCCGATTTTTCACAGATATCCACGTAAGCCGGAAATATCGGAAACGACAAATCTTAAATAAATTTTACATTTCAGGAGGCTCCCATGCCCTTCGATCCAAACAAAGACAAAGTGCTTAAACAGTGGAAGTGCCCGGAAACCGGACTGTTGATCACCATCAATCGTTATGACCAGGGGGAGGCCAAGGTGCAGATCGGCCCCCGCATTCTTAAGAAAAAGGACGGCAGTGATCGGGCTCCCGTGAAGGCCGGCCGCCTGACCACCGAGGACATTCTCTGGCTGTATGACGTCATGGATGAAATCAAGGACGAACTGACCGACCTACAGCGACCGACCTGACGCACCAACCGACTCGGCAGCGTTTCCAAAACAACTGTGATCGGGCGGCCGGCGAATCCTTCGGCAATCACCACCCGATCCTTCACCTGCATTGAAATGCCCATGCCTGACCGCCGCGCTATCGTAAATCCCGTGAAAGGGAAAAATCCTCCCAAAACCGGCCCCATGGCCATCATCGCGGCCACGGAGAGCGACCGACGGCTGATGACCCGCCTGACGGACACACCGGTTGTGGAACGACGCAAGCTCTACATGAGCACCATCCAGGTGCACGCAGAAGATCAGCGGCGATTCACGCTGGCCGGACCCCTGGTTGGCGCACCTTATGCCGCCATGATCGTTGAATCGTTAAGGAGCTGGGGGGTTGAGAAGATTCTTTTCGTGGGCTGGTGTGGTGCCATATCCCATCGCGTTAAAGCCGGCGATATCATCGTGCCGGACAGCGCCATGGTGGACGAGGGCACTTCCGGCCACTATTGCGACCCTTCATGCCGGGTGGCCCTACCTGCCCGGCTCATGGTGCATCAGACCCGGCTGGCCCTGCAACACCATGGGGCGTCCTTCCACAAGGGGCCGATCTGGACCACCGATGCCATTTTTCGGGAAACCGTTGAAAAAGTAAAAAGTTTCCAAGCCAAAGGCGCCCTGGCCGTAGAGATGGAGCTTTCCGCCGTTTTCACGGTGGCCGGCTTTCGTGAGATGGAGGTAGCCGGCATCCTCATCGTATCCGACGAAATCTCCGATTATCAGTGGCGCCCGGGCTTCAAGACCCCGACATTCAAAACCGCACGGGAGAAGGCCTGCCGGGCGGCGTTGACAATGGGCAGGGGGTTGGGCTGAATGGAGAATGGAGGCAGCCACCATCACAGCTTTTACTGCTCAGCGGCAAAAGGCGGTTTGGATCCCTCCATGAAGCATGCTTCGACCCATTGACCTCATTTATAAAGAATCCGCATACGAATGAACCAATCAACCGAAGACGAGCTGGTCGACCTGCTGACCGCGTACAATCGCGCCTATCGCCACGGCGCCCCCATGGTGGGTGACAATGAATATGACGCCACGGTGGAGCGGCTGCGGGCCATCGCCCCGGACCATCCGTTTTTGCAAGCCGTGGAACCGGAGCCGTTCATCGGCCGTCAGGAGGTACACCATCCCGCCCCCATGCTCTCCATCGAAAAAGCCTATACCCAGGAGCAGCTGGAACGCTTCGTGGCCCGGGTGCAAAAGGAAGCTGTTGCCCTGAAAATAGAGGTGGTAACATTTAGATTGACGCCGAAACTGGACGGTCTGGCTGGACGGGACGACGGCCGCGTGTTCGCCACCCGGGGAAACGGCGAAGTGGGTTACGAAATTTCCAGCGCCTTTGCCAAAGGGGTTGTCCCCATCGGCGGCCGCGGCCAGGGGGTAGGAGAAATCGTGGTGGTAAAAAGCTATTTCGATGAACGCATGGCCGATTTCTTCGAACACCCGCGCAACATGGTGGTGGGCATCATCTCCTCGGACACCCTCAACGAAAACGCCAAAAGTGCATTAAACGACCGCAAGGTTCACTTCGTTCCCTACAGCCGGGTTGCCTCGATCATCGTCAACGGACACCGGCTGGTGGAAGAGACCCGGCCCCTGGTGCAGGCGCTGTTGGCGGATGCGGACTACCCCACCGACGGCGTGGTGGCCGAGGTGACCGATAACCGATTAAAGCAGCGCATGGGAGCCACCGCCCACCACTACCGCTGGCAGATCGCCATCAAAACCAAGGGAGAGACCGCCCGGACCACGGTGACGGGCATCCAGTGGCAGGTGGGCCGCACCGGCAACATCACGCCGGTGATGGAGGTGGATCCGGTTGCCCTGTCCGGGGCCACCATCCGCCGGGTGACCGCCCACCACGCCGGCAACATCCGCCGGCTAAGCATCGGCAAGGGTACCCGCATCGAAATCATCCGCAGCGGCGAAGTCATTCCCAAGCTGGAGGCCGTCCTGGAAGCACGTGGAGCGGTGCAATTGCCCGAGGAATGTCCCTCATGCGGCGGGCCGCTGGTGTGGCAAAACGATTTTCTCAAGTGCACCAACAGCGCTTGCCGGGCCCAGATCGAGCAACGCATCAGCCACTGGTTCCGGATTCTGGGAAATGCCGACTGGTTCGGCATCAAGACCATCCGCAAAATCGTGAAAAACGGCCATGACCGATTGGAGTCGATTTACCGGCTCTTAGCTTCGGATTTCATCGCCATGGGATTCGGACCGGTGCAGTCAGAAAATCTGGCCCAGGCCATCACGATCAGCCGCAGCAAGCCGGTCGAGGACTGGCGGTTTTTGGCCGCATTCGGCATTGCGAACCTGGGCACCGGAGACAGCCGCAAGCTGCTGTCCCATTTTACCATCCCGGAGATTCTCACCCTATCCAAAGAGCAAATTGAGGACATAAAAGGATTCGGCAAAATCACGAGCAAAAGCATTGCCGATGACCTGAAACGACTCAATCCGCTGATTGCGCACATGCTCGACCTGGGCTTCAATCTGCAACGCACCCCTCCGGTATCACAGCAGGCATCCGTCGGCGGTCCCATTTCCGGAAAAGGCATCGTATTCACCGGGAAAATGATCCATGGCGACCGGAAAGCGATGCAGGCTCACGCCCGTACGCTGGGCGCCCGGGTGCAGACAGCCGTCGGCAACAACACCGCCTATCTGGTTTGCGGCAAGAAGGTCGGGGCCTCAAAGCTAAACAAGGCCGAAAAACTGGGCGTGACCATCCTGACCGAAAACCAGTACCTGGCCATGGTCGCCGAGGGTGCCATTGTTGCACAATAGAAAGTAGCAGGCAGTGAAATTATTTATTTCCGTGACCCTGAAATCACCTTGCAAATGAGCGTCAATGAAATCCTTCGCGCTGATAAAGCCCTACCTGGCCGCCAACCGCTACCACATCCTGATCGGCCTGATCTGCCTGATCATGGTAGATCTGCTGCAGCTGTTCATTCCCCGTGTCATCAAGCGGGTGATAGATGAGCTGGCCTTGCTGCGGGTGGATCACAGCGGCCTGCTGAACCATGCCCTGCTCATCCTGACCCTGGGGCTGTGCATCGGCTTTCTGCGCTTTTTCTGGCGCCGCTGCCTTTTGGGCACGGCCCGAAAAACCGAGGAGGCCCTGCGAAACCGTCTCTTCTCCCATATTCAGACCCTGTCGCCGGCCTACTTCGACCGGATGCGCACCGGCGACCTCATGGCCCACGCCACCAACGACATCATGCAGGTACGCATGGCCGCGGGAATGGGACTGGTGGCCTTAAACGACGCCCTATTTTTAGGCTCGGCGGCCATCGGCTTCATGATGTATATCAACCTGGAACTGACCCTCTATGTGATGATTCCCATGCCCCTGATCGTTTGGGGGAGTAAATTTTTCGGCCGACAAATGCACCACCGCTACAAACGGGTCCAAGGCGCCTTCAGCGAACTCACCGAGGCGGTTCGGGAACGCTTTGCCGGTATCCGCGTCGTGATGGCCTATAATGCACAGGGAGCCGAAGCCCGCGAGATCGCGCGAATCTCCGACACCTATGTGCGCGAGAATATCGACCTGGTGAAAATCACCGGGGCCTTTTACCCACTAATGTTGATGTTGACCAACCTGAGCCTGGCCATCGTCCTGTTTCAGGGCGGCCGTCAGACCATTTTTGCCCGGATTACACCGGGTGATTTCGTCGCCTTCATCAGCTATCTGGGACTGCTCACCTGGCCCATGATGGCCCTTGGCTGGGTGACCAATCTGATCCAACGCGGCCGGGCCTCCCTGGATCGGCTGGATGACATCTTCGGTATCGGCCCCGAACTGCTCGAGCCCGAAGATGCCCTTTTCGTCACCGGGTTCGCACGAAATCTGACCTTCGATTCGGTGAGTTTTGCCTATGACACCGACCGGGGCAATGTTATAGACCGAGTCGACCTAAGGTTGGGAAAGGGCCAAACCCTGGGCATCATAGGGCCGCCGGGCGCCGGAAAGACCACGCTGTTACATTTACTGCTGCGCCTTTACGATGTGGGGACGGGAAACATCCGCATCGATGGCACCGACATCCGCCGATTCAAGCTCAAGGCACTGCGTTTGCTGGTGTCCATCTCTCCCCAGGAACCCTTCCTCTTTGCCGGCACCATTCGTGAGAACATTACCTTCGGCGGCAAAACGGTATCCGACACCGACCTGCGGCGGGCAACCCACCTGGCCGCCCTGGACGGCACCATCGACGAATTGCCCCACGGATTGGACACGGTGGTGGGGGAAAAAGGCGTTATCCTCTCCGGCGGTCAAAAGCAACGGGTGGGCCTGGCCCGGGCCCTGCTCAATGACGCCCCCATCCTGGTCCTCGATGACCCGGTCAGCCAGGTGGACACACGCACCGCCGCCCGCATCATCGCCAACTTGCAGGCCCTGGCCGGAAAGAAAACCCTGATTATCATCTCCCATCGCCTGACCGCCGTTCGCCATGCCGATCGGATTCTGGTCATGGACAAGGGAAAGATCGTCAGCGCCGGCAGCCATGCGCAATTGATGGCCGCCGGCGGATACTATGCTCGGGCCTACCGGTTCCAGGAGATCGAAGATGAAATTTGACTACGGCTATGACGAAGAACAGCGCCTGGGAAAGTCCTACGACCTGAAGCTGCTCCGCCGCGTCCTTCCCTTTGCCGCCTCCCACCGGATCAAACTGGCCCTGTCCATGGTGCTGGTGGTGGCCATTACCCTGCTGGAACTGTCCGTTCCCTACATCACCAAAGAGATCATCGATCGGCATATCCTGCCGCGGGACCGCATCACCAGAAGCCCCGGCGATGCGGATCAGACGGGTCGGCAGCGGCTGACCGTCGACCTGAATGATCCGATGGTCGCTGCGACGGTCAAAGGGAACGCCCATCTTTTTCAGATCCAAGCCGATCGGGCAAGCATCCGGCTGGAAGATCTCGAGCGCCTCGATCGGTGCGCCTTGGGCCGATTGCGCCACGCCGATCTGTCCGGCCTGCTGGGTATCGCCGGCCTGTTCGTGGCGGTGGTGGTGGCCATCTTCTTTTTCACATTCGTTCAGAACCTGATTATGGAATTGGCCGGACACCGGATCATGCACGATCTGCGCGTGGGCCTCTTTTGTCACATCCAGAACATGCCCCTGCGTTTTTTCACCCGCAATCCCGTGGCCCGTCTGGTCACACGGGTGACCAACGACATCCAGAATATGCACGACCTGTTCACCTCGGTCGTTTCGATGGTGCTCAAGGACACGCTCCTGTTGGTAGGCATTGCCGTTGTCCTTCTGACCATGGACCGGCGTCTGGCCCTGCTAACCTTTCTGGTGGTGCCGGCGGTGGCGATGGCGGCTTTCGGTTTCTCCAGGCGGGTACGCGATGTGTTTCGGGATCTGCGCATCAAAGTTGCCCAAATCAACGCCCGTTTTTCCGAAACGATCGGCGGGATCAAGGTGATCCAGACGTTTTGTCGTGAGCGAGAGAATTTCGATCTCTTCGCCCGGCTCAACCACGACAACTACCTGGCGGGAATGCGGCAGATCAACATCTTTGCCATGTTCATGCCCATCATCGAAATGTTGGGGGTGACCACCATCGCCATTGTGATCTACATCGGCGGCGGCCACGTGCTCGGCCAGTCGATGAGCCTCGGCGTTCTGGTCGCATTTCTGTCCTACATGAAAATGTTTTTTCGACCCATCCGCGACCTGGCGGAAAAATACAATATCCTGCAAAATGCCATGGCCTCGGCCGAACGGATTTTTCTTCTCCTGGACCGGCCGACGGCCACCAGCATGCAAAAAACATCCGGAAAGATCCCCGGCCCCCTGGAGGTGATCCGCTTCGATGGGGTATCGTTGACCTACAACGAAGGGCCGGCGGTGCTAAAATCGATCGACCTGACCATCAACGCAGGGGAAACCATCGCCATCGTCGGTGCCACCGGCTCGGGAAAGACATCCCTGGTCAATCTTCTGGTTCGCTTTTACGACCCCACCAGCGGATCCATTCGCGTTAACGGCATCGATAGCACGACCATCCCGCCGGCTGAGCTTAGAAAACGGATCGCGCTGGTCATACAGGACCCGTTTTTGTTTACCGGATCGTTGAAAGCGAACCTCTTTTTCGCGGCCAACGGCCTTTCCCGCCGACAGCAGGCAAGCATCCTTGAGGCCTCCCGGTGCCGGGACCTGGTGGCCCGCTTCCCGGCGGGTTTGAATACCCGCATCTCGGAGGGAGGCACCTCCCTGTCCAGTGGCGAACGCCAATTGATCTCTGTGGCCCGCGCCTTTTCCGCAGACCCGGAAATGATCATCCTCGATGAGGCCACCTCCTATGTGGACTCCCAGACCGAAGTGGATTTGCAGCTGGCCATCGCCAATCTGATGCGCGGTCGCACCTGTGTGGTAGTGGCCCACCGCCTGACCACGGCACGCACCGCCGACCGCATTGTGGTACTCAACAACGGCATGGTGGTGGAAACCGGCAATCACGCTTCCCTGCTGGCCAGAAAAGGGTTTTATTTCAGGCTCTACCAGCTGCAAGGCCCTTAGGGCCGCATCACCGGCCGGTCGACCACCGGCATTTATCGCCCGTCATTGGGTAAGTTTTTCAAGCAATTGTGGCGTTTTTCGGAACCATCTCAAACCATTACATAAGTCTTGCCAAAAGCCATTTGACATGTTAAGTTGGCCTCGTTTTGTTGTTTCCCGGAAAGACCTTGATCATTACTAACCCTTTATCAATCCGAATCGTGTTCAAATCGACTCTGGAGTGGATCCTGATGATGGGTAATCAGGGCCCATCGATAATCATTAACTTATAAGGAGGATTGGATAGATGGCTTACGATGCGGTTAATATGGCGGACTGGCAGATTTCTGAAGCAGCTGAGGAGAATATGCCGACGCCGGAACAATGGCTGGAGAAACTGGGGCTCCAAAAAGACGAAATGCTTCCCATGGGGCGTCTGGCGAAGATTGACTTCCTGAAAGTAATCGACCGACTCAAAGACAAACCCGATGGCAAGTACATCGAGGTCACCGCCATCACCCCCACGCCGCTGGGAGAAGGCAAAAGCACCACCTCCTGCGGCCTGATGGAAGGCCTGGGCATGCGCGGTGTCAACGTGGGCGGCGCATTGCGTCAGCCCTCCGGCGGACCCACCATGAACGTGAAGGGAACGGCGGCCGGCGGCGGAAACTCCCTGCTGATCCCCATGACCGAGTTTTCCCTGGGACTGACCGGCGACATCAACGACATCATGAATGCACACAACCTGGCCATGGTAGCCATGACCGCCCGTATGCAGCATGAGCGCAACTACAACGACGAGCAGTTGGCACGTCTCACCGACATGCGTCGCCTGGACATCGACCCCACCCGCGTGGAGATGGGCTGGATCATCGATTTTTGCGCCCAGGCGCTGCGCAACATCGTCATCGGCCTCGGCGGCCGCTATGACGGCTTCACCATGCAGAGCAAGTTCGGCATCGCCGTCGGCTCCGAGCTGATGGCCATCCTGGCCGTGGCCACCGACCTGGGCGACCTGAAAGCGCGCATCAACGAGATCACCGTAGCCTTCGACAAGAGCGGCAAACCGGTCACCTGCGGCGACCTTGAAGTGGGCAACGCCATGGCCGCGTTCATGCGCAACACCATCAACCCGACCCTGATGTGCACCGCCGAGTACAACCCCTGCTTCGTGCACGCCGGCCCCTTCGCCAACATCGCCGTGGGCCAGAGTTCCATCATCGCCGATCGCGTCGGCCTGAAGCTGTTCGACTACCACGTCACCGAATCCGGTTTCGCCGCCGACATCGGTTTCGAGAAGTTCTGGAACGTGAAATGCCGCTTCTCCGGCCTCAAACCCCACGTTTCCGTGCTGACTTCCACCATCCGTGCCATGAAGATGCATGGCGGCGGCCCCAAAGTCGTTGCCGGGAAGGCCTTGGACGAAGCCTACACCAAGGAAAACCTCGAACTGGTCGAGAAGGGCTGTGCGAACATGGTCCATATGATCGGCGTCATCCGCAAGGCCGGCATCAACCCGGTGGTCTGCATCAACCGATTCTACACAGACACCGACGCCGAGTGCGCCGTTGTTCGCAAGGCTGCCGAAGCGGCCGGTGCCCGCTGTGCCGAGTCCAAACATTGGGAAAAGGGCGGCGAAGGCGCTCTTGAATTCGCCGATGCGGTCATCGATGCCTGCAACGAAGATAACGACTTCAAATTCCTCTATCCTCTGGAGATGAAACTGCGCGACCGTGTGGAAATGATCGCCAAGGAAGTCTATGGTGCCGACGGTGTGGATTGGCAGCCCGAAGCCAACGCCAAGGCGGAGATGTTGGAAAACGATCCAAAATACGCCGACTTTGCCACCATGATGGTCAAGACCCATCTCTCCTTGAGCCACGACCCGGTCATAAAGGGTGTGCCCAAGAATTGGCGGCTGCCCATCCGTGACGTCCTGATCTACTCCGGCGCCAAATTCCTCTGCCCCTGCGCAGGCACCATCAGCCTGATGCCGGGAACCAGCTCCAACCCCGCCTTCCGTCGCATCGACGTCGATCCGGCATCGGGGAAGGTCACCGGTCTGTTCTAAACCGACCCCCAAGGTTAATTCAAATCGAGGCCCGGGCATTCTGCCCGGGCCTTTTTTGCTGCAAATCATTGACAAAAAAAGGAAAACGGCCTTAAGATAAGCGCAATCGACAACCGCATTAGCCACAGGAAACCGATGGAAAAAGTCACCGACGCAGTCATTCGCAAAACAATCGAGGCCACCCTCATCGAGACCTTCGATGCCATGATGTCCATGGCGCTGGAGATCGCGGATGATAGCAAGGCCACCGGTCTCGACGAAAGCCGGATGGTGGGAACGATCAACTTCTGCGGTGAAGTGGTGGGCATGATGAGTTTCGGCCTCTCCGAGGCGTTCGCCCGAACTGCCACGGCTGCCATGTTGGGCATCGAGACCGATGAAATTAAAAGTATCGAGGAGATCAAAGACGTGATCGGCGAGTTGGCCAATATCGTGGCCGGAAATCTGAAAACGGAATTTCTCGACGTCGGACTGACCTGCATCATTTCAACGCCGTCCATCACCTCGGGAAGCAATTTCAAGATCGATCCGGCAGACATTGCCCCACCGCTAAAATTTACCTTCCGGCACCAGGATGATTATATACTGCTGGAATTATGCACCAGGGAGGAAATCGGCGCCATAGAAGATGTCATGAGCGATCTGTCCAGCGAACTCATCGTGGAACGGGTCGCCGGCGTGGACATCAAGACGGCCATCATCAACTCCGTTATCGATGTTTTCTACACCATGCTGGATATGGAAGTGGAAGCCATTCTGCACGTCCCGGATTCCTTCACCGAGGAGATGCGAACCGTAGGGTCGGTTACCTTCGCCGGCGAGATTGACGGCATGTTTAACATCCAGGTCAACGACGATTTCAGTAAGGCGATGACCGCGGCCATGCTAGGCATGGAAGTCGATGAGATCGAAAGCAAGGAGGAGGTCTACGATGTCATCCGCGAAGTGAGCAATATCATCGGCGGCAATCTCAAATCCAAATTTGTCGACGCAGGACTTTCCTGCGTGCTGTCCACCCCCGCCATCACCAACGGCCGGGACTTCAAGGTGAGTCCTACCAACGTCATCAAACCCACGCGATTTCTCTTTTCCCATAATGAAAGCATCATCATCGTCGAAGCCGGTGTCAAAGGTGACGGATCGGCTTCCGTTGAAGCAGCGGATGAGACCGCAGAGCAACGTCGAGTGGCCGAAACCCCACAACAGCCGGCCATACCCGGCGGCGATCACGAAGTGGATCAGTTTAAAAACATAGGTCTTGTCATGAACATTCCGCTTCAGGTCACCGTAGAACTGGGGCATTCCAGAAAACGGATCAATGATGTGCTTAAAATGGGACCGGACTCGGTGGTCGAGCTGGAACAGATGGAAGGCGAACCGGTCGATATTCTGATCAACCAGACACTGATCGCCAAGGGATTTGTCGTCGTGGAAAATGAAAAGTACGGCATCCGTATCAGTGAGATTGTCAGCCGGAAGGAGCGAATGAAGAGCATCCGCTGAACCACGGCCGGGACTGGATCAATGCATCATCTCTAAATCAGACGTTTTACGAGTCCCTCCTGGTTGGCTGATGTCCGAATACGGTTGTTCCAATACCCGATGACTGTTGTCTTGACAGACGACATCAAACATGTTTGAAAAGTTTCCTCAAGAACGGGCCGTTTCACGCGTGGTGGCGGTACAAGGCCACTTTTTCATGGCGCCGGCATGACCCCCTGTTGTGCAGCGGGCCATCCTAAGACAAGGAGAGATAGTATGAAGATCCTGGTCGGTTATGACGGATCCAGTTCGGCCAAGGATGCCTTGGCACTGGCGAAAAAACACGCTGCCGCCTTCGATGCACAAGTGATCATCGTTTCGTCGTTAACCGGCGGGACTGCCACACACGCGGTGGAGGTGGAACATGCAACCGAAAATCTTGAATTTGCCAGAAAAATGTTTGCGGATGACGGCATTTCGTGTGACGCCAAGCTGCTGGTGCGCGGCATGACGCCGGGCGAGGATATTGTCGAATATGCCAAGGAGAAAGCCACCGATGAAATCATCGTCGGCGTCAAACGCCGCTCCAAGGTGGGCAAACTGCTTTTCGGTTCCAACGCCCAATATATCATCCTTGAGGCCCCCTGCCCCGTCGTCACCGTTAAATAAGGGCCTGACTGCGAACGGGGCGGAATCAATCGCCGCCCTGATCCAAGGATTCATCCCGGCTTGCATTCAAAAGGACACCCCATGATCATCGCCGGTCTCACCGGAGGCATTGCCAGCGGCAAATCAACGGTATCCGGATTCCTTTCCAATGCCGGCGCCCGGATCATCGACGCCGATAAAATCGCCCGGGAGGTAGTTGAACCAGGAGCCCCCGCCTACGATGAAATCCGTTCTTTTTTCGGCGAGACGATTCTGCTGCCCGACGGTGGTATCGACCGAAAACGGTTGGGTGACATCATTTTCAATAATCCGGATAAAAAAGCACGCCTCGATGCCATCGTCCACCCGCTGGTTTCTGAAAAATCGACCCAAATGATCACCCGGATCGCCACCCGGGAACCGGAAGCGGTGGTGATCATGGACATCCCCCTGCTTCTGGAGGCTGGAATGGAAAGGGATCTGGCGGAGGTGATCGTTGTTTATGTGCCGGAAACCGTTCAGCTGGAACGACTCATGCTGCGCGATGGCATCGGCGAAGCGGCCGCCACGGCCCGGATCCGATCCCAAATGCCCATCGAGGAGAAACGCAAACGGGCCACGATCGTGATCGATAACAGCAACGATATGAAAGAAACCCGGCGCACCGCCCTTGCCGTCTTTAACCAATTGAAAAAAAGAGCCGGTTAACCAGGGGCCAGATGAGCAACTGCTTAGGGCAGTAACCTCCGCTTCAATGACGACAACCAGTAACGGGTCGGCGCTTCAGGCAAATCGTTCTCCTGCGCCAACAATTGTCGTTCATATTCATCGGCCTTCTTTTTCAATTCCGGATCAGCCGGACAAAAGACCAATGCCTGACGCATCAAATCATTTGCCAGTTTGATGTTGTCCCCTTCAATGGCCAATGCGGCATCCCGCAGCATCGTAACCGTATCGCTGATATCAACGGTGGGATCAAAGCTGATGATTTTGTATTTGTTCTGTTGCAATGTTTTTTCTATGTTGTTCCAAAATCTGTTTTGCAGCGTCTGTTTGAGAAAAACTTACATCGAATCTGATGGGCCATAAAATGGAAAGGACGGGAATACCGCAACTTGCAAATGCCCGATCGGTTTCATCGATCTTCTCAAGCAGGAATTTGAGATTTATCCCCGTTGAGTTATAGCACTGAATGTCATTCAATGCCGACTCTATGATGACAAAGTCAGCACTGACGCCTACCCTTTTCATTTGACACCTTTTTCACCCTGCCTTATATTGCTTGGGCAAAATCGCTTGGTGGGGTGGGATGACGATAGGGTTTGCCCGCTGTTCCCACCTGCTATTGTTGGCTATCCGCATCTTGGAATACATAACCGAGACCAAGGTACGATACTGGGCTGTTTCGGCGCGTGCGCTGATTAATACGGAGGCTGCCGGGTAACATGCGACAACATTTAACGAGCCGGGAATGGCTTTGTGAACAACATATAAAGACCTTGGGTGAAATCTCTCTGGCCCTTGGGGAAAAGGACCCTTACACCCAGGCCCATGGCCATCGGGTGGCCCTTTATGCCATGCGTCTTGCCCGGCAGTTGGGTTTTTCCCCCGATAAAATCCGCAATGTGGGCATCGGTGGATTGTTTCACGACGTGGGCAAACTGGCGCTGAGTGATCGTATTTTCACCAATCGGGAAACCCACCTGTCCACGGATCTTCAGCAGGAGGTGCGCTGCCATCCGCTGATCGGCGCCGCCCTGCTCAAACACATCGACTTCCTGGAACCGGTTGTCGATTTCGTGCTGTTCCACCACGAACGGGAGGACGGCAACGGTTATCCCTTCGGCCTGAAGGCTGGGGAAATACCGCCGGGAGCCAAGGTTGTCAGCATTGCCGACTGTTTCGATGCAGTTACCACGGACCGTCCCTATCAGAAGGGGCAGTCGATTGCGTCGGCTTATGAAATCCTTCGGGAAGGCTGCCGCCACTATTTCTGCGAGGCCTACGTGGAGATCTTTATCGAAGATATCCAAGAGAACGGAATCATCCAGGACACCGGCCCCGATCTGCTGCTCGCGGATGAACTGGTTCGGTCGGCCGCCGGGTACTACGCCATGTAATCCGTTATCAGATTATCACCATGTTTGCGGAGAACGCCAACGGGCCGGTTTCGGCCTGTTTTTTTTGGCAAACCAAGAGAAGATGAAACACATATGGATCGAACCTTTTTAGAAGAGCTCAAAAAACGGCGAACCTTCGGTATTATCAGTCACCCGGATGCTGGCAAGACCACACTGACGGAAAAGCTGCTCATGTTTGGTGGCGCCATCCAGATGGCCGGCGCCGTTAAGGCCAAACGTGCCGGCCGCTATGCCACCAGCGACTGGATGACCATCGAAAGGGAGCGCGGTATTTCGGTGACCACCTCGGTCATGAAATTCAATTTCGGCGGCTTTGAAGTCAACCTGCTTGACACGCCCGGTCACCAGGATTTTTCCGAGGACACCTACCGGGTGCTCACCGCAGTGGACAGTGCCCTCATGGTAATCGACAGCGCCAAGGCGGTGGAACCACAGACCGAAAAGCTCATGGAGGTGTGCCGCATGCGCAACACCCCCATCATGACCTTCATCAACAAGCTGGACCGTGATGGTCTGCCGCCCCTGGACATTCTGTCGGACATCGAAGAAAAACTGCAAATCGAATGCGCGCCACTCTCCTGGCCCATCGGCATGGGAAAGCACTTTCGCGGGGTCTACAATCTGTATCACCGGCAACTTCACCTATTCAGCCCCGGCGGACAGACCCGCCGTCAGGAAGGGATGCTGATCACCAACCTGGCCGATCCCCGGGTGGACGAAGTACTGGGCAGCCAGGCCAAGGATTTGCGCGACGATATAGAGCTATTGGAGGGCGCCGCCAACCCATTCGAACCGGACCAGTACCTCAAAGGCAGCCAGACACCGGTTTTTTTCGGCAGCGCCATCAACAATTTCGGCGTACGGGAACTGTTGGATGCCTTTGTTGAGATGGCGCCGTCTCCTAAGGCACGGCCCACCACCACCCGCATGGTCTTACCCGAAGAGCAGACCTTTTCCGGTTTCGCCTTTAAAATTCAAGCGAACATGGACCCGGCCCATCGGGACCGCATCGCCTTTGTGCGCATCTGTTCAGGCAAGTTCACCCACGGCATGAAGGTGTTCCAGACCCGTTTCGACAAGCCGGTCACGTTGTCCAATGCCACCATCTTCATGGCCCAGGACCGCACCCACGTCGATGAGGCCTATCCCGGAGACATCATCGGCATCCACAACCACGGCACCATCAGTATCGGAGACTCTTTTTTCGAAAAAGAACGTCTCAACTTCATCGGAATTCCCAATTTTGCCCCAGACCACTTCCGCCGGGTCCGCCTGAAAAACCCCCTTAAATCCAAGCAACTGCTCAAAGGGCTCATCCAGTTGGCAGAAGAAGGGGCCGTCCAATTCTTCCGCCCGATATCGGGGAACAGCTATATCCTCGGCGCCGTCGGCGTTCTTCAGTTCGACGTCACCATGGCACGACTCAAGGCTGAATATCGGGTCGATGCCGACTATGAACCGGTGACCTTTGCGGCGGCCCGCTGGGTAACCGGCGACGACAAAAAACAGCTGGAGGCCTTTGAAAAGGAAAAGTACGCCAACCTGGCCCATGATTCCCACGGGAAACTGGTTTACCTGGCCTCAAGCTTGTGGCGATTGGAAAATGCCATGGAAGAGTGGCCGACGATCGACTTTCATAAAACCCGCGAAATGGCCGGTTGATGAAACGGATGGTCTACCGGGCCGAACCGCGGTCGACGCCTGAATCAATAATTTTTAGGCAGGCGGGTGATTCTCATAGCCGGAGCCCCGGGGGGGGCTTCTCGTATCGAAGTCGGGTCAGGCACGGCGCCGCTTAGGGTTCGCGAAAAAAT
>DEIP01000008.1:81232-82962 GCA_002352605.1 Desulfobacteraceae bacterium UBA2771 | reverse complement strand
CTATTTCGAGGCTTTTGAGAGTGAGGTATCAGCCAAAGATGGGCTGAAGCTGAGATGCGAAAATGTGAAGTTATTTTTGCGCGAGCCCTTAGCGCATCCAGCCGTTTCCGCCGTAATCAGTGTCTGCACCGTCAAGGGAGAGCAGATATGACCTGAGGTTGGCGCTTTTATTCTTGATGCCCAGTTTTCTTCGGATGGTATAGCGGACCGCTTCGATGGTGCGGATGGATCCCCCCAGAATCAGGGCGATCTCCTTGGTGCTTTTTCCCGCTTTGACCAGGCTGGCAACTTGGATCTCCATGGGGGTGAAATTCAGGAAGTGACTGGACATACGGCGGGAAAGGGGTGATATAATTTCGTTGAGATTGGACTCCACGAGGTTGAGATAGACCCGCTGCCGGTCGTCCAACCGGCTGGCCCTGAGCTTTTCCAGATATGGCAAAATCAGGCTCTTGGCATTGGTCACTATCTTCTCTTCCAGTTCCATGCGATCCGCTTCACGCTTTCGCAGCAGCACCTCCAGAGCGGTATTGACCTCGGACAGGCTCGCGGTTTTCTCCTTCAGTTCCTTTTCCCTTGCTTTCAGCGCCGAAGTGGCTTCCACCTCTCTGGTGATGTCCAGGATAATACCGTTGAAATACAATCTATTGTCGGTTTCGTCGGGCACGGCGACAGAAATGATGTGCAGCCATCGCCACCCGTTGCCCGAGCGGTCGCGAATGCGGACCGTTTCATCCAGCCTGCGGGTGTCGAGCATCTTCAGTCCGGCAGCCAGCAGGAGGCCACGGTCATCCGGGCGGAGCATCTTAAGCCAGGATTGAAAATCGAACACCTGGGTCAGGTCGACGATCTCCGAAATGGACGGGCTGATGAAAATCCGCCGGGGCCGGTATGGTGTGTCCGGGCGGTGGCATAAACGGAACAGTACGAAGTTGGATGCACTTTCCATGAGCGAACGCAGGTGGCACTCGCTTTCCCAAAGCGGCGCTTTATCCGCCTCCTGTGCCTTGATATCCCGCAAAACCGCCACCCGAACCTGGTTATCGCCAATCCGGATCATCTTACCCTGTATCATCACATGAAACCGGGTGCCGTCCTTTTTCTCGGCCACGGCGTGGTACGGCTCTTCGTGGCCGGAGAGTATGTTTTCCCTGACCAAAAACTTGTATTCCGGCGCAATAATGTTTTCCAGGCGAAGGTCCAGAAATTTCTTTTCCGGATAGCCCAGCATGCCGCACAAGGCCGGATTGACCTTGATGAAACGGCCGTCAGGGAGAATAACGGCCGATCCGGTGCGCGAATAATCGAAAAATTCCCGGAAGAACACATCATCGCCCTGGAACGATTCGCACAGAAGGAACTCCCGCGGGTTGGTCTTAGAAATGGTCGTCATGGGTGAACGCATCGGATTCACGGCGCTTGGGCGTGCTTCCAACCTTGGCGGGATACCCCAGCGGAATCAAGGTCACCAGTTCATATCCGTCCGGAACGTTGATCACCGCCTTTGCCCGATCATGGTCGAAGAGACCGACGATGACCGTACCCAACCCCAGATTGTGGGCCATAAGGCACAGGTTCTGCGTGGCCAGACCCAGGTCATACATCATCCAGTCGCCAAACTTGGTGGTCTTCCGGTCTTTGTAATAGCCCGAGGTTCCGGTTTTGGCGCAAAGTGCCAGCAGCACCGGCGCCTGAACGATGGCCGTGGCGGCCGGGTTGCCCTTGGGGGG
>DEIP01000008.1:69945-81206 GCA_002352605.1 Desulfobacteraceae bacterium UBA2771 | reverse complement strand
CACTGGCAATTGGTCCATGAGGGCGCCCAACGGATGGCTTCCAGAACCTGATCCACAAGATCCCCCGGTACATCCCGCACTTCGTATTTGCGGATACTGCGCCTGCTTTTAATGATCTCCATCAAATCCGTCACTTGCTAAGCTCCTTTATTTTTAGGTACGAAATCACCTTTCAGGGCCTCGGAAAGCCGATCAACCGATATGGAATTGACCCGACTCGATATAGGACACATCCTCGATATCGATGGCGTGAACAATGGCCTGATTAAGCCGCTTTTTCATCTTCGCCACCACCGGACGCCGTTTATTGATGGCCATGGCAAAAGCCGTGGCCTCCTCCAAGAGTGTTTCGATGGGGCAGGCTTTGTGAACAATATGATGCGCCACGCATTGGTCGGCGGTGAGTCGGACACCGGTGTACTGCATATACTCGACCATGTACATGGGCATGGCCTTTTTCATCAACGAATTCATGCCCGGCAGGAAGGGAATGCCCAGGTCCACTTCGGGAAAACAGAAAAAGCCGCGGTCCGATCGCATGTAGCGAAAATCAAAGGCACAGCACATAATGGCGCCACCGGCGTAAGCGTGACCGGAAATGGCGACCACGGTCACCAGGGGATAGGTGACGATGCGTTTGAACACGCGATTGAGCAGGTAGAAGTAATCTTTGGCCAGGGCCATGTCGTTTCGTTGAATAACCGGCACCAACCACTCCAGATCGATACCGTTGGAGAATATCTTTTCATGGGAGGCAGTCACCACCAGGGTGGTGGCATCGGTGTCGTTCTCGATTTCTTCGAGAATGCCTAAATAGGCGTTGAGAAAAGCCGGATTGAACCGGTTCTCACCGTCGTTCAGCATAACTGTGGCCACATGCTCATTTACAGCATATTTCACCAGGGTCATCCTCTGCTCCTTGGAATGCATCGATCATTCATTTGGGATAGGAGCTTTATAGCAAGGCAACGCCGGACCTGCAAGAAGAAGTATACAGTCGTCGGCCGGATTCAAGCGAATGGTTGGCTTCCGGGGTTAAAAATGATGTCGACGATTCGCACCGCAAGCAGGAGGAAAAGAAAAGGCGACCCGCAGGAGGTCGCCTTCCGTCAGGAACGGATTGGGCCGATCAGGCGCAGCAGGAACCCTTGGTGTCGCAACTGGTGCAGCCGGCGCCGAAATCGATGCCGCATTCCAACTTAAAGCCGTACATTTGAAAGTCCACCTTGATCGGTTGGGATCTTTCCAGAAATTCCGTGTTGACGATAAATTTGAAATCGTCGACGTCAAACGCCGTATCCGTGTCGGCAGGCTCATCCAGAGCCATGGCCAGGCCGGGGCCCCCTCAGCCACCTTCGTTGAGGAAAATACGGATGGGTTTGATCTCTTTTCCTTTGAAAAATTCGACAAGCTGCTGCACTGCCGGTTGTGTGACTTCGAGCATGGTACCCTCCTTAAAAAAATTTTAATCGGCTCGTGATTGTCCGGGACCGGAAGCCCACGATCGGCTTCAGAAATTGAAACTAACCATGTCCATCGGGTTTGTCAATGCCGATTCAAAGGGGTATCGACAATGGATATGTCGGTACCGATTGGATCGTTTCCCGGAAAGACGAAATCGCCATGAAAACAATTTGTGGATCGTCAACAACAACCGGCCGCTATGCCACCCTAAAAGAGAGGGGACGGGTGTAGACATCAAGATACGCCGCCGAGAAAAGCACAAAAACCACCCGATCGGGTGTGTCATGGCTGCCCATAAATGTTGCACAGCTGTCCACGGCGATCCGGCAGGCGTCGGCAATGGGGTAACCATAGACCCCACAACTGATGGCGGGAAAAGCCAGGGTTTGTAGCCCGTGGTCCATGGCCAGGGTCAGACTGTGTGTGTAACATCCGGCCAGCAGGCGACTGTCTTCGGGCCGGCCCCGGTATACCGGTCCCACGGTGTGAATTACATGTCGGGCAGGCAGGCGGTAGCCCTTGGTTAAGCGGGCTTCGCCGGTGGGACACCCGCCGATGGTCCGACATTCGGCCAGCAGTTCAGGACCGGCGGCCCGGTGGATGGCCCCGTCCACCCCGCCGCCACCCAGCAGCGAGGTGTTGGCCGCATTGACGATGGCATCCACAGCCATGCGGGTGATATCGCCCTGCCGGGCTTCCAGTCGTCCTTTCAGAGTCATGGATCGGCCTCCATGGTTAAAGATCGTAAAGGGTCTCGTCGCGCATGGGCGCCTGTCGGGTGAGTATACCGCCCCTTCCCTTTTTTCCAGAAAACATGAACGGGTCTTCGGTTTCCAGCAGGTCTCCCATCTCCGCTTCGACCTGCTCCGGGTCCTCGCCGCGCGCCATACGCTGCAGGGCTTCTTCCATGCCCGCGCCAAGTTCCATACCGGTCATGTCGGTGAGTTTTCGCATGAGATTGGCGGCCTGGCGCGGGTCGTCCTCGTTGATCTGCGCCGCTTCGCCGGCCAGCATCTGCATGGCCTTTTCCATCTTCCCTTCATCAAAGGGCAGGTCTTCACCATCACCGGTCTCCTTGGCCTTTCCGGTAAAGGCAAAGGCGGACATCTGCCGTTCCAGCGTGCGCGTCCGGCACTTCGGGCATTTGGGTCTTCTGGAGGTGTTGATGGTTCCGGAAAAGAAGTTGAACAAAGTGTTGCAGTCCGGACAATAAAACTCATAGATCGGCATGTTTTCTCCCCAATCGATCGCTAACGGCTTGTTTATGCATGGAAAGGGTAACGACTTCGCGAAAAGAACAATAGGACACCCACCCCATGATGTCAACGGGTACGACCCTGCCATCCCTCCCTTAAAAATTAAAATAATGGTCAGGATATTATCGTTCGTTGAAACATTAAGGGACAAAAATACCCGCCGATGGGAACCGGTTGACTTGGTACCGGCCTTCTGCTATGGCAGCGTCGAACGAGAAGCCGTCTAAAAAATGTCTTTGGGTCCGATCGTTTTGTTGAGACGGCTTCTATAATCCGATGAAAGGAAACCGAGTATGGAAAGAACATTGTCAATCGTCAAACCCGACGGGGTGGCCCGGGGCATTGTCGGCGAGGTGGTCAAACGCCTGGAGGCCGACAACCTGAAAATCATCGCCATGAAGATGATCCATATGACCAAAGCCCAGGCCGAAGGTTTTTACGCCGTGCATCGCGAGCGGCCCTTTTTCGGCAGCCTCACCGACTTCATGTCTTCCGGACCGGCGGTGGTCATGGTGCTGACGGGAGAAAACGCCATCCACCGTTATCGCGAGCTCATGGGCGCCACCAATTTCAAGGAAGCCGCCGAAGGCACCATCCGCCGCGATTTTGCCACCGATATCGAAAAAAACGTGGTCCACGGATCCGACGCTCCGGAGACGGCTGCATTTGAGATCGGCTACTTTTTCAATGCCTTCGAAGTCAACGCCCGATGACCGTCGGTGTCACCCGTGACAACATCACCATCGTTCTGCAGCGACCCCGGTACCCCGAGAATATCGGATCCGCGGCACGGGCCATTTGCAACATGGGGTTTGCCCACCTGATCGTGGTGGCCCCCAGGGTATGGGATGAACGGCGGATCCGGCGGCTGGCCACTCATGCGGCCGGATCCGTCGTGGAAAGGATCCAGCGCTTCGATTCGCTGGACGAAGCCTTGGTGCCGTTTACGCATGTGGTCGGCACCACCGCCCGGCTGGGGGGCCAGCGCCCGGTGATCAAATCCCCTGATTATCTGGCCCGAAACCTCATCCCCCTATCCAGAAACAACCCGATCGCCATCCTCTTCGGCCCCGAAGACCGGGGGCTCACCAATGACGACCTGACGCGGTGCCACCAGTTGGTCAACATCCCCACCGTGGATTTCACCTCCCTGAACCTGGCCCAGGCGGTCATGGTGGTCTGCTACTGCCTGCGCACTACCGGTCTGGCCGGGCCTCCCGCCTTCACCCCACGCCTGGCCAAACGCATCGAACAGGACCAGATGTATGATGAACTGACAGCGGTCCTGATTCAAATCGGATATATGAATCCGGAAAACCCCGATTATTGGATGACCCGCATCCGTCGATTTTTCAACCGCCTTTCACTGCGTGCCGTCGAGACTGGCATCATCCGTGGCATCTGCCGGCAGATCCGACGGTATGGGGAGAAGCGCTATGCCGACGGACTGAGGGACGGCGGCAACGGCATGACCTGACCCGCATATGGTCAAAACCGGTCTGTCAACCCGGGTGTCCAGACGGGTGGTTTGGTAAGAACCGTTTTAACACCTGGTTTTCTTGACCATAACCGGACCGATGGGGATCGACGGCAACCTATTGACCGTCGCGGAGATAACGAACCACGGCATCGCCCATTTCCGGGGTGCTCACCGAACGGCCGCCTGCGGCGATATCGGGCGTCCGGATGCCTGCATCCAGCACCCGTGCCACCGCCGTTTCCACGGCGTCGGCAGCATCGGCCAGGTTCAGGCTGTAGCGCAGCATCATAGCGGCGGACAGGATCTGGGCGATTGGGTTGGCGATGCCCCGTCCGGCGATGTCCGGAGCGCTGCCGCCGGCCGGTTCATATAGGCCGAAGCCGCTTTCGCTGAGGCTGGCCGATGGAAGCAGCCCCATGGAGCCGGTAATCATGGCGCATTCGTCGGAGATAATGTCCCCGAACATGTTCCCACAAAGCAGTACATCGAACTGGTGAGGATCTTTGACCAACTGCATGGTGGCGTTGTCAATATAAATATGACTCAAGGCCACATCGGGGTATGCCCGTGCCGTTTCCTTGACCACATCCCGCCACAGCACCATGGTGGTTAGGACATTGGCTTTGTCCACAGAAGTCACCCGCCTGTTTCTCAATCGCGCCGCATCGAAGGCGGCTCTGGCGATGCGATCGATCTCCCGGCGGGTGTAGATCATGGTATCGAAGGCGCGCTCGTCGGGTCCGCTGCCCTCCCGGCCCTTGGGTTCACCGAAATAAATATCGCCGGTCAGTTCCCGTACACACAGGATGTCAAATCCGTCCCTGACAATGTCCGGACGGAGAGGACTGGCACCGGTAAGGGCGGGAAACACCTTTGCCGGGCGAAAGTTGCAAAACAGGTTGAAGTGCTTGCGCAGGGGCAACAGGGCGCCGCGTTCGGGCTGCTGCGCCGGCGGCAGGTTCTCCCATTTTGCACCGCCCACGGAACCGAAGAGAATGGCGTCGCTGGCCTCACACAAACGAAGGGTATCGTCGGGTAGGGCCCGACCGTGCCGATCGATAGCCACACCACCGACATCGGCGTGCGTGGTCGTCAGGTGAAAAGCGAATTTCTCCTGAGCCGCGTCAAGCACCCTAAGGGTTTGTTCCATCACTTCAGGACCAATGCCATCTCCAGCCAGAACAGCAATTTTGGACATTATCAACCATCCATTTTCGTTTAAGGCGTTAATAATCGGCGACCCTTATAAAAGCACCGCCCTCCGCTTGTCAACCATTGCAAAGACCTGCTTAGGTATAAAGCTCACGATCCTTATCCATCGGTCTGGGACGGATCGACGGGATGGACTTTCCCGGCTTCCGGTTGACTGCATGAATCGGAAATGCCGCAGCAGGTGCAGCCACAGGCACGGCCGTCCTTTTGTTTAATACCCTTATAAAAAATGCGCCCCACATACACGGTGGCGGCGGCGACAATCAAGATGACAATCCATGTTTCCATCATTTAAAGCCCTGTTTTTGGTTGCGTTGCCACTGCCGGGAAATAGCCGGTAGGATTGCATCAATACCCAAGGGCAGTGCCAACCTGATAGACCATCACGGCCAGGAAAAAAGCCAAGGATGTGTTGAAAACCATTGAAAATAAACCCCATTTCCACGAAGATTCCCGGGCGATGCAAACCACCGTCACGAAGCAGGGTGCGTAGAACATAGTGAAAATCATCAGACTCCAGGCGGTGAGGGCGCGCCATCCCGGCTCGACAACCAGCCTGGCGGAGAGCGATTCGGCGGCTTCGGTGTCTACCGATCCGAGGGAATAGGCCGTGCCCAGGGTGGAGACGATCACCTCTTTGGCGGCAAACCCGCCCAGCAGGGCAATATTCGTACGCCAGTCAAAACCGGCCCAGCGGGAGATGGTTTCGACCTGGATGCCGATTCGGCCGGCCAGGGAGTGGCTCAGGGCGGCTCCTGCCCGCCGGGCGTCCGCGGCCAACACGGCGGCCTTCAATTCAGTGGCGGCATCGGAAAGGAGCTTCGCCTTGGTTGCGGTCTCGAGTTCTTCGATCACCTGTGGGGTTGCCGTCGAAATAATGCCGCCGCGCAGGGTATCATAGGCTTCGATTTGCGACGGCGGCAAGCGGGGAAAAGTCATGGCCGCCCACAGCAGCACGGAAATGCCCAGAATCACGGTCCCAGCCTTCTTCACATACTGCCAGGTCCGTTCCCAGGTGTGAATCATCAGGCCGCGAAGGGTCGGCAGGCGATAGGGGGGAAGTTCCATGACAAAGGGCGTTGAAGCACCTTTGACCACGGTCATCCGCAGCAGTTTGGCCGCCAGTAGGGCCCCGCCCCAGGAGATCAGGGTGAGAACAAACATCATCCCGGCCCGGCTGTGGGGAAAAAATGCGGCAATGAGCAACGCGAAGACAGGCAGTTTGGCCCCACAGTTCATGAACGGCGCCGTAAGCAGGGTGGCGATACGCTCCTTGGGTGACCGCAGTGTCCGGGTGGCCATCACACCGGGCACGGCACAACCACCGGCGATGCCGCCGGAGACGATATAGGCCATCACCGAACTGCCGTGGAGCCCGAAAATCTGAAACACCCGGTCCAGCATAAAAGCCACCCGTGCCAGGTATCCTGAATCCTCCAGTACGGCGATGCCGAAAAACATGAACAGAATCATCGGCACAAAGCCGAGTACGCCACCCACCCCGTCGATGACACCCGAGACGACGAGGGACTTGAGCAGACCGTCAGGCAGCCGGTTGGACACCAGGTCCGAAACCCATGCGAAGAGCCCTTCGCACCAGGCAACGGGCACTTCGCTGTAAGTAAACACAAACTGGTAGAGTCCCATGAGCAATAGCAGCATGATGATGGGACCGGCGAAACGGTTGACCAGCACCTTGTCGATGCGGTCGGACAGAAAAAGCCGGTTTTCGTCATGGCGCTCTTTGACCACCCCCTGCTTGAGCATGGAGCTGATGAACCCGTAACGGTGGTCGGCGATCATGGCTTCCGGATAGGTTTCCAGGGTCTCTTCGATATGGGCACCCACCTTGCGGGTGATGGTTTCCAACCGATCGGCGATCTGCGCATCCTTCTCCCTTCCCTTTTCCAGGATCTGCGCGTCGTTTTCCAGATACTTGATGGCGATCCAGCGCAACGGGTAGAGGTCCGTGAGAAAATTTCCCCCGGCAATCACTTTTTCCATCTCCTGGATGGCGGTTTCCAGGTCTCGGCCATAGGAAACCCGCAGGGGCTGCGGACGCGGCACTTGGGCCACGGTTTCCACGGCCGCCATCAAATCCTTTTTTCCATATCCCGAGCGTGCCATAATGGGGATCACCGGCACGCCAAGCAGGCGGGAAAGTTTTTTATCATCGATGGTGATGCCCCGTCCTCTGGCCACATCAATCATGTTCAGGGCCACACAGGTGGGGATGCCCAGTTCCAGAAACTGGATGGTCAGGTATAGGTTGCGCTCCAGGCTGGACGCATCGACGATATTGACCGTCACCCGGGGGCACTCATTAATCAAGAAATCCCGGGCCACCACCTCCTCGACACTGTAGGCGGTGAGGGAATAGGTGCCGGGAAGATCCACGATGCGCATCTCGTGGCCGTTTTGTACATAACGGCCTTCCTTGCGGTCCACCGTCACGCCGGGATAGTTGCCCACGTGCTGTCTGGAACCGGTGAGCGCATTAAAAAGGGTGGTCTTCCCGGCGTTTGGATTACCACCCAGTGCAACGCAAAAATTCATGTTTATCCGTTAACCTCGACTTCGATGAGATCGGCTTCGTTGTTACGAAGGGTCAGGGTAAAGCCTTTGACCCGCAGGGCCACCGGATCGTAAAGCGGTGCCCGTCCCTGGATCCTGATTTTGGTTCCCGGCACCAGACCCATATCACGGATCCGGCGCCCCAACTCACCGCCGACCTTGACGCTGGTGACGGTTCCTTTCTGGTCGACCCGCATGTTTCGAATATTGACTCTTTTCATTGAAACTCCATGTCCGATACGACTATTTTGAAGCTCACAAAAAGTTAGGTATGCCAAACTTTCAATGGTGTCAATAAAAAAGACAACGAATCTTTGTCCGCGGTCCTGTGACCCCACGGATCAACGACGGCACCCTCATGTGCCGCCGGCACAGGGCTCCGGCGCGTTTACCCTCGCTTTATCGGTAGCCAACGTCCCGACGGCCGTATCCGATTTGACCCACCGACCGCGAAGGAACCACCATACGGGTTTCACCGACAGCGCCAGAATCAGGATGGCTCCGGCAAATTCAAGGGCAAACGGTATGGCCTCTCCCGCCTTCCCCACCACGGCCTGTGCCGAGACATCCACGGCTGCATATATCCGATCCACCAGCAGGCCGAAAGCCACCGCACAAATGGCAATGGCCGCCAGATAAACGGCTGTGGCGCGTCTGCCCAGCACACGCGTAAGCACGGTCAGCGAGGTGACGTTGGTGGCCGGTCCGACCATCAGAAACACCAACGCCGCTCCGGGGCTGACCCCTTTCAGGATCAGGGCTGCGGCAATGGGTGTAGAGGCCGTGGCGCAGATGTAGGTGGGGATGCCCACGCCCAGCATGATCAGCATGGCGCCGATACCGCCACCCATGTAGCGGCTGAATATCGACTCGGGAATCAGCACGGTAATGATGCCCGACAGCAGCAGGCCAAACAGAAACCACACGGCCAGATCCCCCCACACGTCGGTGAAAGCGAAGCGGAACCCCGCCGTTATTTTTTCACCGAAACGGTGATGATTACGGTGCGCCTCCGGCGAGCAATTTTTCCCGTCGCAGCAGCCATCCACCGGACAGGAGAGGTCGGGAACAATGGGATGGGTCGCGTCCGGCTTTCCCAACAGGTTCTCGGCGATGCCGGCAAAAAAGGCGGTAACAAATGCAGCCACCGGTCGCACCACGGTCATGATGGGGTCCATCAGGGCGTATGTGATGGCGATGGAATCCACCCCCGATTCAGGCGTAGAGATGAGAAACGAGGTGACGGCCCCGTTGTTGGCGCCCTGCTTCTTCAACACAGCCGCCGCCGGCAAAACACCGCATGAGCATAAAGGGATGGGGATGCCCATAAGCGATGCCTTGAACACCGACTTAAAACGCCCTTGGCCCAGGTGCCGGGAAACGGCCCCCGGGTTGAGAAACACCCGCAGCAGTCCAGCGACGATTAACCCCAGCAGGATGAAGGCCGATGATTCGAGCAGAATGTTCCAAGATTGAAGAAAAACGCCGAGTACCGGATTCATTGGTTGCCCCTCCTTTGAATTCACAAAAAGAGATATTCGCCGTGTGGCGGGTCGGGTATTGGCGGATCATTCTTCCTCGATGTGGTCAAGACCGACAGTGACCAGGTCCAGCACGTGTTCATCGTTCAGCGAGTAATAGAGAATCTGACCGTCACGTCGGGAACCGACCAAAGCACACTCGCGCAGACGCCTGAGCTGATGAGAAACGGTCGATTCGCTCAGGCCCACGAAGGCGGCGATGTCGCAAACACACATCTCCCCTCCCCGCAGGGCCAGGATGATCTTGAGCCGGGTGGGATCGCCCATGATCTTGTAGGTGCGTGCCAACTGTTCCAATTCCTTTTTCCCGATGGCCTCCGCTTTCGCCTGGGCCACCCGCTCTAGATGAATCACCCGGATATCACATGTTTCAGGCTTACATGGGGAGAGAGAACGTCCGTGATTCACACCGACCTCCAGATAGATATGAGTGTATATGAATGTATGTACAAATATAAAAACAATTGATTCAATGTCAAGGGTGTCCTGCTTTTTCCGCCTTCATCGCTTCCCGCCCGCCACCGATCGGTTGGGGTTTATCGGACGGTCTCCACCGGTCGGCGGTTTCTACAAAAAGCGTCGCGGAATATTTTTTCTCCGACCCGGGCCTTTGCACTACGGTATGCGGATATTCTTAAACGGCACCTCCTCCGAGCGCCAGCTGTAAATACGTAAAATGGAGCGGGTGCCAACCGTGGGGATGAGATTGAGGCGGGATACGATCGCATTTCCGGGCGCCGCCGCTTTGAACGTCAATTCCACTGTGAGGGACGCTCCGGATTCCACCGGAACCCCTCGGTAGGCGTCGGCGGCAGCAATTTTCTTGTTACCCTGTCGCAAATAGACCTGACTCACCTCTTTCGGCCTAATGGCCGAAGCGGAAATTGATGATCGTGCGTAACCACTGGTTTCGTCGAAAAATGCGAGGTATTGGATATAGCCGGCCTTATTGGTGGCCTTGACGAAGAAGGTCAGATCTTTTTTCACTTTTGAGACATCTACCAGCTCGAAAAGAAAATCCAACGCTTTTGCGCTCACGCTTGGCGTCGTGCGAATTGCGGGTTGTGACCCCCTTTTTAGAACAACAATGGCAGATGATTTGCTTTTTGAACGCAGTTTGGAAACGGATTTTTTCCCGGCCGACGGCGTGGTAACCGCTTGCCTCTTCTTTGGCCGGATGGCCGTCGCTGCAACCAATGGTTTGGCGGGGCGACGCACGACCGATGAAGTCACATCTTTTGCATCCAGAACGGTTCGCACGCGAAAAGCCATTTTGACCCGAATACTGTCGCCTTCATTGATGAAGGCCAGCGAACGCACCGCCACAATTTTGGCCTCGGTGATCGCCTGGCGCTCCGATTCGTCGACCAACTTGCCCTCGGCCACATCGGTCGTGGATGAATAATGCTGCATGCGGGCATCATTCAACACATCTTTCAACTCTTCGAGAACCGCTTCGGCCGATGCTTCGGCGGGTGTCTCGGACCGCTTAACCGTAACCAGGCTGGTTTTAATAATAATGGATTCATGAACACGCTTTTTTTCCAGCAAGAGGGCCTGTGCATTCTGAAAATCCAATTCAGCCGATTCCTTTTTGAGTCTGAGCAACTCAAGCTCGGTCGTCATTTTGGCTATCCGGTCTTTTTTATCGTCGAGGATCGAAAGCAGAGATGCTCTGTCGGAACGGGCGCTGGCGATCTTCTGCTCCAGATAAGTTATTCTCTCCTTGAAGGA
>DEIP01000008.1:57940-69779 GCA_002352605.1 Desulfobacteraceae bacterium UBA2771 | reverse complement strand
GGCTTGATATTTTCAGCATCAGGCGCCTGGAAGGGGTAGAGCTCGTAACGCTTGATCCTGAGGTAAGCGGTCCCTTGGGCACCCTTGGTCAGCGCGATCCGCAATGGTTCTTCACGGTTCCATTTGGCGGTCCCCTCCTCCACGGCCCTGATAAAATCCCCGGTCAGCACATTATTGATAACGTTGGTAAAGGACTTGATATATGTCCCCATGTGCTCAGCCATAAGCGGTGCCGAGGCCTGGTCGGCCAAACGCTCCAGTTTATGGGCCGAGTCCATGAACCCCCTGTTGTAAATAACCGCGACTATGGTTTCGCCTTGTTTTGTCGTTTTCAGCCATTTGGTTAATGCTTCGCGCTGAGCATTGGAATCTTCTTTGTAGCGAGCAATGGAATTATCGATATTGGCAATGCCGGCCTTGATGTTGTCATAATTTTTCCTGGTTTCTTCGAAATCATAGGATGCGGTCTGGAACCGGGCAGTCAGATCATCCGATCGTTTCTTGGTTCGTCGGAATTCGTTGGTGGCCGCATCGATGGCGGCCTTATAGGCCGTGTTCTCTCTTTGTCTTTCCGCGGCCACCAGTGCAGTATTGAGCTGGGCTTCCGCGACCGTTGAAAATCCCCTGCGGCTCTCCACGTCGGACTGGATCAGGTGTCTGAGTCTTTCTTTGGAATCCGCATCCAGCTGCAACCACTTGCTTGCTTGGGTTTCAGCCTGCGCTTGAGGAACGAACAGGAGAAGAAAAAAGCCCGGCAGCCAGAATGTTGCTAAGGTTTTCATCGTGAATACTCCACTTTACATCCGCACCATGCGTAACTCAAACGCATCAAATTTCAGGACCCGATTCAGAAACCGGGAATGGGACCTTACGATTTTTCATCGCGGCGAGGCGTCAACACTTGAACCTGCAAAGGCCTAAGTGAATCCACATGAATATCCCGCTGCGGAAAGGCGATCGAAATGTCATGCATGCTTAAAAGCGCGTTGATTTGGTATCGAAGGTCGCTGGCGATGCGCTTCTTTTCGATGACGCTCCGGATAATCACCCAGAAATAGATCTCGAACGTCAGCGCATTATCCCCAAAATCGTCAAAGACGACAAACGGCTGGGGATCCTTCAACACCCGTTCGGTCTGATCCGCCGCCTGCAAGAGTAACTCGCTCACCTGCTTTACGGGAGCGCCGTAGGCCACGCCCACGGCCACCCGGTTACGGAACATTTTGTCGGACAGGGTCCAATTCGTGATGCTCTTCTCCAGAAAACTGCTGTTGGGGACCAGAATGTGGATGTTTTCCCCGGTCTTAACGCGCGTGCATCGGGCCCCGATCTCCTCCACACGACCGCATTTATCCTCCACCTCGATAAGATCGCCAATCCGAATCGGTCGCTCCGCCATGATAATGAAGCCGCTGATGAAATTATTGATCAGGTTCTGAGCGCCGAAACCGAGTCCGATGGCGATGGCGCCACCCAAAAAGGTAAACGCCGTTAGGGGAATGTTGACGGTGCGAAGGGCGAAAAGAACAATCATCACAAATCCTGTATACAGCAGCAGCTTCTCAGCGGCACCCGCCGCGCTCGCCTCCAGCTTGGACTTTTTCAGCCGCATGGAAAGCACGCTTATGGCACGCTTGACGACCATGATGCCGAGGATAAGGATCACCAGCGCCGTAAAGACTTTCCTGATCGTGACGCCATTATCGTCGATGGCCCACAGTTCGAAATTCCAGAACTCGTTGAATTTGGATCCCGTGCTTAAGGTCTTTTCCCAGAGGGAAATCTGCTTCCCCCGGGAGGCGATCTCGTCCAGAAGCCGACCGGCGAGCTGCCCGGTGACCAGGAGCGTTGAAAGATATTCGCCGCCGAACTCTCCGGTTTTATTCAAGGCATTCAACTGATGGGTTGCATATTTCTCATCGGTGGGATCCACACCGCCCCGATCCTTTAGCAAGGAAGCGATCCGGGACTGCAAGTTGACCTGCCAGGTTTGATACAAGCCAACGGCCTGCTGTGTATGCTGTCGGGCCGCCGTTGCCGTTTGCTCCAAACGATCCAGGTCTTTCGTTGGCACATCGCCCTTCACGAGGGTATAACGCAACTTCCAAAGCTTCTCCTGGGTGCTGAGCAGCTGGGTCATCTCCTCAGTTTGCTGCAGGATCTTTTCATAGGCGTCCCGCCATGCCTCCCGGGCTTTCATGGCGCTTTCGGTGGCCGAACTGCTTGCCGTTGTGCGGTCCGCCTGCCAATCAAGTTCTACCTTTTTCTGTTCATCAAGTACGGATTGAAGGCGCGCGCTCAGTTGGTTCTTTTGCTTTCCCAAGCGGGAGATCTCCCGGTCCAGGGCGGCGGGATCAAAGGAGAGGTCTTTTCTGATCATCGCCAATTTCTGCTGGGCGCCTTTCTGTTTGAGATCGACCAGGCGCAGTTCCATTTTGTTGCCGTCCCGGCGCGCCGCTTGAAGTTCGAGGACCGCCTGGGCGGCGTCCCGTTCCAGTTGCGCCTGGGTGTATTGCAGATCGTTCTTGGCCGCCGCCCCCTTCTTTTCCGTCACTTCCTCTTTGATTCGCCGCCAGGTCTGCTCCACTTTTTCCTGCGCCCTCCTGCTTTCGTCGAGCTTGCCTTCGGCACTCGACATCGACGTTTTCAAGACATCCATCTCTTGTTGAACACCGGCGACCTTGTCGAGAAGTTTATCGTAGTAAGAGAGCGAATAGGGCTTTTTTTGCGCCAGAACGTACGCCTGGCCACTCTCTATGGCTTTCCTTAAATCGGCATCTTCAGAGGCGAGGGAAATGTTTTTTTTCAATGTGTTGAGCAGGCGTTGATGGATAAACTTGATCTCCTGAAGCCGGGTCACATTCCGGTTGCGTGCGGTCTGTTCCGGAGCAGGCCCCTGCACGGCCAGAAACTTCTCCTTTTCGATTCTCCGGTTAATATTCGCCAGCTGCTCCTGGGTGGCCATGATGTGCGCAACAAAATTTTCCGTTGCCGGGTCGGTATCCGCACCCAGCGCACCCCCTCCCCATATCATGCAACCCCAAGACGTGAGAACGACCAGCCATATCCCCCAGAATCGGGAGATGGCCCGCGTTCCTTTCGAAGCAAGAACCAAACGCCTTTTTTGTTTTTTCGAATCGGCACCTAAAACCTTCATCGGTTTCCTTTCCCGGAATTGTTCTTTGTTGTGAACCGGGTTCTTCCTCTACCACAACTTTTTCTTGACGGCGTTACCATAGTAGAAGGACAAGATCTCCTGGTATTTTTTTTGCTTACCCAGATAAGCCGAACCCCACTGGGAATACCCCACGCCGTGACCCCAACCATGGCCGTCGAAAATGAAGGTGTTGCCCTCCAGGCGAATCTGATGCAGGATCTCGGGCAGGTCCAATGTCCGGCGCAGCGTCGTCCGATTACGCAGGACCTTGGTTTTTCCTCCCTTCAAGATAAGCCGAACCTTAACGATTCGACCGGACGGACCCTGCTCTGCAGCTTCGATCGCGCTGAGTCCATCGGCGTCAACATTAATCTTTCGAAGCGCCGCCTCTACTTCGGATACCGTAAATTTGCGGGTCCAATTGGCCATCCCACCATTCAGACTCGCCGGGTCCCGCTGCGCGACGAGATAGGGTTTGTACAGGTTAAAAACGGCCTTGGAGTCGGCCGTATAGCCGCCGCTATTGGCACTGAACATGGCCAGAATCGGTTTTTCATCGTATGTCAACACCTCGCCGATAGTAGCATTTACGGCTTTGGTACTGCGCCGGTGTTCCTTATCCATTCCGCCATATGCCTGATCCCCCGCATAATCCACCAGGTCATAGGACCAGTTCTTACGGTGCTGTCGTTGGTAATAGGCATAGGTCCTTGCAGCCACAGCCTGCGCCTTCAGGCTCTCAATGGGCCAGCTGGCCGGATTTTCCGAAGGAACCACACTCAGCAGGTAGTCTTCGATGTCCACGATGTTGATGACCATCAGCTTGCCCTTTCTGATTCGGGCTTTAAGCTTACCGCGCACCCGTTTTTTTTTGCCGCCACAGAGAATCGTCAGCGGTTGATCACTCTCAAATACCAGTACACCATCTCCCGTCAGCGCCCCATTGACCTGAATCTTGCCATCCTTGACACCCAGGTCAAATCGATCTTTGCAGCCCAACCCGGCGACGCATACCCGGGTCCCCTGGATCCGCGTCTCTCCCGTGGTTTGGCACATGCGGACACGCACCTCGGGATGTTTTTGTGCCACGACGGGTGGCGCCGGGGGCACGGGCGGTGTCGGTATCGGCGGCTGGGGCACCGGCACCGGTGGCGTGGGAGGTATCGGCGGCGGTGGCAGTTCCGGTTCCGGGGGCGCAAACACTTTGGCAATTTCTCTCAAAAGGGCCTCGGCTTGGAAAAAAAAGCGACCCTTCGGATACGCGTCGAGGTATGTTTCCAGCGTTTCCTGTGCCTCCTTGTACCTTTTTAAATCGAAGAGCAGAATCCCTTCCCGATATTGGGCAATCTCGGTGGTCTGTTCGTAATCCTTGCTCAAGTCGCGATATACGTTCAAGGCTTCTTCCGGTGCATCCAAAAAAGACGACAGAAGGGCCGCTTTGGCTAACAACGCATCTACTTTCGTCTTGGGGATGGTGGTCAGTTCCTCCGCGGCATTGTAGCTCTCCAGGGCTTCGAGATATTTGCCCACCTCGATCAGGTAGCTGGCATAGTTAATGTAGTATCTGGATAGGTGCTCCTTTTCCAGCGTATCTTTGGAGATCGCGGCCGTGGCCGCCGCGGTAGGCCCGAAAAATACAATGAGCAAACCGAAAAACAGCAGACAATATCTGTTCATTTTTTACACCTCACCCGGGTAAGACCCTAAACCAGAAACAGTTACCGATCCAAATCAGATAAAAGACAATCTTTTTAAACGTTGTGGGCCACTCATTCCCCCATGGACTCGACGTACTGTCTCATGAACAGGAGGTTCTGGTTTTCAGGATTCATTTTCACGGCCTTTTCTAAAAGCGCCAATGCCTCTTTCTTCTCTCCCTTAGCGGCGAGATATTTGACGTAAATTTGGTAAAGCCGCACTTCATAGGGAAAAGCCCCGATGCCTTGATCCAAGGTCTTCACCATTTGGTCTTCCTCCCCCAGGCTGCTCTGGGTATAGGCCAGGTAAAGATAAACATCCTCGTCCGCCCTGATCTTCAGCGCCTTGGAAAACGCCTGGTGGGCGTCTCCAAACCGTCTTTCCTTAAACGCATCGATGCCTCGGCCTTTGTGGTCTTCAAACCGCTTTTCAATCGCCTCGGGCGTAACCTCCTTATCATCGACCAGGACCATCATCCGACCGTGGGGAAAAGGGGCATCCAGTAGACTTTTGACCAGGACATCGCCTTCCAGTTTAAGGTCCTTGACGTTCATCGCCCCGAAGTAATTGCCTTGGAGAACGACCTTGCGACGTGCCCGAAGGTTGCGTTGGCCATTTTCGTAAATGTTGTTGTGGGTCAGCGTCATTTCGCCTCCCGCCAAGTCGAGGCCGACTTCGTTTCCCGTCAACGTGCTCTCTTCGATGACCCCCCGGCCACCCTCAACGACGACGCCGCGATCGCAACCGCTCACCCGGCCACCCTTAAGGGCCAAGGTACCGCCTTGCTTGACCACGATCCCATCGCCTGCGTCGCATTTGACAGAAACGGCATTGATCGCGACACTGCCGCCGTCGGCCACCACGCATGGCGCACAACCTCGCATGGTGGCATGCGTCAGTTCGGCCTGCCCGCGCTCACCGACAACGATGCCTTTCCATCCCTGCCCCTCAAATATGGTGGGCCGTTGCATCGATCCCTTCACGTTGAGGATGCCGTTGACGACGATATGGGCATCCGGCCCCAAGGTCACTTTGGAACCCGCCCCGATGGTCAGCACGTTTCCGTGGGCAACGATCCCCGGTCCCTCCACACGATAGACACCCGAAACCAGGGTTCCGGACAAGGAGCCGCTCAGGGTCACCTCATCGTAGAAGGGCAAGACCACCTGGAGGGTCTTTTCGTATAAGGAACGATTGCCAGCCAGATCGACGGCTCTAATGCGATAGTAGTAGGTACGCCCCTGGGAAACATCACCATCCAGGTAGCGCAAATCCTTCGTATTTGCCACGGGGCTATAATCACCGACCGCTTCTTCACTTCTCTCGACTGCGAACGCCTTCAAATCATCACCCTGGGGCAACGCCCAGGTCAAAGACACCCCGCTTCGGCTGGCCTGGGCGTCGATCTTTTGCGGAGCCTGGGGTATGACACCGTCAATCGTGACCGTACCCCCGATTTCGAGCCAAATCCGTTCCACGCCGTTGGACCGAAAAAGATGGATGCTCAGGGGTTGATTGGAGACTCGGTCCCCTTCCTGAACCACATAAACCCCTTTGTAAACACCGTCGTCGGCGTATGACATGGGCAACTTTTTCTTGAAATCCCCCAGGTCAAACGTGCAGGTCAGATCCTTTTCGGCGACCACCTCCACGATAATTTGCTCACCTAACGCAAAGACATCTTTGTCGATGTTTGAATCCACGTACACGACTTCGGGCAGACTTCTCCCGAGCGGGCTGTCGGGCATGAACTGACAAACTTTCCAGCCCCAGTCATAAATCACCAGCCGCATTTGTTTCCTGGCCGATTCATCGAGAAACGCCACGGCGATGGTTGTGGCAATGCCCACCGCGCTCGTGGGCAGCGCGATCTTGCGTTTGGATGAGCCGTCCTGCCATGAACCCAGCTCGGCACCGGCCTTATTGACCAGTTTGATCTTGGCCTCGATCTTGAACAAATCATAGGCGACGGCCGTTACCATCGTCGCGGTGACAATCTCGACATAGACCAGCCCGTCGACCTCCAGCTTGTCGCAAAGCGCCTGAGCCGACAATTCCTGCCATGCACCGCCCACAAGCGTTTTATCCACCAGGCTCAACACGCGCATATCATATCCCTTGCCCGCAAGCTGGTTATGGATAACCCCCCTGGCCAGATCGCCGATAAATACCCCGTTGTCGCTTTCCCCGTCCTCCGGGAAATCACCCGGAACGTCCCCTTCCACGGGAAGGAACGTCGCCGGCAAAACCGCCAGTTTCAACGGCAATATCGTCGTCTCCACGTATGAAATCTCAGGGGGTTTTTCCAATTTCGCACATGATGTTAAAAACCATGCCGCACCCATCAGTCCTAACACGCCGAGCCCAATGACCAACGCCCTATACCGAAACAGTGCCATCAGGTTCCCCCCTTTTCCAGAATGCGGTCGATAATCAACCCCCTCGTTCCACCCAATACCGTTCTGACGCCACCGGAAAGCTTCAGGTGTTTATCCTTGATGGTGAAGTCCCCATCGCCCCAAGCACTGAGCATGGGACCCACCAACGAAAAACGGTCGAAAACAAGCCGACCCTTTTGCAAGCTCGCGTTGATGACGCCTCTGCCGAAAGCGATGGCGTCTTCCTCTTCGGAACTGATGTGCGCAGCCCTGAGAATATCTAAAATAAACCCCAGGCGTGGATCCAAACCGGAAATCCGCTGCACCGAAGCCCGGGAAACCATCAGCGTTACGTCCCCTTTTGCACCGTCAATCAGTGCTTGAGGCGTGTCTCCAATGGCCACAAAGCTGCCGGTAACGAAGAGGCGACCGGCCAGATACACCGGCAGCTCTTTTGAAAAACACGCGACCAGTGAGGACAAATCCACATCCGTACCCTTTGTCTCCAGTGTGGTCACCAGCCGACTCGGCGGCAAAACCAAAGCGCCGAGTATCAAATTGAGACCACACATACGGATCGTTCCATTGAGCACGGCCCGATCATTTCCAGCCTCCAATTGTAAATCCACATCCTTCAACCGGGACCAGTCTCCGAATTGAAAGGTCTTTACAAAAGCCTTGGCCGAGACCTTTTTATTTACGACCACACTGGCGTCAAAGGGTCGCTCGAGGAAAGTCTCGGATTTCGGCCACGGCACAATCGTATTCGGTGTATCCGGACCTGCGCCGACAATTCGCAAATTGGTCAGTCGGGCTTCCAGGTCGGTTTGCTTGCGACCCGGTATAAAAACGACGCCGTCTGCAGACACCTTGAGCGACGGGGTGTCCAGTGCCAGGTCGAACGTGGCCTTGGGATGCCTGTCCTTGTTCAGATGAAAATCGAGGGTCGAATCGAAAACCTTGAAACCGTCGATGGAACCCTTCATGGTCGTTCGCTTGAGGTCCAGGGGAAAAAGGATATTGCCCGTGATACTGCCGGTCCCGCCCCGGGACGAACTGAAGGTGAGCCGGTTCACCGCTACGGACGGCCGGCCCCGCGCAATGGTCACCTTGGATACGAGCCGATTGATCGTGAGAGACTGCTCCTCTCCGTTTTCGGCCACGAGATGAAGCGTCAAACCTTGAACGCTGATATCGACGCCGCCATCCATAGGAACGGCGGCTTGCGCACCTTCGGTCCCAGGAAGAACGCCCCGAAGACGCAGCGACGAAATCCGTACGGCGCCGGCAGGCATCAAGGCCTTGAGTTTGGCCCGGGCCAGCATCTCATCCAACACCGTCTTGCCATCGTGGTTTTGTTGGAGCCAACCGTAGACACTCGCCGAATCCAGGACGCCATGGGAACAGCTGACTGCGAAAGCACCGCCATGGGTCAGTTTCACGGCCACATCGCGGAGTTCGATCTGATCCACATCCAGGGTTTCTGCCGTGAGACCGATATCACCCGAAGCGCCATCGAATTCGACATTCAATCCCTTGCAATCGACGCGCTGGATGGCGGGAATCCGATTGGCCATGTCGTCGGTCAGATAGCCGAATCGCATGAGGAAATCCTTGACCTCATCTGGATTGAATCTCCCCTTTGTGGCCTTGACCTTCAATTTCAGTGGCCTGATCGACGCGATGCTGACCTCCCCGACGAAATTGAGTCCGATTTCGTCGATGGAAGTGGTTTTAAGCTGTATCAAGAGACGCTGATTGACCTTTTCGGCCTGGGCCGTCACGGAAACCGGCAGGCCATCACCATAGGCCGCTTGAAAAACAAGCTTACCGCGATTAACCACTACCAAACCATCCGGAATAGCGCTCATGGAGAGGGGAGGGCTTCCGGAAGGTCCAGAAAGCGGCGTTTTGGATCCGCCCGCACCAGGACCTACGGCCACGACCAGCGGTTCTTCCAACACCGCTTTTTTCACGCTGATTCGACCGCTGAAGATTTTTGCTAAATCAAGATGGAGTAAAATCCGTGGGACCGAGACGGTATGTTGCCCTTCCTTCAAGACGAAGTCGGTCAACACGATGGTAGGCATGGGAGCGTAGCTGACATTAAGGCCGGAAAAATAGATCTCCCTGCCGGTCATCTTCCGGGCAATCGCTTCCAGGTGCCCGTTGACCCAAAGCCCCGCAACTACAAAAAAAACCCCAACGAGCAGCACACAAGCGCCGGCGATCAACCCCAGCTTTTTCATTTCACCGTCCCTGGTTCCAGGGTGTCCCGAAAAGGAATTTTTCAAAGGAAAATGGCCCGAATTCCGCGGAGAAGCGGTTTGCGGGCCAATGTCGCTTCGTTTGCAGGGACCGACCTATTTCAAAATAAAAACGACACGCGCCTGGGAGAGAATATTAGACTTCTGATCGTTGACGTATACAGCCGCCGCATCGTCTTGAGAGATCTTGGCATCGGTAAATTTCCGAACGTCCGTACACTTGACGATCATGGGGTTCTTGCTACCCCAACTCTCGAGGAGAGCCTTGGCCTTACCGTCGTCCGTGGTAAAACCACCGCAGCCACGCTCGACCAGCACGTTGCTTAAAATCTTGGAGGGTTCGAAAACGACTTCATCCTTATCGGTCAGCACCCGGTTGACCAGTGCCGGACGGAACTGGTAATCCCGGGCATCGACGATCAGACCGTCATGGGGATTGGTCAATTCCGAGGGGGCCTTGACTTCGGCCTTGGTCGTATCTACCTCGGCCGCCGCGGTTCCAGTTTGGACCTGCACGGTGTTTTCCGTCGGATTGACCGCTGCCGTCAACTTAGCTGGCCCTGAAGGCATCGATTCGGGCTCATAGGCGGGTTGCTTTTCAGGTATGAGTTTGTCGTCCTTAATCAGCGGAAGGAGGATGTCGTACAGCCCCCCTCTCCCGCGAATGTTGATCCGCATGCAAACTTCGGCAAACCCCTTGGTTTCGTTATAATTCTGACCGCATTTCATGGCGCCCCGGAGGAAACCCTCCACGCTGGTCTTGATTTCGTCGGATTGCAGCATACCGTCTTTGACCGAGGTCGTGCCGAAAAGACTCAACCCCTGCATCACTTCCACCAGATCACGCTGAGCAATAACCTGGGCCGCCCGCATCGCTTTATAGCGGGACTGCCCCTCCTCTGAAACCCCCACGACCTGCAGGTAACCCTCCTCAAAGACCTTCACCGGTTCGGTAATCGTCTGCATTCCATCATCCGCCAAAGCGCTGCCGAGCATGCAAATAGATAAAACGAACGCGCCTACTCCCGTTTTCCAATTCATCGCCAACCCCCTTATATTAGTGAATATTCATTGCGTCCCGCAAACGAAGAACCGCCAAAAGCAGTTCGGCACCATCGGCCGTATCCTCGGGTCTGAAAGCCCCGGACAGCCCTGATTCCATAAGATTCCGACTGACTGCGTTCATCACGGCGTTGAACCACGGAGCACTCGGAGAAACATCGGGATAGGGAGACCGGTTTTGCCCGAAAAAGGCCGTCGAGATACCCTCATCACCCGATATCTTTGCTAAGAGGTCCTCCAGAACAAAGGCCAGCTCCTTGCGTTTAATGGCCCCCTCCGGGTGAAAAAGGTAAGCCTGGGTTGTTGGGTCGAACTCAGGCTCGAGGCCTCGCAATCCCCATTTCAAAACGATCATTATTTCGGATTCGAAGGGGTTTGCGATCACGTCCGCGGGAACGAAGTCTGCCTTGGGTTCCTTTCCCGGGACGGGGATGCGTCCGGCCATGAGCCGGTCCAGGTGGAGTTCATCGACCAACAAAGCCGCCACGTCGGCCCGCACCACCTCATCCTTGATGGCAATTTTCCTGGCCACATCCGTCAGCGTATAGTTCGTCGTCGCTCTCACAATCTTATGGACTTTCTTGAAAAGCGCGCTTGCCGGCTGGTGCCATCGGCCCGGGGGGGCCTGAGTAACCTTGGCCAGCAAATCCTCCGCATCCCTGAACTGCAGATCCTTATAGGCGGCTACGCCCATGAAATAGTCAACCGCCGCTTCACCTCGATAATATGACAATTCACCGCTTTGTACGTTCTTCAGTCCTTTGGCCTCATCGTAAAGATCCTGGGCTTTGTTGATCCATTTTTTAGGTTTTGCATGGGTATAGACCCGGATTCCCGTGACTAGAACGGAAAACTCCTCAGAGTCACCGTCTGCGGAATGCCTGGCATCATTAAATAATTCCAAAGCCCGTTCCAACTCGACGGACCAATGTCCCTCGTCCGAATACGCCTCCGCTCTCATGGCCGCGGTAAGCGCTTTTCCTGCCAGGGCGGTTGGATACTTCGGTTCCAACTTCAGCGCACGATCAAAATGAGCTTCGGCTTGATCAAGATCGCCCTTTTCCAACAACCCCATCCCCACAAGATAATGGTGTGCCGGACTGTCCTCATCGGAGATCGGCATGATACCCTTGGAGGCACAACCAACTGCCGCCAATATCAGCGTGAAAATTAGAATCGGCCTCAAATACTTTTCCATCCTTCCTCCCTTATCTCTGTAAAGGTGCATTTTTACGATCATTGAATGCATCTTGCCACCTGCCGGCAAGCGCAACCGT
>DEIP01000008.1:16693-57814 GCA_002352605.1 Desulfobacteraceae bacterium UBA2771 | reverse complement strand
ATGGTCATCCCGGCAAGAAAATAGAAAGCCTTTTTCAAATGCTTGTCGTTAATCCGCTGCCAGATGTTTTCAACCACCCGCCTGGCACGAAAACGAATCACACTCTTACCGAAACGGATATTTTTTTCCACCAGATCCGGATAATTGTTGATGCTGTTTTTCAGTTTGGCCCCGTTGGACTGGATTTTCTTCAACAGCTTCGACTCCGTCCCCACCACCTTGACCGCTTGACGACTCACGGCGTCCAAAAAGGCTTTGCGACTGCGCTCACAAACGGCATAGGTGACCGCGCACCCCATCTGCCGGACGCTGTGGCCGTCGCTACCGCCGGTAATGACCCGGTTCAGGTTGAACCCCAACAGGGCGCTTTTCAGGTTCCAGCGCTTAAGGTTCTCCGAATTGATCACCTCCACACCATCGGCCATCCCGAGCAAACGGTTCAACTGCGAGTCCGAGAAACTGTGGTTGCAGATGCCGGTAAAAGCGGCGGAGTAAGGATGGGGGAACACAACGACACTGTTGTATTTCCTGGCGCAGCGGACGATGGATTCCACATCCAGTCCGATCGAGGACATGACCGTCGGTCCCATATGGGGCTTGATGTCGCCGACATAAAAAGCCTTGAGGTCATCAATCCGATAGAAATAGATCAGCACATGAGACCCCTCCCGGGAGGTGACTTCGATGCCGGGTATGCTGAGTACATCGCCATAACCGTCGAGTTCCACGGCTCCGTCTATGGTGTTGTGGTCGGTAATGGCCACACCGATCCCCAACTGCCGAGCCCGCTGGGCAATGTCAGCCACGGCATCGGCGCCATCTGAAAAATGGGAATGGAAATGAAGATCAACCACGGTGTAGCGGCTGTTCAATGTATCCAGATGGGGCGCTTCAAACTGAATTCGATTGAGATTGTCCATGGATCCTGTCAACCACCGGTGTCCATTAAGAGGCAAAAGCCGAATTCTCAGTCTAATCGACCCGAACCCCATGTCAACATTTTTTTTCGGCCCCGCGTTTCGGCAGTTCTTTTTCCCGGCCTTGGCCGACATAACCACCGAGCACCATTATCGGTACGCGAAACGTATACTAAAGCCTTTTTTTTATTTTTCAACAATTCCATGGGACAATGGTTTTCGGGTAAAATATTCCCCCGTGGTTGGGCTTGAAATTACCGGGTCTTATGCTTATAGTCAGCGAACCATGAGCGAATACAGCGAAAAAATACCCGACCCCAAAGAGCTTGAGAAAGAGCTGGGTGATTTCCTGGCCAAAAAATTCGGCGGCAGCGTAAAACTGGCGCCCCCCATCGTCATGCCCCAGGCAGCCAAAAACGACGAGGGTGAACCGTCGACGAAAAATCGGAAAACGATCGACTTCGATCTCAGGCCCCAGGACCTGATCGCCTATCTGGATCAATACGTGGTCAAGCAGACGGCGGCCAAGGACGTTCTGGCCACAAAAATATGCACCCATTTCAACCGCATTAAGCATATTCAAAGCGCCCCCGACGACTTCAACGACATGGTCGGCATCATCAAGAACAACGTGCTGATGCTCGGCCCCACCGGTGTAGGCAAAACTTACATGGTGCGGCTCATCGCCAAGAAGATCGGGGTGCCCTTTGTCAAAGGCGATGCCACCAAGTTCAGCGAGACGGGATATGTCGGCGGCGATGTGGAGGATCTGGTTCGGGACCTGGTCAAAGAGGCCAACGGAGATATCGAACTGGCCCAGTGCGGAATCATCTACATCGATGAGATCGACAAAATCGCCTCCAGCCGGAATTTGATCGGCGCCGACGTTTCCAGGACCGGTGTTCAGCGGGCCCTTCTCAAACCCATGGAAGAAACCGAAGTGGATCTGAAAGTTCCTCACGATCCGGTATCCATGCTCCAGGAGATCGACCGATTCAGGAAAACCGGTAAAAAAGAAAAAAGCAACATCAACACCAAGCATATTTTGTTCATCATGAGCGGTGCCTTTTCCGGCCTGGAGACAATTATTGGCCGGCGCATCGCCGACCGGAAGATCGGATTCGGGGCCTCCATTTCCAGTCCGTCCCAGGAAAAGGATATCCTGACCAAGGTAAAATCCGAAGATCTCGTCGAATTCGGGTTTGAATCCGAGTTTGTCGGCCGGCTTCCGGTTCGTACCATATTCGAACGACTGACCGAAACGGATCTTTGCGATATTCTCAAAAACCCCAACAACCCCATCATCTTGGGGAAAAAACTGGATTTCGCCACCTATGGTATCGACGTAAAATTTCAAACCGAAGCCCTGGCGGTGCTGGCCCAACGGGCATTTGAGGAAAACACCGGCGCACGCGGTCTGGTTAGTGCGGTGGAAGGCGCCCTGTTGCCTTTCGAGAGAACCCTCCCCTCCACCACCATCACCCGCTTTGCCGTTTCCCGGCAGGTAATTGAGCGACCGAACGAGCACCTGGACGAACTGCTCGATCGATTCGGAGACGAGACGTTCAGACAGGCGTATGACCAACTGGCTGCCCAAGAGTGTCAACGCATTGTAAAATATGTGACGGAAAACCGAAAAACTTTTAGCGAAAAGCACGGTATTCAACTGACCGATTCACGCATTAAACTGGCCGCCGACGCCTACTGCCGACGGATATCCGACATTGAAAAAGTGCTTCATCGGCTCAAATCCCGCTACGAGGAGACCAAGGCCATAGAGCTTTACTTTATCAAAAATCATGGTATCAATATAGTCTTGGAAGAAGAGGCCATCGATCATATCATCGGACAGTGCTTCATCACTGGAGACACGCCGGAAGGATATTTTCGGAATTTGACCGCTGATTTCGAACATGGTTTAAAACTGGTTCGTGAAAAGACCGGTCGGACCCGCTTTTTTATTACCCGGGATGCACTGGAAAAACCGGATAGTTTTATCGCCAACATCCTCAGACAAGGCGACGATGACCCCCAACCGCCCCCGAACCCCGACAACCGGCTGGAAGGCTGAACCCGTATGATTGGAATATCCAAGCTTTACTGCGGCACCGTTGAGCCATCCGATGCCCTGCGTTATGGACGGCATTCATCCACCCTCCCCCCCCACCTGCTGCAGTTTTCCAAGGATAAGCGCCCGGTGGTGGTATGGAATGTGACCCGAAAATGCAATCTCAAATGTGTACATTGCTATGCCCAGGCCACGGAAACATCCGGCACCGATGAGCTCTCCACCGATGAAGGCAAGGCGCTGATCGATGATCTGGCCCGATTCGGTGCTCCGGTGATGCTGTTTTCCGGTGGTGAACCCCTGGTCAGGAAAGATCTTCCGGAGCTGGCTGCCCATGCCGTCGAAAAGGGCATGAGGGCGGTTATTTCCACCAACGGCACCCTGATCACCGCCGGCATGGCCAAGACCCTCAAAGCCATCGGTCTGTCCTATGTGGGCATCAGCCTGGACGGCATGCGGGAGATCAACGACGAGTTCAGGGGCGTTCCCGGCGCCTATGACAAGGCCCTGGAAGGCATCCGCAACTGTCAGGACGCGGGCATCAAGGTGGGCCTGCGTTTCACCATCAATAAGTTCAATGTGGGTGACATCCCGGCCATCTTCGATCTGCTGGAGGAGATGGACATTCCCCGGGTCTGCTTTTACCACCTGGTCTACGCCGGCCGGGGATCCAAGATGGTCGAAGCGGACCTGAGCCTGGAAGGTACCCGCAGGGTTGTTGACCTGATCATTGACCGCACCAAGGCGCTACACGCCAAGGGCATCGCCAAGGAAGTGCTCACGGTGGACAATCACGCCGACGGCCCTTATCTGTACCTGCGACTGCTCAAGGAAGACCCCGAACGGGCCGCTGAGGTTCTCGAACTGCTCAAGATGAATGAGGGCAACAGCTCGGGCCGGGGCATCGGCTGCGTCAGCTGGGACGGCGAGGTATATGCCGACCAGTTCTGGCGCCACCACAGCTTCGGCAACGTCCGCCGGCGCCCGTTTTCCCGGATCTGGACCCAGCCGGAAGACGACCTTCTGTTAAAGCTCAAGAAAAAAAAGGTCCACGTGAAGGGCCGCTGTTCCACCTGCGCATGGCTGGATCTGTGCGGCGGCAACTTTCGGGTACGCGCAGAGGCGATTCACGATGATGTGTGGGCCCCGGACCCGGCCTGCTACCTTACCGATGAGGAGATTGCCCAAACCCTATAACCACCGCCAGGAGCCGACATGCTGTTTCCCGATTATCGCCCCCGTAGGATGCGCCAAAGCGCGGCGTTTCGAAAAATGGTCCGCGAAACGACCCTGTCCGTAAACGATTTTATCCTACCGCTGTTTGTCGTTGAGGGAAAAGGGGTAAAAAACCCAATCGACGCCATGCCGGGAAACTATCGGCTTTCCATCGACAACCTGGTAAAAGTTGCCAAGCAGGCCTACGACATGGGAATCCCGGCGATTATTCTATTCGGCATTCCATCGAAAAAGGATCCCTTGGGGACCCAGGCCTATGCCAAGGACGGCATCATTCAGCGGGCCGTCAAGACCGTGAAAAGCAAACTTCCGGAGCTGATGGTCATTACCGATGTCTGCCTGTGTGAATACACCGACCACGGCCACTGTGGTTTTTTGGATGGCCACACGGTAGACAATGACGCCACACTGGACCTTCTGGCCAGAACCGCCCTGTCCCATGCCAAAGCCGGGGCGGATATGGTGGCCCCGTCGGACATGATGGACGGCCGGGTGGCGGAGATCCGGTCCATCCTGGACGAAAACGAATTCACCCGGATTCCCATCATGTCTTATGCAGCCAAATACTGCTCCGCCTACTATGGCCCTTTCCGTGAAGCAGCCCAGAGTGCGCCAACATTCGGTGACCGAAAGACCTACCAGATGGACCCTGCCAATGCCCAAGAAGCCATCCGCGAAGCCACGATGGACGTTGAGGAGGGCGCCGACATCATCATGGTCAAACCGGCCTTGGCTTATCTGGACATCATCTGCCGGATCCGGGACGAAGTGGACCTGCCCGTGGCGGCATACAATGTCAGCGGCGAGTTTTCCATGATCAAGGCGGCGGAAAAGATGGGCTGGATTGACGGCCGGAAGGTGATGATGGAAACACTCACCGCCATCAAGCGCGCCGGTGCCGATATGATCCTGACCTATTTTGCCATGGAGGCCGCCGCCCTGATCAACGAATAACGGCCATCGCTGTTTTTCGTCGTTACCACGCCTTATCATCGGCCATCGTAATCATCGATGGCACGCAAAGGATAGAACCAATCAATGAATCCTCATCCCCACACCGAAAAGGACCATGCGCCCCACGGCAATGGCCACACCCTGCGCCTGGTGGCCTGGGAGACCACGAGAAACTGCAATCTCTCCTGCATTCACTGCCGGGCCTCGGCCACCAACGGTCCCTACGCGGGGGAACTGGATACCGACCAGAGCTTCAAACTGCTGGATCAGATCGCCGATGTGGGCAAACCCATCATCATCCTCACCGGCGGTGAACCCCTGCTCAGGGATGACATTTTCGACATCGCCAAGTATGGCGACGACCTGGGGCTGAGAATGGTCATGGCCCCCAACGGAACCCTGATTACCCCCCAGGTGGCCGAAAAAATGGCAACCGCCGGTATTCGGCGGATCAGTGCCAGCATCGACGGGGCCACCAAGGCCTTTCACGATAGATTCCGAGGTGTCGACGGTGCATTCGATGCCGCCATTCGGGGCATCGAATATGTGAAAGCCGCAGGAATCGAATTCCAGATCAACACCACCATCACCAAAACCAACCTGGAGCAGATCCCCCGGATTCTCGAACTGGCCGAACGGCTGGGTGCGGTGGCCCATCATATTTTTCTGCTGGTTCCCACGGGCCGGGGGAAATATATCGTAGACCAGACCATCGACGCCGACGAATATGAAACCACCCTAAATTGGTTTTATGATCAACGCGAAAAAACGCCCCTGCAGCTCAAAGCCACCTGTGCCCCCCACTACTACCGGATATTGCGGCAGCGGGCCAGGGCGGAGGGGAAGACCATCAGCATGCAGACCCATGGGCTCGATGCCGTGACCCGGGGTTGCCTGGCTGGTACGGGGTTCTGTTTCGTTTCCCACACCGGCACTGTACAGCCGTGCGGCTACACCGATGTTAAATGCGGAGAGATCACCAAAACCACCTTCGGCGAAGTCTGGAACCACTCGCCGGTGTTCCTTAAGCTTCGTGATTTCAAACAGCTGGAAGGAAAGTGCGGTGCCTGCGAATACCGGGCGGTCTGCGGCGGATGCCGTGCCAGGGCCTTTGAGGCCACCGGCAATTACATGGCGGAGGAACCGCTTTGCGCCTACCAGCCGGAGAAAACCGCCCCCTCCGCATAGCAACCGAGGGCCACGCCAAGCGCACCCATCTTCAGGCATTAAGATGCGTCACGCTATTGTTCCGCACGCAGTTGAGAACTGATTTGACGATGAAGTCGATTTATTAAATCCTTCATAATTTCCAACTGATAGCTGGTAATCGCTTCGTATTTGACGCCGACCCCACCGTGCTCTTGGCGGATGACACGACCACTAAGCTTCAAAGCCGGATGTGCATCAGCCACTGAGAAACAGATCGAGATGAGTTGGCCCATGGTAAAAGGTTCACGGCTTTCCACAAACATCCCGCCGGCACTGATATCCATGGCAAAGCAGTTGATTGCGCGGCCATTGGCAGCCAGATCCAGGATAATATTGCAGGGAACACGGGGGAATTTCCGAAGCATGGCAAACCGTTTTTCCTCATATCGGTTAATAAATCTGAGCAGATCGGCTTCGGACAGTTGATTGATCAGCAGAAAAAAACGGGCGATAAGCAGTTGTCTGTCTCCGGCACCGACAATACCGTCAGGTTTGAAATACGGCATCTCCAGAAGCTTCTCTTTGTCTTTCAGTTCCAGATCTTCGAACAGAGGCAGCAGGGCGATAAGCTGTTCGTCCGTCATTTTGTAGATGGCGATGGAGAGGCGGGCCAGAATTTTCTTTCTCTCCGCTTGCCGGTTGAGGTCATTCATCGGTGCCGTCTCCTATGTGTGTCACACCATAGATCGCCCTGGGTCTGAAAGCCTCTTGTCGGAACCCTCCCTATCAATCCCGGGCACCCGAGAGTTTGGTCGTCGATCCGGTAGAATTAAGCCAGGCCCATGTGGCAATTTTCTTGGTTCTTGTCTACCGCCTTTACGAGTCAAATAGCAAGTCTCTATTAATGGTCATATTGTCGTATAACCAACGGTTACAATAAATTAGAATATTATTGGGGGCGATCGATCGAGAAAGTAGCGGTTACCGGAAAAAACGGGTCTTCGCGATCAGACCGGGTTGACAATATTGCATTGAAAAAAAGAATTGCCGAAAAAAGGGACTTTAAAAATAGAAACAACTTGAAAAACCAAAGCAAAAAAGGGTATTAAGGTCAATTGGATCGGTAGAAATCGGTTTCAAATCGTGGAACCTGTCGTTGCCTCCGTGGTGGGCTTGAACGTTATCCGTTCGGCGGGCAGCAACATCGTCGCCATAGCGGTTGGCCGGCGCATCATTCTCGGCACCAACCGGTTCAATAGTTGCCGAGATAGCCGACTGCCTTGGTAAGACCTGATACAGCAAGGAGGAAGGGACATTGTCGTATATCCTCGATCAAGAACAACTGGACGGTTTGGAAGAAGCGTTGACCACCGATCTGATGACGCTGGGCATACAATCCGTGATTCTCATCGACATGGCCGGCAATGTCATCGTCAACCTCGATGACGGAAAGGTGCGCCACGATGTCTACTCTTTGGCTGCCTTGGCGGCAGGAAACTTCGGGGCAGTGAGCGCCATGGCCTCCATCATCGGCGAAGAAGAGTTCTCGCTGCTCTTCCACAAAGGCAAAAGCGAGAACATTAACTTCACCAAAATCATGGATGACTTTCTCTTGGTGTCAATTTTCGGCAACGATGTCTCACTAGGCTACCTGAGGCTGAAGATTGATGAGGTGATTGAAAAAATCAAGGGCCTGATTAATCGGTTGCAATCCTCTTAAGCCGGTGGCCTGTGCTTCAACGGCCTGTACCACCCGAAGTTGCTAATTAGCGGGAGGAAAACGTGGCGTTTATCAATACCAAGACAAAAGAAGTTCAGGTTAAACTTGTTTTCGTAGGTCCCGGCAGGGGAGGAAAAACCACCAACCTGGAATATATTTTCAAACGGATCCGGCATCGGATCGAATCGGACATGGTCAGTATCAAGACCCAGGGTGATCGAACCCTATTTTTTGATTTTCTACCGTTCGAACTGGGAGCGATAAAGGATTACAATGTTAAAACACAACTTTACACGGTTCCCGGCCAAATTAAGTACAACGCCACCCGGAAACTGGTCCTCAAGGGTGTGGACGGAATTGTCTTCGTTGCCGACTCCCTGGTCGATCGGCGGGAGAGCAATATCAATTCCCTGAACAACCTGAAAGACAATCTGAGATTCTACGATATCGACATCGCCGACATTCCCATTGTTTTCCAGTACAATAAGCGTGATTTGGCAACAGAGGGGATGCCCATTCTCGATGTCGAAACCCTGGAGAAGGATCTCAATGCACGACTCAACGCACCCAGCTTCACGGCCAGTGCGCTAAAGGGAGACAACGTGATCCCCACGGTTAAAAAAGCCATCTCAAAAACGGTTGTGGCGATTCGGAAAAAACTGCTATAGGAGGTGCCGAAGTGGACAAAAAATCCAATGATACGTTTGCCTTTGACTTGGAAAACCGACTCGATGATTTTTTTAGTGATTCATTGCCTCCCAAGGATGATTCCCCGGCACCCAAAGCTGATTTTCCTTTGAAGGATCTGAAATCAACGATCCTGGCCATTGACTGGGAAATCACCGACGATGCACTCGACGATTTCCTCTACCGGATCGATGGGTTGGCGGAGCCGTTCAAAGACAATAAAGTGAACCAGACCCTGCTCAGGATTTTAAAGTCGCTGGGAAAATATATCCGTACCCACAAGTCCAAGGCCCATCCTGAAACCATCAAGCGAATCATGGCGGTCTTCGCTGCCTTGGAGGAATCGGTTACCAACGATGAATTGAGCCGCAGCGATAAGGAGAAAATGCTGCTGGAAGAGGTCAGGCAGTTCAAGCGGCTGAAGGAAAAAATCGTCGAATCCCCCCCTCCCCGTCCGTCTGTTGCCTCGCCGAAACCAAGAAAAGCAGTAGACGTGTCCCAGATTCAGGCGCTTTTCGAGGCCATCGATCAATTGAAATCTCTGATGGCAAGCGAACTGGGCGCCATACGGAAAGAACTGCGACAACTGCGCAAAGAATAAATAAGCGGTTCAGCCGTTTCCGGGCATGCAGGCCCGACCCAATCCGACGTCCGCTTGACCGGATTGCCGTCAATCTTCAGTCGACCACCGGGGACACCTCGAACCCGGCAATAATTCGCAGCAACGTCGGTTTTCCACAGCCCGAAGGACCGAAATGGATCATTCTACGCCGGTTGGCCGCCTCCGGGGCGCACGGTTGTCGCATCGGGCAGTCCAACCTTACACTGGAAAGGGTCAAATCAGCCGGGAAATCATATGACCGGCGAGAACCGCCGCCAGTCCCAGGATCAGACTAATGCCCACATTACCGAAAGAAGCCAGCCACTGTCCCTCTTTGGCCAGGTAGAACGTCTCCAGGCCAAAGGTGGAAAAGGTGGTGAAACTGCCGAGGATGCCCACGAATAGGAACGCCCGCCATTCCGGGGAAAAGAACTGGCGGCTTTCCATGAGCCCGCCGCCGATACCGATCAGCAGACAACCGGTAACGTTGACCGTCATGGTGCCCATCGGAAAAAAGGTGCTTTTGGCCAGTGTATGCACCCCGCCGGCCACGAGGTATCGGAGGATGGCACCGACACACCCACCCAGTCCGACGATGATAATCTTCGGCATCACAAACTCCTGCAGCAGATATGAAAGGGAAAAAATTGACGGCCGGGGATTCACTTGAAAATCCGGTAGTGAATCCTTATCCCTAGATAGAAAAAAAGAATGCAGACTTCAATCTTTTTTTCCGGCCACCCGATCTCTTTTCGAAACATGATACGAACAGTATTTTATTCTTGACATATTCATATTCAAAGAATATTTGAACTGAAATAAGGTTGAATACCGAATGATTGATGACGTTAGCCTAAAAATACTGAAGATCCTGCAGAAAAAAGCGCGCGTCCCTAACGTGGAGGTGGCCCGACAGGTCGGCATGGCGCCCTCGGCGGTCCTGGAGCGAATCCGAAAACTTGAAAAAATGGGCCTGATCGATGGCTACGAAGTTCGCCTCAACCCAGCGCGCTTCGGAAAAAGCCAAGTCGCCTTCGTCCATCTCCGCTCCGGCTGCAAAGGCGATGAATATGGCCTGGTGGACGCCCTGGCGGCTATCCCTCAGGTTCAGGAAATCCATTACGTGGCCGGCCCGGACGGTTATCTGCTCAAGGTGCGGGAGACCGACACCAAGGCACTGGGACGCCTGGTGCGAGAGCGGATTACGCCGCTCAAGGGGGTGATCTCCACGGATACCACCATCGTCATGGACACCTTCAAAGAGACCTCCAGGATCCCCATCGACGCGCATGATCTGAATCGTTGAGTACGCGGAAAGAATAAATCAAAATAGATGAGGCGCATATTTATTCTTTCCGTATACCTTCACCCATCAACCCTTTTCGCAACCGGAAAACAAGGCACCCCATGATTCGCATCAATGACAACTACCTGAAGCTCAACGCGTCCTATCTCTTTTCCGATATTGCCCAACGGGTGGCCGCCCATCAGCAGCGCCGGCCTGATCCGGCCGTCATCAGACTGGGTATCGGCGATGTCACCCGTGCCCTGCCCGATGCCTGTATCGTTGCCTTTCATCAGGCCGTTGACGAAATGGCCGCCGACGGCAGTTTTCGCGGATACGGCCCTGAACAGGGGTATGACTTCCTGCGGGAAGCCATCGCCGAAAACGACTTTAAAGCCCGTGGGGCCGACATCGGTGCCGATGAGATTTTCGTCAGCGACGGCGCCAAGTGCGACACGGGTAACATCCAGGAAATTTTCGACAGCGGTACCCGGATCGCCATCCCCGACCCGGTCTACCCCGTTTATCTGGACACCAATGTCATGGCGGGCCGCACGGGTCATTACCGCAACGGGCGTTACGATGGCATCGTCTACCTGGACGGCAACACGGATAATGGATTTATTCCCGACCTGCCACGGCAGCCGGTGGACCTGATCTACCTTTGCTTTCCCAACAACCCGACCGGCGCCGCCATCACCAAGGACCGGCTCCAGATATGGGTGGACTATGCGGCAACCAACAAGGCCATCATCCTTTACGATGCCGCCTACGAGGCATTTATCCGGGACGACACCCTACCCCACTCCATCTACGAAATCCCGGGTGCCCGGCAGGTGGCCATCGAATTCAGGAGCTTTTCCAAGACCGCCGGATTCACCGGCACCCGGTGCGCCTATACGGTGGTACCCAAATCCCTGATGGCCTACACCGCATCCGGTGCGGCCCATTCGGTTCACAGCCTGTGGCGCCGGCGTCAATGCACCAAATTCAACGGCGTCTCCTACCCGGTCCAACGGGCCGCGGCAGCGGTTTACAGTGATGCCGGCAAAGGCCAGGTGGCCGACCTGGTGGCCGACTACATGACCAATGCCGCCCTGATCCGCAAGGCGATGCAAGCCTTGGGCTACCCGTGTATCGGTGGTCGGAATTCACCCTACATCTGGGTATCGACGACGGCGGATTCCTGGGCCTTTTTTGACATGTTGCTTGAAAAAACCGGCGTGGTATGCACGCCGGGTGCCGGTTTCGGCACCTGTGGTGAGGGGTATATCCGAATCAGTGCATTCAACAGCCGTGAAAATGTGACCACCGCCTTGTCCCGTATTCGTCGGACCCTCAAAGCTTAGGGAGCCCCCCCCATGCCCATGTCCACCGCATTTGAGAATCGACTATATCCCCGGTTGAATGATATTGCAGCCCACTTCGGCACCCCGTTTCACATTTATGATGAAACCGGCATCAGAGAGACCGGAGAGCGACTTATCAGGGCCTTTTCCGGAATCCCCGGCTTCAGGGAGTATTTCGCGGTAAAGGCCCTGCCCAACCCCGCCATACTGGCCATTATGGCCGACATGGGGTTCGGATTCGACTGCAGTTCGGTGGCCGAACTGGTCCTGGGCCGCCGGGTCGGGAGCAGTGGCGATGATCTGATGTTCACCTCCAACAACACGACCCGCAGGGAATTTGCCACGGCCATAGCCGACGGGGGCAGCATTGTAAATCTGGACGACATCTCCCTTATGGACAAGCTTCCCGCCATACCGGATCTGATCTGCTTTCGCTACAATCCCGGTGAGCGGCGATCGGGGAACGCCATCATCGGTACCCCCGTGGAAGCCAAATACGGGGTGAGCCACGACCAGTTGATCCGGGCTTACCGGTCGGCAAAACAACGTGGCGCCAAGCGATTCGGGATGCATACCATGCTGGCCTCCAACGAACTGGACCACACCTACATCGTGCAGACGGCGGCCATGCTTCTGGAACAGGTGGAACGGATCACCAGCGCCCTGGACACCCGCTTCGAGTTCATCAATATCGGCGGTGGCCTGGGAATCCCTTACCGCCCTACCGATCCCCCACTGGACCTTTCGGCCATGGCCCGGGCCATCACCGATACGTTCAAGGCTTTTTCCCGGCGAAACGGCAGCATGCCCAAGCTATACATGGAGAGCGGCCGTTTCATGACCGGCCCCCACGGCGCACTGGTTGCGAGCGCCATCAACCGCAAAGAGATCTACCGCACCCACGTGGGGCTGGACGCATGCATGTCGGCGCTCATGCGGCCGGGTATTTACAACGCCTACCACCATATCACCGTCCCCGAAAAGAGGACGGAAGCATCCCAGGTCGTCGATGTGGTCGGATCCCTTTGTGAAAATAACGATAAATTTGCCATCCAGCGGCCTCTGCCCCCCATCGCCGAGGGTGACCTGGTGGTCATCCACGACACCGGTGCCCACGGCCACGCCATGGGGTTCAACTACAACGGAAAACTGCGTCCCAAAGAACTGCTGCTCAAATATGACGGAACGGTTGCACTGATCCGCCGGGAAGAGCGCCTGGACGATTATTTTGCCACCCTTTCGTTCACCCCCGATGCGCTTTTGGCAACGCCTTCGGATAAGACCCGCCAACTGGCCAATTGACGGCAATCATTTTTTCATATACCGGCTAAAGTTGTCTCCCCACCCGGACGATAAGTTCATCAAGTGGGGCTGTTTCAAGCCATCGTAACCGTTCTTTGGCCTGCTTTCGATCATCACCACCGCGCCAATGATCAGGTTTTTTTCCGTTCCGACAAAACATCGTTGACTAATTGTACCAGTGCTGGTTAATAGCGGTTAGCGCTATATTAAGGAGAATCTATGGATGATTTTTTGCACAATCTGAGAAGTGGAAAACTGAGACAACCGGACCGGGGCAGACGCGATCATGCGGACTACAAGGGCCCTCAACGCCGTGTGGGAAACGAGCGCCGCAAACCGGATTACTATGCCAAAGTGACCAGTGAGAATTTTGCACTCGTCAAAAACAGCCTGGACCTTCTGACGGAACACCAAAAACGCATTGCCGATGCGATGGCGGCCAGAGAAAAAACAGAGGCCCGCATTGCCGACGCATTGGAAACCATCGTCAACATGATGGAACGCCACGGGGCCGAACGGAATATCCCGCCCCAACAAGATGCACCGGCGGATGCGCAACCGGATGACGTTGGGATGGGCGGCATCGTCCCGGCCGAGGTCGTGGAGAAGCACCCGGACATCGATGCGGGAATTGACAAGCGTGACGACGGCAACACATCCAGAATACTGGAAATCATTGCTTCCATGCGGTCCGAAGGTATAAGCTGGGAGAAGATCGCCCGCCACATCGACGATCAGAACATTCCAACCGTATCAGGCAAAGGAAAGTGGCGCGGGCAGGCCATTAAAAAGTTCTGGGATACCCATTCCTGAACCTAACCCCGCGCAACCCGGTCGACACTCACCAATCGCGCTTTTTCTGCGAATGGCATTCAATTGAACAAGATCTTTAATGATCGCTGCCGCAACGATGGCGACAATCGGCCGTCTCGTCCGGACTATCTCATGACGTACCCCGGTACCAGGCCAGGGTATCGACCAGCCCCTGGCGAAGTTTTACCTGTGGACTGAACCCGAGCAAGCGTTCCATCTCGCCGATATCAGAGACGGACGCTCGAATGTCACCAAGCCGTGGCGCACCGAAAACCGGATCGATCTTTACATTTGAAAGCTCGCCAATCAGCTTCCACAACTCACGGATGCGGATAAACGAACCGGTGCCCACGTTGAATACGCGCCCGGCGGCCGCCGCTTCGGTGGCGGCCAGCAAATTGGCACGAACCACATCTTTGACATAAATGAAATCCCGGGACTGGCCGCCGTCACCGTATATGGTCGCCGCCTGGCCGGCAGACGCCCGGGTCATGAAGATGGAGATCACCCCGGAATAGGGAGACGAGGGATCCTGTCGCGGACCAAACACATTGAAATATCTGAGACAGACGGTTTCCAGCCCGTACAAGCCATTGAAGACCGAGGCATAATACTCTCCGGTGAGCTTTTGCACCGCGTAGGGGCTCAAAGGCCCAGGGGCCATATCCTCGGTTTTGGGCAGGCGGGGGTCGTCGCCATACACCGCACTGGAACTGGCCATCACCACCCGCCCCACGCCGTTTCGCCGGGAGGCATCCAGCACCCGAACCGTTCCCAGATCGTTGACCTCGCAGGAATGGGCAGGATCCTGGACGGATTGGGTAACCGACACCACCGCCGCCTGGTGAAACACCACCTGACACCCCTTGACCACCCGGTCCAGCAAATCGGCATCACGAATATCGCCTTCGACGAAATCGATCCGATCACCCAGGCCATCAAGATTGCGGCGATGGCCGGTGGACAGGTCGTCCAGCACGGTCACCCGACATCCGTTCGCCACCAGCGCATCCACCAGGTGAGAGCCGATAAACCCGGCACCACCGGTCACCAGCGCATGACTGATTTTCTCCATCTACATAGATCCTTTCACCGAAAGCCGTTCAAGGGGAAAAAGGTCCTTGCCGGCACCCTGATCCTTAGGTTAAAAAAGCCAACGAACCAACCATCATGCAAACGTCCATTACCATGAAACCACGCCGAACGATCATCTGCCGGAAATGCAAATTCTATTACATCACCTGGGACACCCGCCGGCCCCACGGCTGCCGGGCCATGAATTTTAAAAGCCGGCGTCCCCCCAGTCTCGTTGTCCGCCAAAACTCGGGGCGGGAATGCCTGCGTTACACCCCCAAGGATGAAACGGACCCCAACAATCCATGACCCGGGCTACCCCACGCTCAGCCAGAATGAAAAAGTAACCGCGGAGATCAGGGTCGTGGCCGAGATGGCGGCCACTGCAAAGTCCGAATCCGCACCCATCTCCCGCGCCATCACATAGGCAATGGTCGCCGAGGGAGAGGCAAGCAGGATAATCGCCGGCAAATAATCGACAGGATTCTGGCCGGCCATCAGAAAAAGCAGCAGACCCAGAGCCGGCAGTATCACCAACTTCAGCAGGCAGACGCCCAAAACAGCAGCCAGCCGGGACTTCATCAGTTCCAAAGAAAGTGACCCGCCGATAATCAGCAGCGCCATCGGAAGGGCCAGACCACTGAGGATCTGCAGGCTGCGATCCAGCACCAGGGGAATGGAAACGTTGGCCAAGGAAAAAATAATACCCAGTGTGGCCGAAACGATAACCGGGTTGCCCGCAATCTTACCGGCTATCGCACCCGGCTGACCGCCCTCACCATCGTCCTGCCGGTGGGATTGAAGCACCACCACCGCCAGGAAATTTTGCAGGATCATGATAAAAGCGGCCAGGATACTGGCCCGGGCCAATCCATCGGCACCCAGGTGATAAAAAGCCACCGCCAATCCGATATACCCCAGGTTCCCGTGAAAAGAGCACTGGATAAAGGCGCCCTGGATCGATGCGGGAACCCGCCACACCCGACAGCTCGTCCAGCAGATAATGAAAAGTGCCACCAGCGCAACGAGGGCCAGCCAGAGCACGGTGGGGTTGAACTGGCGAGTCAATGAGGCGTTGGCAATGGCCCTGAAAATCATTGCCGGGATGGCCAGGTAATATACCAAGCGATTCGCCGGTCCCAGAAACTCGGGGGGCAGGAAACCTTTCGACCGGGCTATGGTGCCAAGCATCACAAGCGTAAAAATGGGAATAATCGTGGTTACGATGTGGCCCATAAAAAACCGAATCTTTTCCCATGAATGACGTGAAAGAAGCGGATCGCAATCATCACGGATCACGGATCACAGTTCGGACCGGGTAATGGTGGCATAAGATGACGTCAAAAGCAACGAATACCGTACCATTGAAGTCACACTGAATAACTTGACGAAGCTTATTTTTTGCATTAATTTTTGAACGGTTATATCATAGTATCACTATTTACCATGGATGAGGGACACCATGACGCCGGCGCATGTTCGACTCAAATTGTTTGCCTCCTTGGCCCCCCTGTCACCCGAAAATGTCGACCGGGTGGTTATTTCGCCGGGCGTCTCCGTCAAAGCCCTGCTGGCGCACTTGGACATTCCCGTTGCCAAGGCCCACTTGGTATTCATCAATGGCGTCAAACGATCCCTCGACACCCGGTTGAACGGCGGCGAGCGCGTGGGTATCTTCCCCCCGGTGGCGGGTGGATAACTGATGAAAAATTCACTCTCACGGCGTATCGACGTCCTTGCCCTGAGCAGATCACTCTCCGATGGCAGCCCCTGTCGAACGATTGATGCAAGGCAAGTGATGCGCCTGGCGGACGAGGCCGGCGTCACCGGACGGGTGGTGGAAGTTGCGGCATTGCGGCAACACGTCCTTCCGGACCGCTACATTCGCAACTTGAAAACCCTGTCCGAGGCCGACCAGATTAGGCTGCTCGAGTCAGCCGTCTGCATCGTTGGACAGGGGGGGTTGGGCGGCTTGGTGACGGAGACACTGGCCCGCATCGGAATCGGGCGGTTTCATCTGGTCGACGGCGACCGGTTTGAGGCCCACAACCTCAACCGCCAGTTGTTTAGCAGCATCGACCACATCGGCATGCCCAAAACGGAGGCGGCGGTCATGCGCCTGAAAACCATTAACCCCGGCCTCGAGGTCATGGCCACCGCCGCCTACCTGACCCCCGACAATGCGGATGCCCTGATGGGTTCATGCAACCTCGTGGTGGACTGCCTGGACAACATCCGATCCCGGTTTGCCCTCGAGGCGGCAGCAAAAGGCGCCGGCATCCCCATGGTGTCCGCTGCCGTTGCCGGTATTTCCGGGCACGTGACCACCATCTTTCCCGAAGATGAAGGGCTCGAAACCATCTACGGACCCGAAGATCAGTTGACCATAGCCAGGGGCTCGGAAACTCGATTGGGCTGTCTGGCACCGGGGGTCAACCTGATTGCCTCCCTGGAGAGTGCCGAGGTGATCAAGGTGCTGCTGGAAAGGGGCGACACCCTCCAAAACCGTTTGCTGATAGTGGATCTGGCCGACTACACATTTGAGACGCTCCGGCTTTCCGGAACCACCGCCGCCAAAAAGGCCTCGGCAACGCCGCAGGCAACAGCTAAAAAACAGCGACATTTTAGCTAAACCGCCTTGACCCATCCGAACACTGATGTTATGGAAAATCACTTGAGCGTCTTCGAAGCAACCCTAATCCAGTCACTCGAAAGGGATGGGTATTCATCTTGGCAGAAGAAAAAAAGAACCAGACGGTTGGAGCGCCGCCGGGCCTTGCCCCATCGAAAGTAAAATTCGAAATATACGGGGAGGAGATGATTGAAAAGCTGGTCAAATCCAGTGGGAACAGCGGCCGTATTTATTTGCCGCCGGACTGGGTGGGGCGTCATGTGAAGATCATCCGAGTCGATTAGATCGATTACAAGGGGAATGGGCATGCTTTCGCGGCCGATGAGATCGGTGGTTGAGTACTTATATTTTAGGTAAATTAATTCCCAATTGATCCTTCATCCCGGGCTGGGTCCACGCACACATCGAAGCAACCATCCAATATTTCAATACTTTTCATAATAATTGACAGACCCCAAGAGTTGGTCCGGTTTTTGATACTGGTCTTGCATGGACATTAAACGCAACGCCGTCACAACGACCCTCTTGATCGGAATCCTTCTCTTCATCGCCCAACCGGCGACCGCTGCAAAGGCATCATCACAACCGGCTGACCCTGCACTCCAGGCATGGCTGGGGGCCGCTCCCGGTTTGGAAGAGGAAGCGCCTGCCTCCGAATGGGGCCCGCTGCTGCACCCGGTGGCGAGATTCTACCAAAGGGAGGGATTTCAACCGGCATGGACCAGCCCCGTAGGGCTGCTTCCGCAAGGGGAAATTCTACTGCAGGCGATGGCCCGTGCCGCTGAAGCGGGTCTTTTGGCAGATGACTACCGCCTCCCCTATATTGAAAATATAGGATCCCATGGGTTGTATGCTTCCACTGCAAGGCCCTTGCTCAGACTGGCGCCCCATGTTCAATTCGATGTAATGCTCACCGCCAGGATGCTGCGGTTTGCGCAACACCTGTCACAGGGTCGGGTGACACCGGAGGCGCTTCCCCAAAAATGGTTCGCCCGGCGCCGGCCATCGACCCGAGACATCCCCACCGAACTGGCCCGCGCGTTAGACGAAAACCGGTTGGCGGCGTATATCGAATCCTTGCACCCCAAGGGACAGGCCTATGGTGATCTGAGAAAAACCTTAGGTCGGTATGAAGCCATCAAGCGATCCGGAGGCTGGCCCACCATTTTACCGGGCCCCGCATTGCGCATCGGAGACAACGGGCCCCGTGTCGATGCTCTGAAACGCCGCTTAAGCATGACGGCGGATTTACCCGCCGACACACCAACGGCCCATGACGGGATTGACGCGATTGTGGAAGCCGCCGTAAAGCGCTATCAACGTCGAAACGGCTTGACGCCGGACGGTGTTGTGGGCCAACACACCCGGGCCGAACTGAACATCTCCGTTGAACGACGGATCACCCAAATGCAACTCAATATGGAACGCTGGCGCTGGCTCCCGGACAGTCTCGGTGACCGATACATCCTGGTAAACATACCCGCCTTCGAATTGTGCGTCGTTGAAGCAAACACACGAATCGACAGTATGCGCGTCGTTGTCGGCAAAAAGCGCCGACAGACACCCGTCATGTCCGGCCGAATGACCTACTTGGAGATCAACCCCTACTGGAATATCCCGCAGAAAATTGCCCGCAAGGATATCCTGCCCAAGATCATCAATGACCCTGCTTATTTGACCCGGCAGGGCATCCGGGTGTTTGACAGTTGGGATCGTCAGGCCCGGGAGCTGGATCCGGCCGGCATAGCGTGGGAGACTATATCGAAGCGGTATTTTCCCTTCCGTCTGCGTCAGGACCCCTCGATTTATAATGCGCTGGGTCGGGTCAAGTTTATGTTCCCCAACCCTCACAGCATTTACATCCACGACACACCCGGAAAAACGCTCTTCGATCATCGGGAACGGACGTTTTCATCCGGTTGTGTACGGGTGGAAGCGCCAGAGGCGCTGGCGCAGTACTTGCTGAGCGAACGGGGGTGGGATCGGGCCCGACTGGAATCCGCCATCGACCGGGGTCAACGGCGAACCATGTTGCTTACCCGTCCGATCCCGGTTCACCTGGTCTATTTTACCGCCTGGGTGGATGATCATGGGCGGGTAAATTTCAGGAAAGACATATATGAGCGGGACCGGCGCCTGCTGCTGGCCCTCAAAAAGGACACGTCGGATCTTATTTTCTGTGGCAACGAGGCGGAAAAGCACCGTCTGCCGGCGACCTACGCCGCTACAACAATAAGTCCCAACGCAAGCGCCATCGAAGCGACAGACCACCCAATGACCGGGATCTGATGCTGAAAATCGTTTCAATGCCGGCCTTCCGGATCGGCAGCAGAACATTGACGTCGAGTCGCATTCCAACAGCGCACATAATGTTGACCGCCGACCCGAACCATGGCGGGCGGTTCAATTACGCAATCATCATGGCAGTCGGGACATTGATCGCCGAAGGCACACCCATCGGGAAGCGGTGCACGCTGCGATCCAGCACCCACTTGGGGCGACCAGCCGACCTCGGTGGTTTCAGGAACCGCGGCCAAAAGCCTGAGGGTATAGGGATGGCAGGGATGATCGAAAAGATCGCTTGCCGGCGCCGATTCCACGATGCGGCCTCGATACATCACGCAGACGTGGTCGCAAATGTAGCTGACCACGTTGAGGTCATGCGAGATAAAAAGGTAGCTTAATCCCAGCTCCGCCTGAAGATCTTTGAGCAGATTGATGATCTGCGCCTGGATGGAGACATCCAAGGCCGAGATGGGTTCGTCGCAAAGGATCAGTTGGGGAGAGACGCTCAGCGCCCGGGCAATGCCCACCCGCTGACGCTGACCACCGGAAAATTCATGGGGATAGCGACCGGCACTGGCCACCGGCATGCCCACCATTTCCAACAGCTGCCGAATCCGCTTTCGTTGGTCGGATTTACCTTTGATCCCTGCCATGCGAACACCATCGGATATGGTTTGGGCCACCGTCATCCGTGGATTGAGAGAACTATACGGATCCTGGAAGATCATCTGAATCTGTTTGCGCAGAGGCTTGAAGGCGCGCTCGTTCAGCACGGTGATCTCCCGGCCGTCGAATCGAACCGTGCCCCCGTCAGGAGTCAACAACCGCATGATCAGTCGCGCCACTGTGGATTTGCCGCAACCGCTTTCCCCCACCAGACCCAGTGTTTGTTTCGGCTGAATCTCAAGATCCACACCGTCCACAGCGCGCACACAGCCGCCCACCTGCTGAAGAAAGCCTCGTCGCACCGGAAAGTATTTTTTTAACGCCTCCACGCGAAGAAGGGGTGTCACTTTGGAAATCATGCGCGTGTCTCCTCGGCCCGACCTCGAGCGGCAAAGAGGATGGGGCAGCGAGCGTGGTGCCCCTTGCCATAGTCGCAAAGGGCGGGGAACGCGTTTTGGCAAGACGGTTCACAGTATTCACAACGCGGATGGAACGGACAGCCCATGGGCCTGTAGGCCGGATGGGGGACACTGCCCGGAATGCTGTAGAGGCGCCGACCACGTTTTTTTTTGGTGGGCAGCGCATTCAGAAGCGCCACGGTATAAGGGTGCCTGGCGTTTCCAAAAATGATGCCGGTGGTGCCTTGTTCCACCACCACACCCGCATACATCACGTATACCTGATCGGCAATGGCCGCCACCACACCCAGATCGTGAGTGATATATTGGATGGCCATATTTTTTTCCTGCTTCAGTTTTTTCAGAAGGCCCAGGATCTGGGCTTGTACGGTGACATCCAGTGCCGTGGTAGGCTCGTCGGCGATAATCAGGTCCGGCTCACAGGCCAGTGCCATGGCGATCATTACTCGTTGGCGCTGTCCTCCGCTGAGCTGGTGGGGGTAATCGCCCAGACGCCGTTGCGGGTCCACAATGCCCACATCGTCCAGGAGTTGGTTCACACGGCGACGGACCGCCACCTCCGATACCCGTTCATGGGCCAAAACCGCCTCGCCAATCTGATCACCGATGGGAAACACCGGATTCAGTGAGGTCATGGGCTCTTGAAAAACCATGGCGATGCGTTTACCGCGCAGGGCACGCAATTCAGCCGCTGGCATATCCAACAGACTTCGGCCGTCAAAGGTAATTCGACCGTCTGCAATGATTGCCGGAGGCTGTTTGAGTAACCCCAATATAGCCAGGGCGGTCACCGTCTTTCCGCAGCCCGATTCTCCCACGATGCAGACCGTCTCCCGGCGGTGGATTTGAAAATCCATACCATCCACGGCCCGGGCCACGGGACCGTCGCCTGTAAAATGGACCTTCAGGTTTTCCACCGCAAGTAATATATCATTCGATCGACCCATAGTCCTCAACATTTTGTGTTTGTATTGCCGGGTTTATCGTTTGTGGGTTTCGGCATCCGGCCTTATCCGGACCACCCGGCGGAATTCAGCAGGGATCGGTTTCGGCCCTCTCCGAAGGTCGCCTAATTGCGTTCCCGCAGCTTGGGGTTCAGTATATCCCGCATGCCTTCACCAAAGAGGTTAAATGCCAGCACGACAATTAAGATCGCCACGCCCGGGGCGAAGGTCAGCCAGGGGGCATCAAAAATAAAGGCCTTTCCGTCAGACAAAATGTTACCCCATGTGGCGTGGGGGGGGGGGACGCCGAAACCCAAAAAACTCAGCCCCGCTTCGGTGAGCATAGCCGAAGCAATGCCCAAGGTTGCCGACACCAGCACCGGCGCAACGGCGTTGGGCATGATGTGGCGAAAGATAATGCGGGTGTCGCTGATACCCAAGGCCCTGGCCGCGGCCACAAAATCCTGCTCCCTTAATGATAGAAATTCGGCACGCACGAAGCGGGTGGTTCCCATCCAGCTGGTCAGCCCGATAATAACCATGATGTTGTAGATGCTCGGCGGCAGCAAGGCCACCACCGTCAGAATCAAAAAGAATGAGGGAAAGCAGAGCATGATGTCCACGGCACGCATGATCAGGGTGTCCACCTGCATGGTGGGCAGGGCTATCCACTTCAGGCAGACGGGTAAAGGTGACACGCGGCGGTCGTGCCGTTTTTTCCAGAGCCATCCGGCGATGGCAACAATCAATAGAACCGCTGCTGCCGACAATATCTTTTGAAAGGCCAGTACGATGGCCAAAACCAACAGCAGCCAGAAGAGAATATGTCCCGACTGAATGTACTGCCGGCCGTAATAACCGGAAATTCCCCCAAGAAGGATGCCGATGCCAACGGCAATGCCAACGGCCACAAACCCGACGGTTAGTGATACCCAGGCCCCCTGGAGCATGCGGGCAAATACATCCCGCCCCAGATCATCCGTCCCAAGAATATAGATCCCCAGGGCGGGAAGCTCCTCCGAGCGCAGGCTGTCGGTTTTAGGAGCCGAAAATGGTGGCCGCAGCTTTTCCTGCAAGCGCACACGGGCGGGATCCAGGATGGGATCCTTGCCGGAAGTTACGGTCAGCCCGGCAACGGCCACGCCGAAGAAAACCAGAAAAATGACCAGACCGGTCAAAGCCATACGATTTTTGCACAGCAGGTGCCATGTCTCCGCCCAGGGCGAGCGAGATGGTGGCATATGGGTTTCGTCCGTCCCCATCCGGTCGACGGGGTTGGCTGTGGTCGCCATCAGAGTTTGATCCTTGGATCCACCACCATATACAGCAAGTCCGAAATCAAGGTGCCCGCCAGCACCAATGCGGCGGTGATGAAGTTAAGCGTTAAAATTACCGGGTAGTCCCTGCCCAAAATGGCTTCATAGGCCATGCGCCCCATACCGGGCCAGGAGAAGATCGATTCGATTATCACCGACCCGCCGATGAGGCCGGGCAGTATCATTCCGAACATGGTGACAAATGGCAGCAGCGCATTCCGCAGGGCGTGCTTGTAGTAAACCGTTTCAGATGACAGTCCTTTGGCCCAAGCCGTGCGCACATAGTCCTGGCCGATAATCTCCAACATCTGACTGCGCACATACCGGGAAAGCACCGCCACACCGCCGGTGGCGCCGAGGATGGAGGGCAGCACCAGATGCCAGGTACGGTCCATGATCCGAACCAATGGAGACGCCGAAGTGACCCCGAAAGTCTCCATTCCGATCACCGGCACGTGCAGTTCGGTGACCACCAGAATGATCAGGATATAGGCAAAGAAGAAACCCGGAATGGAGATGAGCAGATAGGCCAGAAAGGTGGCGGATTTATCGTAAACCCCATCCCGCATGATGGCCGATCGTATCCCCACCGGAAATGAAAAAGTCCAGGTCAAAATGGTACCCACAACAAACAGGGGCAGGCTGTTCAGAAAGCGTTCCCAGATCTTTCCCAGCACCGGCTGATTGTCACGCCAGGAGACAATTCGGCCGGTGAAGAGATTTTTGTAAAAGAGCATGTACTGAACATGCAGGGGTTTGTCCAGGTTGAACTCCGTGCGCATGCGTTCCACCATCTCCGGCGTAAACTTGGGATTCAGCGGATCGATCTGACTGGGCTCGCCCGGTGCCAGATGAATAATCAGAAAGGAGATCACCGAGACGAAAAAAAGGGTCACGACCTTTTGAATGATGCTTCTTCCCATAAATGCCAGCATGGAGACGCCCTATCCGTCGGCCGAAAATTCGGGTGGCCGGTTCAGTTTGATCCACTGGTTGAAATGAAAGGTGTATCCGCCGGTTTTGGTGGGCACGATCGGCTTGTAGACGTTGCGGCCATCGGCTCCGGTGACCGCTCTTACAATGCGCCTGTCCAATAAAGCCGTCCAGCGGCTGATGTACAAAAACGTGTACGGCTGCTCGGCGAAAATAATTTCATGCAACCGGTGACAATAATCCACCTGGCGTTCATGGTCATACGTTTGTCTGATTTTCAAGATCAAGTCGTCGGCGTCGGGGTCGGAGAACCCCACAAAGTTGAGCTGAAAAGGGCCGCCCTGGCTGGAGTGCCAGATCTGATACAGATCAGGATCGATGCCCATGGACCAGCCCAGTATCAAGGCATCAAAATCGAGTTGATTAACCCGCTTTTGAATGAAAACCGACCACTCCAGCAGATCGGTCTCCACCTGAATGCCGATCTGCTTCCAGGCATCCTGGGCAATGGCCAGAATGGCTTTGCGCAGCGCATTGCCGTTGTTGGTAATCAGCGTGAAGGCCAGACGCTTGCCATTTTTTTGCAGATACCCATCACCGCCAAGCTGCCAGCCGGCCTTGCCCAACAGCGCAACCGCACCTTGGGGATCGTAGGGCAGCGGTGCAATGTTGCGGTTGTAAAAATCGGTCTGTTTGACAAACGGGCCGGTAATCTTTTCCCCCTGACCATAGAGCACGTAGTCGATTATTTTTTGGGTATCGATGGCCATGCCCAAAGCACGGCGGACCCGGATGTCGTCGAACGGTTCACGCCGCATGTTATAGCCGATATAGGTGTAGCCAAATGCGGTACCCGAAAAGCTTTGGAATCGCCCATCTTTCTTCAATCGCGCCACCTGGTGGGGCAAAACGCTGTAATCGTCAACCGTGCCGGCGTAGAACTCCATCTCCTGAGTCAGGGAATCGGGAATGATGCGCATCGCATATTCCTGGTAGTTGGGTGGGCCCTCCCAATAGGCATCAAAGCGTTTCAAGCGAACGTGCTGGTCCGATTTCCACTCCTGGAATACGAACGGTCCACAGCCGATGGGGTGGCGGCTGAAGCGGCTCTGCCGCATGTTGAAGTCATCCGGTTTCTGGCCCCGTTCGGTCGCCTCTTCGGCCAGGACCCGGTCGTTGAGCAGGTGAGCGGGTAGAATACCCATTCCCCATGTTGTAAACGCCGGCGAATAGAGCCGTTTGTAAACGATCCGTACGGTCAGTGGGTCGACGACCAGCACCTGTTTTACCGGCTCGTAGTCGGGGATGCGGGGAGAGAGATTCTTGGGGTCGACGATGGCCTCATAGGTGAACTTCACGTCCTCAGCCGTCAGCCCATGACCGTCGTGAAACTTGACACCCGGCCGAAGATAGAACTCGATGACGGGATTGTGGGCGGTCGGGGGCATCAACGCCCTTGCTTTGGCTTTAAGCTGCGCCGAAGGCAGATCGGGTTCGGCGGTCACATCAACGGCCGGATCGAACGTATTATAATAGTCATCTCCCAATATTTTGATCAGGCGTTCAAAGAGCATCGGATCCACCCGGTCAAGCACGATGCGAACCCGTTGAGGGGCCTTGGCCCGAAGGACAACGGTCCTTATTTCCCCTCCTTCCTGAGTCGAAAAGGTGTGCGTGATATCTTCCGGAGGCAGCAAATCCACGGCTTTGACGTGCTGCCATTCCGCCGTGCGAGGATCCAGAGCGGTTCGAAGATGGGAGACCAGACCGGAAGGATCGAGTCGACCCCACCGGGCAGTGGCGGCATTTTCGTTGATGTAAAAAAAAGCATGTTCGTATATCTTCCAGCTATGGGCCACCCGGCCGCGAAACTGGAGGTTTTCATCCCGATCGATGAGACCTTCAAATACCAGCCCATTGATCTGGCTGCTTGCGCTGTCGGCGGAAAGAATGGGGTTCAGCATGGCGGCATCGCCGGATGAGGTGGTGATAAACTGCACCAGCCGATCCGGATTGCCCCGGGTCTGCTCCTCGAAGGTGGGCACCCAGAAGTAGGAGATTATCAGCACAAGAGAAACAATGGCCGGGGCTATGATGAGAAAGCGTCGTACAGTCATGGATGGTGATCTGCCTGCAGGGGTCGCGATTGCCGGCCCTGATTAAAATCATCACATGGAACGATGGTTCCGGTCTGTGCATAACGAACGGAATTCACGTTAGATTAGGCAAAAGGCCCATTGAAGTCAAGGAAAGAGATGCTGCTGATTAGGTATAAAGTTCACGATCCTTATTATGCCTTGATACACAGGGTACCTTCGTCCGAAGGCGCTTGCGCGACAGCTGACGCTTTCGGGGATGTCGGCACGCCCCCCATCGCACCGACCGGCGAAATGGCGGCAACCCCGGCGGCAACGTTGCAGCGACACTTGACATTGCCTTGTGTTGCGCCCTATTTTGAGTCGTGTATATCTCCTTGCCGCCTCATCGTATGGCCCACAATCTTAAGAAAGGATGTCACCATCCATGATCGATCAAGGATTTTCCACACCGAAGACTGAAATCGACGACCGCATCGAAAAATTCCAGCGACGGCTGATGCAGGCGGGTATCGACGGCGCCCTGATCCTGCAGAACACGGATCTTTTTTATTTTTCCGGAACCATCCAGCAGTCCCATCTCTACATACCAACGCAAGGCCGTCCGTTGCTCATGGTTCGCAAGAGTCTTCAGCGCGCCCAAGCGGAATCACCCCTGGCCACCATCATCCCGCTGAACAGCCCCAAACAGCTGATGGCGCTGATTCGGGAAAACGGCCTGAAGCCACCGGCCGTCATGGGCATGGAACTGGACGTGCTGCCGGCCAACCACTTTTTTTACTACCGCAGGCTATTTCCAGAGGTGGAGATTCGGGACGTCTCCATGGCGATCCGCAAGGTTCGGGCAGTCAAGTCCGATTATGAACTCGATCTGATCCGGCAGGCGGCGGCCTTCTCCGACCAGGTGGCGGCAATCATGCCCAACCTTTTGAAAGTGGGAATAACGGAAATCGAACTGGCCGGCCTGCTGGAGGCAGAGGCCCGTCGACTGGGCCACCAGGGCATCGTGCGCATGCGCCTGTGGGGTGCGGAAATGTTTTATGGCCACCTCATGGCCGGTCCCGCCGCCGCGGTGCCCACTTATCTGGCTTCTCCCACCGGTGGCGCAGCGGTCAGCGCGGCCGTGGCCCAAGGGCCGAGTTTCCGAAAAATCCGACGCAACGAACCGGTTTTACTGGACTATGTCTTTGCCTGGAAGGGCTACCTCAGCGACCACACGCGTATCTACGTCATCGGCCGCCCCCCGCAGATGTTGGTGGATGCCCATGGCCACATGCTGGACCTGCAGGAACGAATCAAAGCCATGGCGACACCCGGCACCGCCGCCGGCGATCTCTATGCGGCGGCCGTTGGGATGGCGGAGCAACAAGGGATGGGTGACCATTTCATGGGTGCCGGCGCAGATCGCATACGATTCATCGGTCACGGCGTAGGACTCGAACTGGATGAATTCCCCTTTTTGGCCGAAGGTCAGAAAACCGTGTTGGAAACAGGCATGGTGATCGCGCTGGAGCCGAAACTGATCTTCCCTGGAATCGGGGTCGTCGGAATCGAAAATACCCATGTCGTCACCCCCGGCGGTCTCGATCAATTGACTCACGCCGAACAGCAGATCGTATCGGTATAGGATTTTGGACGAACACAAAAAGGGAACAGAACGCATTCTGCTCCCTTCTGGAAATACGAAACTGGGAATATTATCGTTTGGAGAATTGGAACCGGGCCCGGGCGCCCTTCTGGCCGTATTTTTTTCTCTCTTTTTCTCGTGGGTCCCGTTTGACGAAACCGGCCCGTTTAAGGGAGGGCCGCAAGTCCGGATCGAAGAGAATCAGGGCCTTGGTGATGCCATGTCGCACCGCCCCGGCCTGACCGGAAATCCCGCCGCCGTGAACCTTGATCTTAATATCGAAAGCGTCCAGGTTATTGGTCAGGGTCAGCGGTTGACGCAAAACGGTCCTGGCCGTACTCACGGCAAAATACTCATCCGCGGCTCTACCGTTAACAGTGATGACCCCGGTGCCGGGTTTGAGCCATGTTCTTGCGATGGCGCTCTTTCGTTTTCCGGTAGCATAATTAAATTTTTCTGTAGCCATTAAATTCCCCAGTAATCGACCTTATTCTATGGTTTCCCGTTATACGTATCAGATGCGCATCGTTTCCGGCAGCTGGGCCTCGTGGGGATGCTGATCCCCGGCGTAAACCTTCAGTTTTTTATACAGTCTGCGGCCCAGGCTGTTTTTTGGCAGCATCCCCTTAACGGCGAAGCGGATCACGTCCTCAGGACGTTTTTCGATCAGCTTTTTTGCGGTAATGGTCTTCAGGCCACCGATATAACCACTATGGCGGTAGTAGTTTTTCTTTTCCATTTTCCTGCCGGTCAGTACGATCTTCTCGGCATTGATCACCACCACCGAATCACCCAGGTCTGCATGGGGGGTAAAAAGCGGATTGTGTTTGCCTCGCAGTATGGCGGCGATCCGAGAGGCCAGCCGACCCAGGATGGCGCCCTCGGCATTGACTACCCACCATTTATCCTGATTGTCGGAATCTTTCGCGCTGTAAGTATATTTTTTCACCGTATCAGCTCCTGTTCGTTTCTTTGAATCAGAGACTACTAATAGATAAACCTTTGGGTGTCAAGGAAAAAGTATGATCACGGCAAACGCACCCATCGCTTTGACATCGGCGAACAATTCTGCGATTAATCGGTAGCCATGAATCATCTTGAAATCGAATTAAAATTTTATTTCTCAAGTTTTGACACCCTGCGAGGCCGCCTTCTGGATCTCGGCGCAACATGCATCGGCCAGCGCTCCTTCGAGCATAATGTGCGCTACGAAACCGAAGACCGCCGGCTGTTGAAAAACAAATGTCTGCTTCGTTTGCGAACCGATCCGGACACGACCCTCACCTTCAAGTCCCCACCGCCCGAAGCCGGCACCCAATTTAAGATTTACCGGGAACTGGAAGTACGCGTCAACGATTTCGATACCATGGAGGCCATCTTGAATGCCCTGGGCTACTTTCGCTGCCAGGTCTACGAGAAATGGCGGGAAACCTGGCAGTTGAAAGAAACCACACTTTGCATGGACACCATGCCTTTCGGCAGATTTCTGGAGATCGAAGGCTCACCGGAACCGATCATGAAAATGGTCCACGACCTGGAACTGCAATGGGGGCATCGCATTCTTTCCAGCTATCTGGGCATCTTCGAGGTCCTGCGAAAAATGGAAAGGCTTGGCTTTACCGACGTGACCTTCGATAATTTTAAAGCCGTCAGCATCCCCTTCGACCGATATCGCCACCGCTTCGAAGCCGGTCATGCCGGCGACCAATAGCTTTTCAGATCCCCGCAAACCATCTCACCTGAGCATCTTCCCGTGGTCGGAACAACCAGTTGCCCCGACGTTTCCACCCGGCCCTCAAAGCAGCCGCCGACCGTCATGGTCGCAGCTTGGGAGTAGGAATATCAATGCTATAGTCTTTTTCCAAAATTTCGGCACCGGAGGCATCAAAAACGTAGATGGTAGCGGTTTTAAAGGATGAGGGATCCGTCTGCCCCACGGCCTTGATCCTTAAATCTATTAACCTGGAGATCCTGAAAGTCCAGCCATGTTTACCAGTGGGCTTGCCGTTCACCAGGGGAACATTGGGCATAGCCAGCCACGCCTTGGGATCCATCCCTTCATTTTTAAGCACCAGCACGCATCGACCCGCTACGGGTGACGATCGCGGACCGGCGTTACTAACCCGGAATGACGCCGTAAGGATCTTTTTTCCGGCGTCGTGTTTCATCCTCAGCTCACCCAATGCAACCATAGGTGGCGCCGGTACTTTTGCCGGCGTCGTCTCAGGAGCAACCTCCTGAGGCGCCTTGGCCACGGGTGCCGCAACCGGTGGGACGAATAGCGGTTTTGCGGCAGGCGGACTGACCGTGGTCGCGGGCTTGCTTTCATTTTTTCCGGCATCGACGGGGTTATCGGGAACCGGTTCGGCATCGATGATTGGAGCAGGCTTTTGTTTCGCCATCCGATCGGGTCGCCGGGGAATCAACACCCCCTTTTTTTCGATGCGGGCTTGGACCAGCACCAGCTCGGCGGCGATCAATTCATGTTCACTTTTATAGTTGGCCGCCTGTCGGTTGGCATCCGCGAGCTGATCGCGCGTGTTGCGATGGCGGACTTTTTCCGCGATCAACTGCCACCCCAGTCCGGCACATACCAGCCCCAGAAGCACCAGCAGGGTCATCATTGTCAGCACAAATCCTTTGATTCGCTTGAAAGGAATGATTTGCCCGTCGTCCGCCACCAGCAAAAGCTGCCATCGCTTTTCGGGTTTTGCCATGATCAGACTTTCCTCATCTATCGGTTAAACCGTTCCTCGGTTGAACGTTCAAGCCGGTCGCACGCGAACCCCGTCACTTCTTCCGGCATTCAGGATCCGCCGGGCGCTGCCGCCGTTCACCGAAATTTCCAGCAACCCGCGACTGCCGATAAGGGCCAGGGGGGCATGCTCAGCAACCCGGTCATAGAAAGCCACAATGCCGCCAATGGGTTTGCCGGCCAATTCCACAACCACTGTTTTACCCGCAAGCCGGCGGTTCAAGCCGTCGATGGTGGCGGCATCGATATTGGTCATCAGGTTGCCGAACCGATCCACAGCCACCACCATCCCTTCGACGCAGCCATCCGGTGAGAACCGGCACCGGGGCACCACACCGGATACAAGGGTTTGCCGATCAACGGCCGGCCCCAGTTCGCTCAACGGCAACCCGGCGGCCAAATGGGCGGCAACGGGTGCGAAAATGTCCCGACCGTGAAAGGTAGGGCTCACGTGTTTCAAGAAAAAACGCGGATCCACCACGGAGACCGCCGTGGTGACCGACTGATGGGCCAATACCCGCTCGAGCAGGCCATTATCGGGGGCCACAAAAAGGTGCCCACCGGTTTCTACGGCCAGGATACGACGCATTCCACCCACACCCGGATCCACAACGGCCACGTGGATGGTTCCGCAAGGGAAATAAGGGTATGCCGCGGCAAGGATAAATGCCCCATGCACGATGTCCCTTGGAAGGATATGGTGACTGATGTCCACGATGCGGGCATCCTGATTGATGCCGGCGATGACGCCCTTCATGACGCCCACATATTCGTCCTGGACACCAAAATCGGTGAGCAGAGTGATCAGTCTCATCTCAAAAAAGTTTCTGCTGGACGGGAACGCCCAAATGGCGATAAGCCGCATCGGAAGCCCGTCGTCCCGAGGATGTACGGATCACCATACCGATTTTCAGCAAGTAGGGTTCCACCACATCCACCAGGGTATCGGACTCTTCCTGAAGGGTGGCGGAGATGGCCTCAATACCCACCGGCCCGCCACCGTAAAAGTCGATGATGGTTTTCAGGTAGCGGTGGTCCAACCGGGTGAGGCCATGGTCATCCACACCCTCCAGCGCCAGGGCCGCTTCCACGATGGGCTTGGCGATGGTGCCATCGCCGCGAACCTGGGCGTAATCCCGAACCCGTTTGAGCAGGCGGTTGACGATGCGTGGTGTACCCCGGGAGCGCCTGGCCAGTTCCAGGGCAGCGGACGCATCGATGGCCACATCCAGCAGCGCCGCCGACCGTGTGGTGATATGCACCAGGTCATCGAGGCCGTAAAAATCGAGACTTCGAAAAATTCCGAACCGGTCCCGCAACGGTGCGGAGAGCAACCCCACCCGCGTGGTAGCCCCCACCAGGGTAAAGCACTTCAGCCGGTAGCGGTGGCTGCGGGCATGAATCCCCTTGTCGAAAACAAAGTCCACAGCAAAGTCTTCCATGGCCGGGTAGAGAAACTCTTCGACCGTTTTGGGCGTTCGATGAATTTCGTCGACGAAGAGGAGATCACCTTCCCCCAGATGTGTGAGAATCCCGATCAAGTCTCCACCTTTTTCCAGGGCCGGTCCCGAAGTCACGGTCAATGTCCCACCCATTTCATTGGCAATGATGTGGGCCAGGGTGGTCTTGCCCAACCCCGGTGGGCCGTGGAAGATAACATGTTCCAGGGGTTCGGATCTCAGTTTGGCTGCCTCGATGGCGATTTTCAAAGTTTCCACCACCTCAGCCTGTCCCACATATTCATGCAGCCGTTCGGGACGCAGGGACAGAATGTCCGGCGCCCGGTCATCCGGCTGAATGGTGCCGTCGAGTATGGCCGTGTCCTCAGAGCTATGGGTTAGAATTCGATCCGGCATCAGCGGGTCCATGGTTTGGGTCAATCATCTAAATTCAGGGGATCGCTTATTCTTGCCGCTGTCCCCGGTAGATTTCATCAAACAATTGTTCCGCGGTCGTAATGGCGCTGTTGCGCTGCATGGCGTCCGCGATCAACTGCCGGGAATCGGTGGTTTTGTATCCCAGCTGCGACACCAGAACATCCATGACCATTTGGATGAAATCTTCATCCGTCGGGGCCGGAACGCCGTTTTTCTCATGTCTGATGAGGGCAAACTTGTTCATCTTACCCTGCAGGGAGGCAATAATTTTATGGGCCGTACGATCACCGATGCCGCTCAACCGCTTCAACGTCTTGATATCGCCGCTTTCGATGGCGTGGGCAATATCCCCCACCGAGATACTCAATGCTTTTACGGCCTTGAGCGGTCCGATGGCTTCAACCGAAATAAAATACTGAAAGAATTCCTTTTCAGCCTCCAGGTTGAATCCGATAAGAACCGGTTTGGGCTGCCTCTCCGTCTGGTAGCAATAAACATACAGTGAAATCTCATCGCCGATGGCCTTTGGCGACAGGGTTTCCATCACCACCGCGGGGACAAGAATTTCGTATCCCACATGGTTCACCAGGAGCAGAATCCGGTCCTGCTCCTTTTTAAGCAATCTGCCTTCGAGGTATCCGATCATCGCTTTCCAACCCGGCAACCATGTGTCGCCATCCGCCATTGAACCCATACAATCCCTTACGGTTTCAACTTAACCCGGAACAAACCGATCAAAGCCAATCCCAGGGCATCCGAAGAATGAAAGGGTCGGATGGGCGTCGGGATGCACAAGGTGTTTCGCACCGCCCGTTCCAATTGTTGTTTGGAGGCGTTGCCGTTACCGGTGAGAATCTGTTTGGCCTGACGGACCGGCACCTCCGTTAAGGGAACACCGGACTGGTTGCCCGCCAGCAGCAGCACCCCGCACACCTTGCCCAAAACAATGCCCGACTTGGGATATTTCTCAAGGGAAAATACATCCTCAAGAACCATGAGGTCAGGTTTCTCGTCCGCCAGCACTTGGCAGATTTTGGTATAGATCCGTTCCAGTCGGCAGGCAGCTGGCTCCGCTTTGGATGTGGAAATCGAGCCATATGCATAGCCGTGAACTTTCAGCCCGCTGCCGCGAACAATACCGATCCCGGTATCCGCCAGGCCGGGGTCAATGCCAATCACCTTGAGCACGGATTAAAGCGATTCCAGTTTCTGTTTGGCGATCATAGCTTCATCCGTTCCCGGATGCTTGGCAACCAGATCATTGAGTAGCAGGCGGGCGTTGTTGGCTTCTCCGATATTTAAAAAAGATAGTCCCTGCTTCAGTAACGCCGCGGGGATCTTGTTGCCGGTGGGGTATTTCTCAATCACTTTCTGGTACTCAAGGATGGCTTTCTCATACCACTTTTCGCGGTAATAGGATTCACCGATCCAGAACTGGGAATTGTCCGCATGCCGGGATCGGGGATAGGTAGCAATCAGTTGTTCAAATCCTCTCCTGGCCGCTTCAAGATTCCCGGCATCAAAATTCTTTTTGGATTCCATATAAAGAACCCGGTCCGATGCCGGCTTGGCAACGGGCGCAACAGAAGCCATCGGTAGTTTGGGTTTCCGGGCCTGGTTGCCGTCCAGCTTCAGGTATTTGTCGATAATATCGATGCGCTTTTGCACGGCAGCGGTATCGGTGGCGATTCGGTCCATCCGCTCCCGATTCTTCAACTGGTTATCCTCAAATCTCTTGAGCTTCCGATTGAGCAGGTATTCCATCTCTTCGAGACGCCCGGAGATTGTCTGGGACGATTCCTGCTGGCGCTGAAACTGGGCGACCAACCCGGCGTACTGTCCGCGCAGTTGCATCTCATCCTTCCGGCGGCTCTGATGCAGTCCATCAACCTGGTTGGAGATATTCTCTTTCACTTCAAGCAAATCCCGATTAAGTTTTCCCAGTTCGCGGTTCTGCTTTTCCAGTTCCAGATTTCTCCGCTCCAGGGCGGAAAGGCGGTGATCCAGTGTATAGACGTCATCCTGCAACGCACAACTGCAGAGCAAAACTGCCGCTACAAGGGCAACCCATAAGGTTTTGTTATGCATGCTCACCTTCCCACGATGATGAAGTCCCATATAGAATATGCAGCAACGACTGAATTCATAGCCGATTGCTGCATATTCGGTGGGCTATAACAGGGCTGGATACGTTTCCACCCGCTCGCCGCCGGATGGATGGATCGAATGATGCGGGTTGTCAACAACCAACATTAAGCAACTTACTCCAGAACAAAAGCGGCACGCCGGTTTTTGGCCCAGGACTCTTCGTCCCGGCCCATGTCGACGGGTTTCTCCTCACCGTAGCTGATGGTGGTCAAGCGCGTATCGGATATTCCCAGGTTCACCAGAAACATTTTGGCACTTTCAGCACGGCGTTCACCCAGGGACAAGTTGTAGGCGTTGGTGCCTCTCTCGTCGCAATGCCCCTCGATGACAACGTTGGCATCCGGATTGTCCCGCAGCCACACGGCCTTTTGCTTCAGCAGTTCCTGGGCCTGATAATCCAGAGTGAAGTTGTCGAATTCAAAAGAGACATTTTCGTTGAGGAAACGATTCATGGCCATCATCATATCCCGTTCTATGGCCTCAGCTTTGAGTTGCTCTGCGCGTTCGGCAGCCAGGCGTTCCGCTTCCAGCTGTTTCTGACTTTCGATCTCTCTTTGTTTTTCCAGTTCCGCCTGACGGACGGCTTCTTCAGCGGCGGCTTCTTCGGCGGCGATTTCCGCCGCAGACGGCACGGTCGCGACGGGTTTCTTGGCACAGGAGACCGTCAACGACATGGCGGGAATAACAAACAGCATGGTCAGAATGATCCACTTTCTTTTCATCATCATCTTCTCCTCCTCCTCCTTTTTCGGGTACGGAAATAACTCATGGGTTAAAGATATTCGGGGACCACTTTGGGTTGGACTGCTCACCGGACAAGGTAAACAGGCGTCTCTGATCGGTTCCGTAAGCGGTCATCACGTATATCCTGCTTTTCCCCTCTCGCGTCGAGCTGAAAGCAACAAGGCTGCCGTCGGGGGCCCATGTCGGGGCCTCATTGGTTCCCTGATTCTCCGTGAGCTGAAAGGGCTCGCCGCCTTCGGGGTTGATGGTAAAGATGTCAATGACGCCATTATTCATGGCGGAGTAAGCGATTCTGTCTCCTTTCGGAGACCAGCTGGGCTGTGTGTTGTAGCGACCCTCAAAGGTTAGCCGTTGAACCCGGCCGGAAACGGTGTCGTATATATAAACCTGCGGACTGCCCGATCGTTTGGACACAAACGCCAAGCGCCTGCCGTCCGGAGACCATGTTGGTTCGACGTCAATCCCCGCGCTGCTTGTCAATCTTTTAATCACTTTCCCATTTCCGGTCAACAGATAAATTTCCTGATCACCGGAAAAGGAGAGGCTCGCCGCCAGTTCAAACTTGCCGGGAACCCAGGCCGGCACCGCCTGCAGGCCCGGCTTGTCGATTTTGGCGACCCTGTTTTCCCTCACATGCTGAATACGGATCTTGGGTCCCCTGTCCGCATAGGTGGTGTAGGCAATCCACCGGCCATCCGACGACCAGTCGGGAAAGAGCGAGATGCTTTTGTGGCGGGTAAATCGGCGGACATTGCTGCCATCGAATTCACACAGGAAAATTTCCTTGTGGCCGGTTCCGTTGGATACAAATGCAATCTTCGAATCGAAAAATCCGCGGCTGCCGGAAATAGCAAAAATCACCTCGCTGCAAAACCGCCGGGCCACCTGGCGGTAGTTGTCGGCAGTGCTCCGATACCGTTTTCCGACCAGCATCTTTTCCTTGATCGTGTCGAAGAGTCGAAGCTCGAATTCGGTATCGTCATCCCGAATCACCACGCTGCCGGTTACCAGCATTTCGGCACCGATAGCCGTCCAGTTCCGATAACGCAAACCGGATCCGGTGATATTCATATTCTGCGGGTCTTCAAGGAAGGCGCCCGGGTCGCTGAGGGTAAAATAGCCGGTAAAGTTCAGATAATAAGCCAGGCGCGCCGATGTGACGCTTGCCGCTGCCATCGCCGCGGGATCATGCGTGGCGGACTTAAACACCGGCACGGCAATGGGAGTCTTGCGAAGAAAAGGGTTGGAAATATCAATATAGTCGTATGGCATCGCGGCAACCGGCCAGGGCAGCAGCAGGAGTAACACAGACAAGGCAATCGTCAATCGGCGTCTAAACATATCATATGGGTCCTCGGTTGATGTTTATGGTCATTTTCGACAGATTCGTAAAGAGTCCCATATCTACGTTACGCCTCAAGCAACGTCAGGATACGATTAACGGACACCCTTGGGGGTAAACCGAATGGCCATGACCACATAAGGTTGAACCAACCGCTTGGGGTGCCTGTCCACCGGGTTGGATTTGACAATGGCCTTATACGCCGATTCGTCCAGATAGGTATTTCCGGATCGATCCGTGAAAAAGATATCCCGGATTTCGCCATCGGGCATCACCTTGAAAACGATGGCCGCCACCAAAGACTGGTCGCCACCGGCCAATTGCTCGTTAAAGGCCCATTTTTTCTGAATCTGGAATGCAATTTCGAGGCGGTACAGATCGATCATTTCGGCCGCCCGCTTCCCGTCTTCATTAAACGTTCCCACTCTTCCACCCGGTTTTCCGGATGAACGATCAGCACTTTTCCCGGATACCGTCGATCGGACGGCCTCGGCCTCACGCACCTCTTTCCTGAGCCTTTCCAAAGCGGATTTGAGTGGTTCCGGCTGAACCGTTTTTGCCTGTTCATCCATTTTGACATCCGCCGTTTTTTCTAGCTGGTCGATGGCGCGTTTGACCACCCGGGTGGATTTGAAAGTCTTTTTTTTCAGTGAAATCTTTGGCTTTGGCGGAAATTGATCAAGGACCTTGGCCGCCTTTTGGACCGGTGGTGCCGGGGTCGGCATTTTCACCACCTCAGGTTTTTTGATTTTGGGGGCCTTGTTTGCCACGGCAGACTTCTCGGCAACCTGCAGGGCGGGGTTCTTAAAGGAGACCATGCTGACATTGATCACCGAACGGACCGGATTTTCTTCAGATTTCAGACTGGGCGTAGCCACGAAGAACACCAGGAAGACCAGGTGACAGATAAAGGAGATGAGCACGGGATAGAACAGAGGCATCTTCCCATCGCCCCGAAGGTCCTGGCTGAAAGACACCGGAACGCGGATATTCTTTTTCATCACCCTTTTTTACCGGAAGCTTTACCCATGGTGGTATCGTCGAAGGGGTCGGTCACCATACCCAGTTTTTCGACGCCGGCAGCTTTGATTCGAGCCATCACACCCACGACAACGCCGTAGGACACATTTTTATCCGCCCGGAAAAAAACCTCCCGGTCCGTCTTTCCCGCAAGAATCTTCTCCAGTTTCTCTTTGAGAAAATCCATCCGCACCTGAAAATCATTGATATAGACGTTGGCATCCCGATCGATGGTCACGGTGAGGTTTTCTTGATCGGACACCATGGGTTTGGCATTCGCCTCGGGAAGCGTCACATCGACCCCTTGAACCATCATGGGTGCCGTTACCATGAATATGATAAGCAGCACCAGCATGACATCCACAAACGGTGTCACATTGATTTCCGACATGAGCCGATCACTGCCGCCGCCGATTGCCATGCCGCCTCCTTTTACCTCAGGATATCACGATCGAGAATGTTTAGAAAATCAGCCGAAAAACTGTGCAATTCCGTCTCGATCACGCGAATTTTTTGCGTAAAGTGGTTAAACGCGATCACGGCGGGAATGGCCACTGCCAGGCCGGCAGCCGTGGCCACCAGGGCTTCGGAGATGCCCGGCGCCACCACCGCAAGGCTGGCCGAACCGCGCTGCCCGATGCCTTGGAAGGAGTTCATGATGCCCCACACGGTGCCGAACAGCCCGATAAACGGCGTGGTATTGCCGGTCGTGGCCAGAAATGGGACCATCTGGGTGATACGGGTCATCTCGGTATTGATGGCTCGTCGAAGGGCCCGTTTCACGTTGTCGGTGCCGGAGAAACCCTGGCGCAAAGAGGGGGCGCACTCATGGGAACCCGCCTCATCACCCGGTTTACCGCTGGGGTTGAGTTTTCGCAGTTCGGCGTACCCGATCCTGAAGATACGGGCCACCGGGCTTCCGCCCAGCTGCTTGGCCTTGGTGAAGGCGCCAGCCAGGTCACGGCTTTTCCAGAAATAGTCGATGAAGATGTCAGATTCCCTGAATGCCTTGCGGATATACCGAAGCTTGATGATGATGATAGACCAGGACATCACGGAAAAGAAGAGCAGCAAGAGCAGGACGAACTTCACCATCAGGCTGGCGTTGCCGATAATGTGAATATAATCCATCTGGTTAGGCATCATATCCGTCTCTCCAAGAAGGTAAAGGATTGATCCGTGTCGTGGACGTCACGTTGCCCGGAAACCAACCAACAATCGGCTCGACATGGTCAATGGGTCACCACCCTTTAAAAAAGGTTTCGTATACCTATACAAGCCACCAGATGGTGTCAAGCAGTTTGACATTTGAAGGTCCGCGGTTCAAGGCTTTACGCGCAAAAAGCCCGTCCGAAACCGAACGATCCATGCAATCGTACCTTAGGCCAAAGCGGCGCTCACCTGAACCCAACATTCACCGCACCGTCGATACTGAACGGGACTCATGGTGGCTAAATTTATCTATTGACAGTAATGAGAACGCACAATATTATGACTCCCTTGGTCAATAATTCTGGCAACTACTTCAAACGGGAGGCGACGATGAACTGGATTACCGGCACGCTGGGGTCATCCATCGGGAAAAAACTGATGATGGCCATCACGGGTTTTAGTTTTTGCGGGTTTCTGGCAGCCCACCTGGCTGGCAACCTGACCATCTACGGGGGCAAGGATGCATTCAACGGCTATGCCGAGCATCTTCACGCCCTGGGACCGCTGCTGACAGTGGCCGAACTGGTGCTGCTGAGCTTGTTTCTGGTTCACGTGATTACCGGCCTGTTCCTTTTCCTGGACAATCTGAAGGCCCGCCCGGTACGCTATGCGGTGAACAAAACCGCCGGTGGCCGAACATTCGGATCCGCCACCATGCCTTACACCGGTGCCCTGATATTGGCCTTCATCATTTTTCACCTGTTGAACTTCCACTTCGTCGACAAGACAAACACCACCATATTCACCATCGTCTCCGACGCCTTTTCCAATACCGGCTATGTGGTGGTCTACATCGTGGCCATGGTGATCGCAGCCATTCATGTCAGCCACGGGTTCTGGAGCGCCTTCCAAACGGTAGGCGCCAACCAACCCAAATACATGCCTCTGATCCGCATGGTCGGCACCGCCTTTGCCGTGGTGGTGGGCATCGGATTCGGCTTTCTGCCGGTATACATTTTCCTGCTGGCCTGATGGGCCGACTGGCACGACCCCCAGGCTTCGGCCACCTTTTAAAAACATTACGGGGTTGCCCACCCCCAACCCGTCCAGAAAGGAAATACCATGGCACTTGATGCGAAAATACCCGGCGGACCGATTGCCGAGAAATGGGACCGGCACCGCTTTGACCTGAAATTGGTTAATCCGGCCAATAAACGGAAATTCAACATCATCGTCGTCGGCACCGGCCTGGCCGGCGGTTCGGCCTCGGCCACCCTGGCCGAACTGGGCTATAATGTAAAGACCTTCTGCATCCAGGACAGCCCGCGGCGGGCGCACAGCATCGCCGCCCAGGGCGGCATCAACGCCGCCAAAAATTACCCAAACGACGGCGACAGCATCTGGCGGCTGTTCTATGACACGGTTAAAGGCGGCGATTTCCGGGCCAGGGAGGCCAACGTCTACCGCCTGGCTCAGGTGAGCAACGACATCATCGACCAATGCGTGGCCCAGGGCATCCCCTTTGCCCGGGATTACGGCGGTCTGCTGGACAACCGCTCCTTTGGCGGTGCCCAGGTCTCCCGCACCTTCTACGCCCGGGGCCAGACCGGTCAACAGTTGCTGCTGGGCGCCTACAGCGCCCTGATGCGCCAGGTGGCCACGGGAAAGGTAGAGATGTTCCCGCGCCGTGAAATGCTGGACGTGGTCGTGATCGACGGCCATGCCAAAGGCATTGTCGTCCGCAACCTGATCAACGGGAAAGTGGAACGCCATGCCGCCGATGCCGTTGTCCTGTGCACCGGTGGTTACGGGAATGTGTTTTTCCTCTCCACCAACGCCATGGCCTCCAACGTGACCGCAGCATACCGTGCCTATAAGAAAGGCGCCTTTTTCGCCAATCCCTGCTTTACCCAGATTCACCCCACCTGCATCCCGGTTCACGGCACCTTCCAGAGCAAGCTGACCCTGATGAGCGAGAGCCTGCGCAACGACGGTCGGGTATGGGTGCC
>DEIP01000008.1:13911-16634 GCA_002352605.1 Desulfobacteraceae bacterium UBA2771 | reverse complement strand
TGGAAAACAAATATCCCAGTTTCGGCAACCTGGTGCCCCGGGACGTGGCCTCCCGCAACGCCAAGGAGCAGTGCGACATGAACAAGGGCGTCGGCGAGACCGGCCAGGCCGTTTACCTCGATTTCGCCGATGCCATCAATCGAAACGGGAAGGATGTCATCGAAAAGAAGTACGGCAACCTGTTCCAGATGTATGAAAAGATCACGGCCCAAGATCCTTACCAGACGCCCATGATGATCTACCCGGCCATTCATTACACCATGGGCGGCCTGTGGGTGGACTACAACCTGATGAGTAATCTGCCGGGACTGTTCGTACTGGGTGAGGCCAACTTTTCCGACCACGGGGCCAACCGGCTAGGGGCCAGTGCGCTCATGCAGGGCCTGGCGGACGGCTATTTTGTGCTGCCCTACACCATCGGTGGCTACCTGGACGGCAACGCCAAGGCGGACGTCACCACCGGCCACAAGGCCTTCGACGAATCGGAAAAACAGGTGACCGGCCGCATTGATCGGATGCTCTCCATCAACGGAAAACGGACGGTGGACGACTTCCATAAAACCTTAGGCCGTATCATGTGGGAATATTGCGGTATGGCCAGAAACAACGAAGGCCTTGAAGTGGCCCGCAGAATGATCCAGGAATTGCGCGCCGAATTCTGGGAAAATGTTCGTGTGCCCGGAGCCAATGCCGATTTCAATCAAAGCCTGGAGCGTGCCGGACGGGTGGCCGATTTCCTCGAATTTGGAGAGCTGATGATCATCGATGCCCTGGCGCGTCAGGAGTCGTGCGGCGGCCACTTCAACGAAAAGTTTGCAACCGAGGAGCACGAGGCCCTCAGGGATGATGACAATTTCTGTCATGCGGCGGCATGGGAGCACACAGGGGATGACCGGGAACCTGAATTTCACAAAGAGCCCCTGGAATTTGAGAACGTCAAACTTACGCAAAGGAGCTACAAGTGACAAAGACGATCAATTTGACACTGAAAGTGTGGCGCCAGAACGGACCCAAAGACAAGGGACGGTTCGATACCTATCATGCCGAGAACATATCCACCGACATGTCCTTTCTGGAGATGCTGGATGTGGTCAACGACCAGCTGACGATCGATGAGAAGGCGCCCATCGCTTTCGATCATGACTGCCGCGAGGGCATCTGCGGCATGTGCGGCTGTGTGGTGAACGGGCGGGTCCATGGCGCGGAAAAGGGCACCACATTGTGCCAGCTGCACATGCGCCATTTCGCCGACGGTGATACCATTGCCATCGAACCTTTCCGGGCGATGGCCTTCAAAGTGATCAAAGACCTTGCCGTGGACCGCAGCAGCCTGGATAAGATCATCCAGGCCGGCGGATATGTTTCGGTGAAAACCGGCGGCACCCAGGACGCCAATGCCATTCTCGTTTCCCAGGACGTGGCGGACCTGGCCATGGATGCGGCCCAATGCATCGGCTGCGGTGCCTGTGTGGCGTCCTGCCCCAATGCATCGGCCATGCTGTTCACCAGCGCTAAGGTTTCCCAGCTGGCACTTCTGCCCCAGGGAAAACCGGAAGCGGCCAAACGGGCACTGAATATGGTACGGACCATGGATGCGTTGGGGTTTGGCAATTGCACCAATGAAACGGAATGCGAAGCCGAGTGCCCCAAAGAGATCTCCATCACCAACATTGCCCGGCTGAATCGTGAATATCTCAAAGCCGGGTTATTCTCCACATCCATGTAACAAGGCGCCTGTGGCGATTTGTTCACATCTACATGTCTGTCGGAAAGCTTGGACGTAGATTGCCGGCTTTCCCGACGGACTCTCTCCTTTCCCCAAAAGCCTTTCACGATTGTTGCGCGTAGAAACAACTAAAGTTTTTCACGGGTTGACGGATATAGGCTCATAGAAACCACGCGGTGGCATCGCCTGAGCGCAAAATGCCCGATTTCTAAGGCATCTGTAATCGTTGGGAACGCCAATCACAAACCGGCTTTCAATTCGTTTGGCACATCGATCCGCCACCCGCTTTGGCTAAAAAAAACGTTCGTCGCGACGGCAATTGGATTCGACAACGGGTTGACTGATCGGATTGATCGGGATCATCTTTCGGTAAAAGGAGCACACCATGACCATTCAGGACGACGAAACTTTACAGATGTATCTAGAGGAATCGATCGAGCATTTGGCGGATATCGAAAACGATCTGCTGGCCATCGAGGAGACCGGCGTCGACATTGATGAAGATCTCGTCAACAAAGTATATCGGGCCGCACACTCCATCAAGGGTGGCGCCGGTTTCATGGGCCTGACCACCATCAAGGACCTGACCCACGAGATGGAGAGCATCCTTGGAAAAATCAGAAGCCGGGAGATGGTTCCGACACCCGAAATCGTCAATGTTCTGCTCATGGCCGCCGATACCCTCAAGGCATTGATGAACGATGTGTTCACCAGCAATGAAGTGGATATTGCCAAACATATCGATGCCCTTCAAGCCATCGCCGAAGGTAAGCCGCTACCGGNNGCCAGCCAAACTGCAGCCGGATGTGGTTGCAGGCCGGACGTCCGATGGACAACCGGAAAACGATGTAAAAATGGTATCCGTTGCCACCGCCGATGCCGGCATTGCCATCGAGGCAGACCACGCCAAGGTGAAAAACCTGATCGATGAAGGCAAATTTATCTACCTGGCGAGAATCGATGTGGTGGCCGATGTGCTGGAAAAAGGCAAAATACC